>NZ_JAJGWR010000028.1:0-1140 GCF_021390755.1 Tenacibaculum piscium | reverse complement strand
GATTATTATGTTTTTGTCTATAATGTCGTTCAAATTTTGTTTATGATAAATAATAATTAAGGTTTAATTCGTTGAATATTAGTGTTTAAAAAAACACTTTTAAATAAAGGCTAAAMAACTCTTTTCTGATTCAACAAGGAGTTTTTTAGCCTTTATTTAAAAGTGTTTTTTTAAACACTTTTAAATAAAGGCTAAAAAACTCCTTGTTGAATCAGAAAAGAGTTGTAGATTTGCAACCGCTAACGGAAAAACGTAAGTTTATAAGTTAGTTTAGTTCTTTAAGAAGTTTGTAAAATTAATAATATTTAAACGTAAAAAATAAGTTACTAAAGTCTTATTTTTTATTAATAAAAGAAACTATATTTGCAACCTGTTTTAAAAACAAAGTTCATTAACAAACTAAAAAAAAACTTTTTAAATTTAATGAAATTAAATTTAAAAAGTTTAAAAATAGTTTGTAGTTTTGCAACCGCTTTAAGAAATACACTAAAGCGAGAAACGATCAAGAAATTTTGGAATGATTTTTACGATAAAAATCAGTTAGTTCAATTCTAACATTTCTACAAAAGAAGTCTGAGAAGATTAACAAGTTGAAAATACTTGTGTGTGTCGACTCGACACGTTCATTGAAAATATTGAAATTGACAGCGTAAATAAGAGTAGAATAACCACGTTCTATTAATTTAGAACAAATTCTTTTGAAACTTATTCATTAAATATTATTTAAAATATACAATGAAGAGTTTGATCCTGGCTCAGGATGAACGCTAGCGGCAGGCTTAACACATGCAAGTCGAGGGGTAACAGGTAGCTTGCTATGCTGACGACCGGCGAACGGGTGCGTAACGCGTATAGAATCTGCCTTGTACAGGAGGATAGCCTTTAGAAATGAAGATTAACACTCCATAATGTAGTTTGATGGCATCATTAAATTATTAAACATTTATGGGTACAAGATGACTATGCGTCCTATTAGCTAGATGGTGAGGTAACGGCTTACCATGGCGACGATAGGTAGGGGGTCTGAGAGGATNNNCCCCCACACTGGTACTGAGACACGGACCAGTGTGGGGGATAATCCTCTCAGACCCCCTACCTATCGTTGCCATGGTAAGCCGTTACCTTACCATCTAGCTAATA
>NZ_JAJGWR010000027.1:1210-1275 GCF_021390755.1 Tenacibaculum piscium | reverse complement strand
GAATTATCTTATGAAACGAGTTTTTTTATTGGGCACAACGATTTATATATGGTTTGTTGCATTTT
>NZ_JAJGWR010000027.1:0-1149 GCF_021390755.1 Tenacibaculum piscium | reverse complement strand
TTAATTTAGGAGAAGGTTTATTTAATAAATTAGCATTTACTTCTCCTATTTTCTCAGAAATAGAAGTTATTAATTTTAAAATAGAAGATGTTATTTCGTAAGGTGGTTTCATTTTTGATACTATCATTTGATACTATCAAAGATACAATCATTTAATCTGAATTATCTTATGAAACGAGTTTTTTTATTGGGCACAACGATTTATATATGGTTTGTTGCATTTTTGAAGCACTAAATTAAGTAAATAAAAACGGAATAGAAAATCCCCTAAGGATTTTCGTAAGTAGGTTCGCACTAGCAATAAATTATATATTTTGTTGCAAGTAGTTTGTTTTTCAGTTTATAATGCTGTTTTTTCCAATTCCAATTCCAATTCCAATTCCAATTTTCTGCATTTTCTCAATTCTACAGCCGTTATAAATTAAGATTTTGGATGATAATTCGGTCAGTTTTATTCATTCAGTTTTTATTGATTTATGCGTCAATTTTCCAATTCCAATTTGCTACATTCCTTAAATTCTACAGCCGTTATAAATTCAGATTTTGGATGATAATTCGGTTAGTTTTATTCATTCAGTTTTTATTGATTTATGCGTCAATCTTTTAAATCAGCGGTTGCGTAAGTTTTTCAGTATTTTGCTCATTCTTTAGAAGGTTTTTAGGGAAATAGTTTCCGATTATACTTCTTTATTAGCCTTAAAAAACACATTATAATTTGCGTGATTTTTTGCCAATTACTTGCAACGTGCTTGTATATGGTTTGTTGCGTGATTAAGTCACTAAGTTAGTAAATAAAAACCGAATAGAAAGTCCGCGAGGACTTTCGTAAGCAGGCTAGAACCTAGCAATAAAATATATGCATTGTTGTGCAACGTTTTTATAATTCAATCATTAATATAATTCCGATTGAGTTTAGGTTTTTCATTTTCTGTTTGTCATTTATTCCAACATTATTATTTGACTCAAATTTGCTAAAATCTGATTGTCCATTATAATTAATTCCTGCGCTAAAATTGTCGAACATATCAAATAGAAAACCAATTCCGATTTGTGCTCCAAAATTCCAACCATCATAAATGTCTTTTTGAGTATCATTTAGAAAACGATATTCATCTTCAACAATAGTTTGTCCGTAGAAACCTAAATTCG
>NZ_JAJGWR010000025.1:0-1539 GCF_021390755.1 Tenacibaculum piscium | reverse complement strand
AAGCTTTATAAATGGAATAAACAACCGTTTTTAAACATCTATAAAGCGAAGCAAAAAAACATGATTGCTAAGAAAATGTTGGATGTTGAAGAAGCAACAATGTTGGAGGATTTAAGCTCAAAATATCATGAATCAAATATAATTATCACCGAAAAAGGTAAAAAAGCCTATTTTACACGAGATAATTATGATGGTCGAAAATTAAAAGGTGATGAGGATCAAGTCTCACATCTTAAAATTTATAGTGCTGATAAAATAGGAGATTTTTGGGGAAATGTTCAAGAATTACCATTTAATAGTGATGCTTTTTCATGTGGTCATCCAGCGTTAAGTGCTGATGAAAAAACGTTGTATTTTGTATCAGATATGCCCAATGGATTTGGAGGTACAGATATCTATAAAGTAGCGATTTTAGAAAATAATAAGTTTGGGAAACCTGCGAATTTAGGAAAAGCAATCAATACGGAAAGTAGGGAAATGTTTCCTTTTATCGGAAAAGATAATGAGTTGTATTTTTCATCTGATGGTCATTTAGGTTTAGGAGCTTTGGATGTTTTTGAAGCAAAATATGATGGTGAAAATCATTTGAATCCAGTGAATTTAGGAAGTCCAATAAATGGAGCTTTTGATGATTTTTCCTTTGTGATAAACAAAGAACATTCGCACGGATTTTTCTCATCAAACAGAAAAGATGGAAAGGGAGATGATGATATTTATAGTTTTATCATTTATCAATGTAAAGAAGATATCAAAGGAATAATTAGTGATTCTCGTACAGGTGAACCAATCTCGAATGTTGTGGTTCAATTAATGAATCCTGCAGGAGAAGTGGTTTCTTCTATAAAAACAGGACGAACAGGTGCGTATCTTTTTGAACAAAAAGATTGTGAACATAATTTTGTAGTTGTAGCATCAAAAGATGGTTATAAAAATGTGAAAGAAGAAACGGAAACGCTTGATGTAAATCAACAAGATGTTGTTGTGAATCTTAATTTACAGTCATTAATAGTAGGAAATCAGATTGTAATCAATCCTATTTATTTTGATTTCGATAAGTCAAATATCCGAGAAGATGCGGAGTATGAATTAGAAGATATTGTAACGGTAATGAATACGTATCCAGAATTGGTCATTAAAATCGAATCGCATACGGATAGCCGAGGAGGTAAAGATTATAATAGGAATTTATCAGATCGCCGAGCAAAATCAACCCGTGATTATATAATTTCAAGAGGAATTGCATCAAATAGAATAGAAAGTGCGATTGGTTTTGGAGAAGATAATTTACTAAATCATTGTGATGATGCGAATAGTAGCAAGTGTAGTAAAGAAGAACATCAGAAAAACAGGCGTTCTTACTTTTACATCATCAAAGGAAATGAAAGTGTAAAGGCAATAAATGAGTAAGAAATCAGYAAAAAATAAATTATTAGTCAAAATAACAAAAACACGAAGCGAACTTCGTGTTTTTGTTATTTTGACTAATAATTTATTTTTTRCTGATTTCTTACTCATTTATTGCCTTTACACTTTCATTTC
>NZ_JAJGWR010000024.1:0-1708 GCF_021390755.1 Tenacibaculum piscium | reverse complement strand
TATCAAAAAACCCGACTTATTAATTTTAGATGAGCCAACAAATCATTTAGATTTAGAAATGATTGAATGGGGATTATTTACGATATAATTTTTACCAATATGTTAACTTATACAGTTGAAATATACTGAAACATTTTAAGGTGATTATCGCAATGGGGCTCACCTCTTTCCATCCCGAACAGAGAAGTTAAGCCCATTTGCGCCGATGGTACTGCCAATGGTGGGAGAGTAGGTCGTTGCCTTTCTTTGAAACCTCAATCTTTATAGATTGAGGTTTTTTTTGTGCCTTACTTTTTTTGTTTTTCTAAAAAAAATATAAAATTAATCTAGTAAACTTAGACCTCACAGGTTTTTAAAACCTGTGAGGGATAGATAAGAAGTTTTATATCCGAATAAAACAATCAATATAAATTAAAGATAAATCTCATTAAAAAGGATTTTTATACATTTAAAATAAGAATAATAAGAAGCAATTACCCGCTTTCCGCACTCGCTTTTTTTGTTTTTTCGAAAATAAAACCAAAAAAGAGCTCAAACAGCTACTTCAATCGGGGCTAGGAATTAGATTATTTAACATTAAAATCTGCTATATTTTAAATTATCTACTTTTAAAACGAAGAATTTTTAAAAATAAATTATCAATAAAAAAGCTTAAAAAGTCTTATTTATCTTTAAATAATTAAAAAAACTTGAAAAATAGCAAAAAAATAAAAAATATAATGTGTTTATAATCAGTGATTAGTAAAATACTTTTAAAATAAATAAAAAAAGTCCTTGTTAGTTTAGAAAAAGGTTGTAGATTTGCAACCGCTAACGGAAAAACGCAAGTTTAAAAGTTAACAACTGTTCCTTAAAACATCGTTAAGTATCATTTTAATAAAATGTAAAAAATAAGTTAATTTTAATTTGTTTAAAACAAATAAAAGAATGTATATTTGAAACCGCTTTCAGAAAGCGTAACGATTAAAGAAATTTGGAAATGACAATAATATGTCAGTTAGTTCAATTCTAGCATTTCTACAAAAAATGATAAGAGTAAAATCTTATCTGTAACTAAATAAGTTACGTTCATTGAAAATATTGAAATTGACAGCGTAAATAAGAGTAGAATAACCACGTTCTATTAAATTAGAACAAATTCTTTTGAAACTTATTCATTCATATTATTTAAAATATACAATGAAGAGTTTGATCCTGGCTCAGGATGAACGCTAGCGGCAGGCTTAACACATGCAAGTCGAGGGGTAACATTGTGCTTGCACAGATGACGACCGGCGAACGGGTGCGTAACGCGTATAGAATCTGCCTTGTACAGGAGGATAGCCTTTAGAAATGAAGATTAACACTCCATAATGTAGTTGACTGGCATCAGTTTACTATTAAACATTTATGGGTACAAGATGACTATGCGTCCTATTAGCTAGATGGTAAGGTAAYGGCTTACCATGGCAACGATAGGTAGGGGGTCTGAGAGGATTATCCCCCACACTGGTACTGAGACACGGACCAGACTCCTACGGGAGGCAGCAGTGAGGAATATTGGTCAATGGAGGCAACTCTGAACCAGCCATGCCGCGTGCAGGATGACTGCCCTATGGGTTGTAAACTGCTTTTATACAGGAAGAAACCGATGTACGTGTACATCCTTGACGGTACTGTAAGAATAAGGACCGGCTAACTCCGTGCCAGCAGCCGCGGTAATACGGAG
>NZ_JAJGWR010000023.1:836-1847 GCF_021390755.1 Tenacibaculum piscium | reverse complement strand
ATTTTCAGTTTTCTTGCCGTATTTCACGTCCTACAGTGGACATTTCTAAATATTCCACCTTTTTCAATTTTCCTTGCCATATTTCACGTCCTAAAGTGKGTATTTCTCATTTTCCRTGATTTTCAGTTTTCTCGCCATATTCCAGGTCCTTCAGTGTGCATTTCTCATTTTTCACGTTTTTTAGTGATTTCGTCATTTTTCAAGTCGTCAAGTGGATGTTTCTCATTTTCCATGATTTTCAGTTTTCTTGCCATATTCCACGTCCTACAGTGGACATTTCTAAATTTTCCACCTTTTTCAGTTTTCCTCGCCATATTTCACGTCCTAAAGTGTGTATTTCTCATTTTCCGTGATTTTCAGTTTTCTCGCCATATTCCAGGTCCTTCAGTGTGCATTTCTCATTTTTCACGTTTTTTAGTGATTTCGTCATTTTTCAAGTCGTCAAGTGGATGTTTCTCATTTTCCATGATTTTCAGTTTTCTTGCCATATTCCACGTCCTACAGTGGACATTTCTAAATTTTCCACCTTTTTCAGTTTTCCTCGCCATATTTCACGTCCTAAAGTGTGTATTTCTCATTTTCCGTGATTTTCAGTTTTCTCGCCATATTCCAGGTCCTTCAGTGTGCATTTCTCATTTTTCACGTTTTTTAGTGATTTCGTCATTTTTCAAGTCGTCAAGTGGATGTTTCTCATTTTCCATGATTTTCAGTTTTCTTGCCATATTCCAYGTCCTACAGTGGACATTTCTAAATTTTCCACCTTTTTCAGTTTTCCTCGMCATATTTCACGTCCTAAAGTGTGTATTTCTCATTTTCCGTGATTTTCAGTTTTCTCGCCATATTCCAGGTCCTACAGTGTGCATTTCTCATTTTTCACGTTTTTCAGTGATTTCGTCATTTTTCACGTTGTCAAGTGGATGTTTCTCTTTTTCCATGATTTTCAGTTTTCTTGTTATAATCCAGGTCCTACAGTGTGCATTTCTCATTTTTCACGTATTTCATTGATTTTGT
>NZ_JAJGWR010000023.1:0-788 GCF_021390755.1 Tenacibaculum piscium | reverse complement strand
ACGTATTTCATTGATTTTGTCATTTTTCATTTYGTSAAGTRGATGTTTYTCWTTTTCCATGMTTTTCAGTTTTCTTGCCATATTCCAYGTCCTACAGTGGACATTTCTAAATTTTCCACCTTTTTCAGTTTTCCTYGCCATATTTCAYRTCCTACAGTGTGTATTTATCATTTTTCGTGATTTCTACAACCATCCGGCGACCGTCGCAATCTATCCTCTTTCTTCTGACGTCGCTCCACAGATCAGGTCCTACAGTGTGCATTTCTCATTTTTCACGTTTTCCAGTGATTTTGTCATTTTTCAAGTCGTCAAGTGGATGTTTCTCATTTTCCATGATTTTCACTTTTCTTGCCATATTCCRCGTCCTAMAGTGGACATTTCTAAATWTTCCAMCTTTTTCAGTTTTCCTCGCCATAYTTCACGTCCTAAMGTGTGTATTTCTCATTTTCCGTGATTTTCAGTTTTCTCGCCATATTCCAAGTCCTTCTGTGGGCATTTCCNGTTCTCCTGTTGTTGTTTCAATTGTTTTTTGTGTCGATGCTATTTTATGCATCAACAACTAACCTAATGAGTTTATCTCATTTTTCATACCTGTTGGTTTACCTGTTATTTTCCCCGTCCTAAAGTGTGTATTTCTCATTTTTCGTGATTTTCAGTTTTCTCGCCATATTCCAGGTCCTTCAGTGTGCATTTCTCATTTTTCACGATTTTAGTGATTTCCTCATTTTTCAAGTCGTCAAGTGGATGTTTCTCATTTTCCATGATTTTCTGTTTTCTTGCCATATTCC
>NZ_JAJGWR010000022.1:0-2217 GCF_021390755.1 Tenacibaculum piscium | reverse complement strand
TGTAACGATTGCAGCAAATACGCCAACAGGAAGTTATCCTGTAACATATACGATTTGTGAAAGTGGGGTTAATCCAGCAAACTGTACAACGGCAACAGTAACAGTGGAAGTAGTAGGAGAATTATTAGCTGATAATGAAACTTTAGGAACAGCAAACTGTACAACGGCAACAGTAACAGTGGMAGTAGTAGGAGAATTATTAGCTGATAATGAAACTTTAGGAACAGCTTCAGCACCATTAGCATCAGGAACAACTGATGTTTCAGCGGGAGAAGTTTTAACAGGTGATACCTTAAACGGCGTTCAAGTAACGACCGCAAATACAGATGTAACGCCAATAACGACAGGAAATATCTTAATTGATGCCGATGGAAATGTAACGATTGCAGCAAATACGCCAACAGGAAGTTATCCTGTAACATATACGATTTGTGAAAGTGGGGTTAATCCAGCAAACTGTACAACGGCAACAGTAACAGTGGAAGTAGTAGGAGAATTATTAGCTGATAATGAAACTTTAGGAACAGCTTCAGCACCATTAGCATCAGGAACAACGGATGTTTCAGCGGGWGAAGTTTTAACAGGTGATACCTTAAATGGYGTTCAAGTAACGACGGCAAATACAGATGTAACGCCAATAACGACAGGAAATATCTTAATTGATGCCGACGGAAATGTAACGATTGCAGCAAATACGCCAACAGGAAGTTATCCTGTAACATATACGATTTGTGAAAGTGGGGTTAATCCAGCAAACTGTACAACGGCAACAGTAACAGTGGAAGTAGTAGGAGAATTATTAGCTGATAATGAAATTTTAGGAACAGCTTCAGCACCATTAGCATCAGGAACAACGGGTGTTTCAGCGGGTGAAGTTTTAACAGGTGATACCTTAAATGGCGTTCAAGTAACGACRGCAAMTACAGATGTAACGCCAATAACGACAGGAAATATCTTAATTGATGCCGACGGAAATGTAACGATTGCAGCAAATACGCCAACAGGAAGTTATCCTGTAACATATACGATTTGTGAAAGTGGGGTTAATCCAGCAAACTGTACAACGGCAACAGTAACAGTGGAAGTAGTAGGAGAATTATTAGCTGATAATGAAACTTTAGGAACAGCTTCAGCACCATTAGCATCAGGAACAACGGATGTTTCAGCAGGAGAAGTTTTAACCGGTGATACCTTAAATGGTGTTCAAGTAACGACGGCAAATACAGATGTAACGCCAA
The DNA here is from genome assembly GCF_021390755.1 of Tenacibaculum piscium. NCBI lineage: Bacteria > Pseudomonadati > Bacteroidota > Flavobacteriia > Flavobacteriales > Flavobacteriaceae > Tenacibaculum > Tenacibaculum piscium. The sequence goes on along the minus strand of NZ_JAJGWR010000022.1, from coordinate 979 downwards.
TAAYGACAGGAAATATCTTAATTGATGCCGACGGAAATGTAACGATTGCAGCAAATACGCCAACAGGAAGTTATCCTGTAACATATACGATTTGTGAAAGTGGGGTTAATCCAGCAAACTGTACAACGGCAACAGTAACAGTGGAAGTAGTAGGAGAATTATTAGCTGATAACGAAACTTTAGGAACAGCTTCAGCACCATTAGCATCAGGAACAACGGATGTTTCAGCGGGAGAAGTTTTAACAGGTGATACCTTAAATGGCGTTCAAGTAACGACCGCAAATACAGATGTAACGCCAATAACGACAGGAAATATCTTAATTGATGCCGACGGAAATGTAACGATTGCAGCAAATACGCCAACAGGAAGTTATCCTGTAACATATACGATTTGTGAAAGTGGGGTTAATCCAGCAAACTGTACAACGGCAACAGTAACAGTGGAAGTAGTAGGAGAATTATTAGCTGATAACGAAACTTTAGGAACAGCTTCAGCACCATTAGCATCAGGAACAACTGGTGTTTCAGCGGGTGAAGTTTTAACCGGTGATACCTTAAATGGCGTTCAAGTAACGACGGCAAATACAGATGTAACGCCAATAACGACAGGAAATATCTTAATTGATGCCGACGGAAATGTAACGATTGTAGCAAATACGCCAACAGGAAGTTATCCTGTAACATATACGATTTGTGAAAGTGGGGTTAATCCAGCAAACTGTACAACGGCAACAGTAACAGTGGAAGTAGTAGGAGAATTATTAGCTGATAATGAAACTTTAGGAACAGCTTCAGCACCATTAGCATCAGGAACAACGGATGTTTCAGCGGGAGAAGTTTTAACAGGTGATACTTTAAACGGCGTTCAAGTAACGACCGCAAATACAGATGTAACGCCAATAACGACAGGAAATATCTTAATAGATGCCGACGGAAATGTAACGATTGCAGCAAATACGCCAACAGGAAGTTATCCTGT
>NZ_JAJGWR010000021.1:0-4894 GCF_021390755.1 Tenacibaculum piscium | reverse complement strand
CAAAAATACTGATGATCATCTCCAAACTACGATCTAGACAAATACCTATTAGATGCTCTGATGACACTCCTTTTTCAATCAAATAGTTTGCTAATTGATTCGATTTCTCATCTAGTTCCTTATAGGTTAGGTTTTCTGCATCATACACCACTGCCGCGGCATCAGGTGTCTCTAACACCTGTGCCTCAAATAAATCAACAACTGTCTTGTCCTTTGGATAGGATACTGCTATATCGTTGAAGACCTCTAACAACTGATGTACTTCCTCCTCACTAAGTATTGATATGCTTTCAACGGTCACGTATGATTCCTCATCTATATGGACAAGCAATTCTTTCAATACTTCTTCCATATAAGATACTACAGCAGACGGATCAATATCTAGAGAAGATATATTAGAGGTTAGCTTAAAATCATTCCCATAATCCTCAACGTCAAAACCAAATGGATAATTGGTTCGGGCATATCCAGATAAAAATGTACCCTCAAAACCGGAAGCTTCCTCTGTAGCTTCTTTAGTTGAATGCTTATAGTTCAACAAAGCACTAAACATTGGAATATCATTGGGGATACCACTCCATTGATGAACACTTGACAATGGCGTTTGTTCATGATTCAAGAGCGTTTGCAAGTACGCATCAGTTTGTGAAATATAGGAAGGAATGTCTCCTTTGACATCTAATAATACAGGAAGGGTATTCATAAATAATCCCAGTGAAGATTCGGAGCCTTTAATGCCCTGTAACCTTCCTAAAAGCACAGAACCAAATAGCGCATAATCCGTACCACTACATCTTCCTACCACCAATCCAAAGGCCGCATGAAACAGTACAGCCGGACTGATCTTAAGATCATTAGACACCTTTCGAATGTGATCGCGTAATTCAGAAGACAGTATTTTTTTTGATGTCATAATGGTAGAACTACCATCGATTTTGGTGTCCGATAAATTAAACGGGTAAGAAGGCGTATCTATATCACTATATACATCGCTGAAGTATTTTTTGTTCTCCCCTGTTTTCTCTTTATTTATAATCTGCCCAACAAATTCTCTATATAAAGCTGGTGTTGGGAGCTGACTTGCTCGCCCAACTAAATAAAGTTCTATCTCCTCTATTATTTTCGATGTTCCCATGTGATCCATCATGATATGATGATGATCCAATAGCAAATAATAGACACCATTATCCACATCATCGGCCACTTTCACTTGCATTGCTGGGGCTTTAGTCAGATCGATATATAAGTTCTCAGACGCTTGCTCTTTTTTTACCTGAAATAAAATATCTACTTCCTTATCTAAAGACAATTCTTCTACATTCAATTCCACTGCTCTCAATACTACCTGTACAGCCTGTGGAAGGCCTTCATTGAGCACGCAGGTACGAAGCACATCATGGCGGTTGATAACAAAACCTAAAGCTTCTATAAATTCCGAACGCTTGTCTAATGATGAAAAAGACAACAATTCCGATAGGATATAAGGATCTCCAATGGATTTATCACTCATTAAATGATGGAAATAAATACCTTGTTGTAGCGGTGCTAAAGGATAGATATCCTGAATATTGCTGGCGCCTCCTGGCACATGATTCATAATAACATCCAATTCCTCCTGAGTTAAATCCATCAAGGTGACCATCGATGGTATTATATAAGCACTCCCTTGTACAATTCCGTTATCTGGCAACGTATAAGCTTCGTCGGATGCCATTAGCTTCTCACTCAATTGAGCAATATTGGGGTCTGCATAAAAACCTCCAATGCTCATTGTGTAGCCCAACTTTCGTATGCGCGCTATCAAGCGCACCGCCAATAAACTATGTCCACCCAGTTCGAAAAAGTTATCATGGATACCAATCTGTTCAACTCCTAACAACTCTTGCCATATCTCAGCTAACTGCGCTTCTATCTCTGTCCTTGGAGCTGCATAGGTTTTTGTAGACAAAGTAGACAGATCTATCTCTGGTAATGCCTTCCTGTCTAATTTCCTATTGGAAGTCAAGGGCATCTCGTCTAATTCCACCCATAATCGAGGCACCATATACTCGGGTAAATGGGATTCCAATTGCCACTGCAAGACCTCCTTATCTAAGGCATTTTCCATCACTACATAAGCCAGCAATCGCTTATCACCATGGTCGTCTGTTTTGGCTAATACACAACATTGTATTACTTCTGATATGGAGGAGAGTGCATTTTCAATCTCACCCAGCTCAATTCGATAACCGCGTATTTTTACCTGATCGTCCTTCCTTCCTATAAAGGCGATATTTCCATCGGGCAACCATTTTGCTAAATCACCCGTCTTGTACAAGCGACCACCATCTTTAAATGGATTAGCTACAAATCGCTCATGGGTCAATTTCTCATTATTCAAATAACCTCTGGCGACTCCTGAGCCTCCAACAACTAACTCTCCAATAGCTCCTACTGGAAGCACATTCAATTGTGTATCTGTGATATATGCCGAACTGTTTTTGATAGGTTTACCAATAGGAAGTGCACCTGCTGTTTTTTCGATCGTGTAGGTCGTAGAAAATGTGGTATTTTCTGTTGGGCCATAACCATTGATAATAGTAAGTTCCGGATAAGCTTCTTTTATTTTATTTGTGTAGTTGAACAGTACAGTATCTCCCCCAACCAATAGATAGCTTAAAGATGAAAAAGCACTGATATCCTCCTCTACTACCTGATGGAACCATGAAGCTGTCATCCATAAAGTGGTTACTTTATTCTCTAGTAATACTGTTTTTAATCGCAGTGTATTCAGAAGTGTATCGATAGTGGTCAACAGTAATCTACCGCCATTTAACAAGGTTCCCCAATATTCTATGGTTGTTGCATCAAAGGAAATGGACCCAGTAGATAACCATACGGTTTCCTCATTCAATGTCACATAATCACAACTTTTGGCTAAACTGACAATGTTTTTATGTTCTATCTGAACGCCTTTTGGTGTTCCTGTACTTCCTGAAGTATAGATTACATAGGCCAAATTGTTAACAGACACCTCTATGGCTGGAGACCTTATAAATTGTTTCTGTATCAACTCCCAATCCTTATCTAATAATATAAGTTCTGACACCTCCAAATCTGACATTCGATCAACAAGACCAGAGGTACTCAATAGTAGATCTATAGTAGCATCCTGGATCATAAAGTTAATCCTATCTTTGGGGTAATCTGGATCTATAGGAACATAGGCTGCTCCTGATTTTAAGACCCCTAAAATACTAACAATCATCTCCAGGCTACGATCCATACAGATACCAACCCTATCTTCTACTGATACGCCTTTATCTATTAAATAATGAGCGAGTTGATTCGATCTTTCCTCCAATTCTCTGTAGCTTAAACTTTCTGACCCATAAACCACGGCAATGGTATCAGGCGTTTTTAAGACCTGTGCTTCAAAGAGTTCGACTACCGTACTATCTTTTGGATAATCCATATCGGTATCGTTAAAGACCTCTAACAACTGATGGGATTCTGCTTCGGTCAGTATCGATAAAGACTCTACTGTCATTAGCGATTCCTTACTCATATGTAGCAGCAATTCTTTTAAAGCTTCTTCCATATAGGATATTACAGTAGAAGGATCCATATCTAAAGAAGAGACATTGAACGTCAATCCAAAATCATTTCCATAGTCATCTATATCAAATGAAAACGGGTAATTGGTTTGGGCATAGCCAGATACCAATGTCCCTTCAAAACCAGAAACATTATCTGGATAACCTAACACGGAATGTCGGTAGTTTAATAAGGCACTAAACATGGAAACATCATTTGGGATACCGCTCCAATCGTGCACACTAGACAATGGTGTTTGTTCGTGGTCTAAAAGGGTTTGCAAACTCTCACTTGTTTGAGAAATATATGATGGAATGTCCCCTTTGAGATCTAATACTATGGGAAGGGTATTCATAAATAAACCCAGTGAAGATTCCGAGCCTTTCACTCCTTGTAATCTTCCTAAAAGTACAGAACCAAATAGTGCATAATCCGTACCACTACACTTTCCTACAACCAATCCAAAAGCGGCATGGAATAATACGGCCGGACTTACTTGTAAATCATTCGATACCTTTCTAATGCAATCGCGTAATTCAGAGGACAGCATCTTTTTAGATGTCGCAATGATGGAACTACCTGCTATCTTGGTATCTGATAAATTAAATGGATAAGAAGGTGTCTCTATACGACTGTACAAACCTCTAAAGTATGTTTCACTCTTCGCTATCTTCTCTCTATTTATCACATAGCCTACAAAATCTCTGAATAAAACGGGTGTTGGCAGCATTCCTGCTCGTCCGGATAGATACAGCCCTATTTCCTCTATTATTTTTGATGTCCCCATGTGATCCATCATGATATGATGATGATCCAACACCAAATAATAGACATCATTATCTACATTATCCACCACTTTTACTTGTATTGCTGGCGCATTAGCCAAATCCATATATAAGTTGTCCGATACTTGTTTCTGTTGTAGTTGAGACAGGATGTCTTTTTCTTTATCTAAAGACAATTCTTCTACAGTCAGGTTCACCTCTCTCAGTACTATCTGTACAGCCTGTGGCAAACCTTCATTGAGCACACAAGTACGAAGCACATCATGGCGATGGATAACAAAATCTAAGGCTTTTATAAATTCGGAGCGCTTTTTGGATGATGAAAAGGACAACAATTCTGAAAGTAAATAAGGATCTCCAGTGGTTTTATCACTCATCAAATGATGGAAATAAATACCTTCCTGTAAGGGTGCTAGTGGATACATATCCTGAATATTGCTGGCGCCTCCAGGTACATGATTCATAATAACGTCCAATTCGTCCTGACTTAAGTCCACCAAAGTCACCATTGATGGAATTATATAAGTACAGCC
>NZ_JAJGWR010000020.1:4967-5118 GCF_021390755.1 Tenacibaculum piscium | reverse complement strand
ATAAAAATAAGGATAAAGATCCAAGAAATGATTTTAACGATCCAAATAATCCAACAACACCAGATTATTTAAATAGAAAAATTAGATAATTTTATTTATTATGTCCTCGCGGACTTTCTTGGTCGGTAATTATTTACTAAATTAATTGCTT
>NZ_JAJGWR010000020.1:0-4938 GCF_021390755.1 Tenacibaculum piscium | reverse complement strand
GTTACAAGTAATTGGCAAAAATTACGTAATTAGAACCTTATTTTTAAGTAAATACAGAAATTTAATTTCTGTATTTACTTAAAAATAAGGTTCTAATTACGTAATTTTTGCCAATTACTTGTAACGATTTATATATGGTTTGTTGCATTTTTSAAGCAMTTAAWTAATAATTCAGTCGATTTTATTTTCAGATTTTACGTAAATTTTGCAATTTCTATTCTGTATTTTTCTCAATTATACAAATGTTATAAATTCAAATTTTACGTAATAATTCGGTCAATTTTATTTTCATATTTAGAGTAAATTCAAGTATTTATAGATTCTAAATTTTATTCGTAATATTTTTCTATCGATATTTTTAAATTTCTGTATTTACTTAAAAATCAGGTTCTAATTGCGTAATTTTTGCCAATTACTTGTAACGTGTTTGTATATGGTTTGTTGCGTGTTTCAAGCAATTAATTTAGTAAATAATTACCGACCAAGAAAGTCCGCGAGGACTTTCGTAAGTAGGCGAGAAGCCAGCAATAAATTATATACGGTGTTATGCCCAGTTTTTTATATTTTAAAATTATGAGCATTTGTCAATTGATTAAAATTAACAACAGGTTGTTCCGCTGAAATTGTCTCCTTTATAATAATTCGACACTCAAAAGTTCTGTTCTCTTCAATATTCAATTCCTGTAATTCTAATATTTGATTATACAAAGAATAATTAATTTTAACATTACGTTTTAGGTCGTTTTCATTATCTATTTCTCCTTTAGCAATTCCCGTTTGAACTTTATGGATCCATTCAAAAATTTCAAACTTAAGATGCTTTAATATTTCAATTTCAATTGACGGAACTGCTTCTTTAATTATTTCTGTTAGCTCTGGATAATTATTTAATATGTCCTCTTTTGTTTCTAATTGAAGTAAAAAATCACGCTCTGTATGAAAGTAGGTATCCTTGTTCGTAATCGATAAATAATTGACTTCTGATTGTGTATAATAATGTTCAATTTCTCCTTTTGGAAATATGAATGTATCACAGGCTTTAAATGCATTAAATAATTGTGATAGTCTTCCTATTATTAAATTAAGGTTTGCTATATTTTCAGCATTCAATGTTGCTCTTATATCTGCTTCGTGTCTTGAAATCGCAAGCAAAATAGTTACTCTTTTCGAATGTTCTTTCTCAATAGGAAATGAGTCTATTTTTTCTTTAAGCTCGATTAAGTGAGGTATGTGTAATTCTTGTGCTGAAATGTAGTTAGCAATGGAAGTTAAATGTGTTTCCAAATCTCCTATTTCTCCGGATAAATTTGCTCCAATACCTTGTTCTTGAACATATGTTTTTGAACGTTCATCTTCACAAACTACTTCTCGAAGTTTACCTCTAAAAACAGCATCTAAATCAGCAATTATACGACAGTTAATTTGTAATGCTTTACACAATCTAAAGAATACACCAAGTTCATCTTTTCCACCAACATCAATTATGCAAGAACCAGAAGCACCAATGTTGATTCCTAATTTTTCAAATAGTATTGATATTATCTGTTGGTCTGTGTAGCCCTCTACAAAAACAGGGTTTGGTGAAAAGAAAAATTGCTTATGATGAGTATTAAATCGAGGAAGAAATTTATTTAATATGTATTTGTCTTGAGCTTCTAATTCATTAACGTAAGTAGGAATTTTGTTGTAGTGACAAACTAGGATATTACTTAACTCATCTAACGATTTTAAATCAATAAAATAGGGTGAATGAGTTATAATAAAGAACATTTTTTTACTCGGGTCTTCTATCGGATTTCCTGCTATTTTTCTAATTTCTTGAAGGAAAAATGATTGAAATTGAGGGTGTAGATGAAGTTCAGGTTCATCAAATATTATACAATTCTTTGCTGGGTCATATAAAAAGGTTAATAGTGTTATTAATTCTTTTAAACCGTGGCATTCGCTTTCACTTAAATTGTATTCTTCTCCAGCTTCAATATTTTGCATCTTGGGTTTAAGATAACCACCTTCTTCAGCTAAACGTATTGTTTTCCCAAATATATCCGAGAGAAGTGCTTCGATTTTAATTCGTATATCGAGCCGTTGCTTAAGAATTATAATTGCCGAAGAAGATAGACCAGATGTTTCAGCTCTACTTTTGTAATCTTCTAAATATGTTATGTTAAAGCCTTGTTTTAGATTTCCTCCACCATATCTTCCTTCTTGTTCTTTTTCAAGTCCAACTAATCGTTCTGCATTCAAATATCTTGGCTTAAATCCACCTCCAGAAAATCTATTTTTAATTTGTTCTGCTAAAAGTGATTTCCCAGTTCCGTTTGCTCCAACTAAATAATTAATTGTTCCCCATTCATTTTTAACGAAGTGTTCTTCTCCCCAAAGTAAAGGAATTGTTATATCTACATTCTTATTTATCATAGTGGTTTTTTAATTGGGCATAACGTGATTGTATAATATTAGTTGCGTGTTTTGAGTATTAAAGTTAGTAAATAAATCACAGCTATAAAGTCTACGAGGACTTTCGTAAGTATGCTAAAACCAGCAATTAATTTTATACGGTGTTAGCTGTAGTTTTATTTATTAACTCTAAAAACACCTTCATTAATATAGATCCTTTTTCAGATATATGATATACTTCTTTTCTCAATGCTCTACTAGCTTCATTATCTTGGGATACTAAACCTCTTTCAATAAGTTTATTAATATTTTTTGTTATAGAAATTTCACCTTTGTCTATACTAGAAGAAAGTTTATTAATACTTACTGCTTTCTTTATAGTGTTTAAATAATCTAATATTTGAAATTCTAAAATATTGAAGTTTTTAAAGCGTTTTATTTCAATTGATTTTAACTTTTCTTTTAGTTCTACATTTGATAATGTAATTTCACATATTCCTGATTTTTCTTCATCCATACAATCTGGACATCTCATTTTATACCTCTTTAGCATAGGTAACATTTCATACGGAAATTCGTGCCCATTATTACATTTAATAATCTGTGTTGTATTGAAGTAATCAGAAATCAATACATTCATGTTAAATCTTGGATGTGAAAAATATTTTATTAATTTATTGTCTAAAGCTCTAGAAAAATTAAGATTATGTAGTTTACACAATCCATAATCAAGTGAATATATTACAGATAGTTGTTCATTGTTATCATTGATATTGTTGTAAGTAGTTATAAAACCATTTAATTCTAAATTATCTAATAAAGAAGTGACATCTTGATTGACTGTAAAGTGATTGGATGGTTTTCCTTTGATTCTTGCTCTATTTACAGGTGAACCATTGATTTTCTGTCGTTTTATTATTTGGTTTAATAATTCAAATTGTAATTCATTAGATATTTTTTCTTCAAAAGGACGTGTAACGTATTGGTTGGCAAGAAAATATTTTAATATAACATCTGTATAGTATCTTTTAGAGGCGTTCTCAATTGCTTCTAATGAAATTTTGGTGCCATGAATTAAACATGATTCATGACAATATGATAGAATAAAACCAATTTTTCTTGGGTTATTGAAAGATACACTAAACAAAATATTAAAAAGTTCTTTTTCTGAAATAGAGAAGTATCTAGCCCAATGATTATTTGGGAAAAATATTTTTAACCTTCTTTCAAGAAGCCTTTTTGTATAGTCGAGAGCTAGAGATTCCATTTTTGATATATTAACTTCTTTTTCAAAAGTATAAAATGCGTCAAAAAATTCTAATGAGATTTCATCAATTTTGGAATTGTCAAGTTTACCATAATAAAAACGATGTGGATAAACAGCTATCTTAAATTTTACAAAATCTTCTGAGAGATTATTTAATGGGGCAATGAACCAATCCATAAATAATTTTTGAGCATCTTCATCTATCTCAGAATAATCATCTAAGAATATATATAAATGTTCAATTTTAAGTATCTGCTTAATTGTTTTTAACTTATTAATTAAGCTACCCTTTATATCTAAATAGTTTATTAAAGTAGACTCAAATTCTGTTTTTGAATTACTTGACTTTGTTTTTTCAGCACCAATCTCTAGTTTTGGATTTGCAGAAACTGATAAATTTGCTTTGGAGGTAAGTTCTCCATTATTTTCATTAGTTTGTTTGTAGTTTCGTATTAATGAACCATCTATAGTTTTTATTACATCAGTTATAGATTCTTCAATTTCATTTAATTGCTCTTCAATTAATTTAATTTGTTCTAAATCAAAACCTAATATTTTTTGTAAAATTGAAACTTGCACAAAATCTTTTAATCTATTTTTTGTTTCAATAATTATTTCCTTTAACAAGCTGCTATATAAAAGATATTTTTGTAATTCAGAACCTAAATTTTTAGCTTCACTAGGTATAATTGGTGTTGAATTGTCATATAAAGATTTAACATCAATATATATTGAAATACATTTTGTGTTTTTAATTAAATCTTTTTGAGATTTTTGAAAAATTGTTGATTTTCCAGTACCTTTCCTACCTACAAGAATTGTTGTTCTAGGTAGGTTTAATTTACTAATAATTCCATTATTGGGCAGTAAATCTGTGTAAATGTCATCAATATTTTTATCTTGAACGAAATCTTCTATTCGAGTTTTTCGAACTAATTTTAAAGATTCTGAAAAATCTAAAAATATATCATTATTCATAGTTATTTCTTTTGTAGTTTATATTTCTGCGTGTAAATTACAGCTAACGTTTGGTATATGATTTGTTGCGTTTTTGAAGCACCTAAAATAGTAAATAAAAACGGAATAGAAAATCCGCCAAGGATTTTCGTAAGTAGGCGAGTACTAGTAATAAATTATATACGGTGTTGTGCCCAGTTATTTTAAACGATAGATTGTTTTGTTTTTTTCTCCTATTTTTTCAAATAAATCTAATTCAGCTCCTTTCTTTAAATCTCTACTTGCTGTTGCTGAAGAAATGTCTTTAAAAATATCCA
>NZ_JAJGWR010000018.1:0-8811 GCF_021390755.1 Tenacibaculum piscium | reverse complement strand
ATTACAAGAAAGTTTACCAGAGTATATGGTTCCAAGGTTGTGGGTACAATTGGATGAGATGCCTTTAACTTCCAATGGAAAATTGGATAGGAAGGCGTTACCTGAACTGGATAGTTCAGATTTGTCCACGAAAGCCTATGTGGCTCCAAGGACAGAAGTGGAAGCTCAATTAGTGAAAATATGGCAGGAATTGTTAGGAGTAGAAAAGGTGGGTATACATGACAATTTCTTTGAACTGGGTGGTCATAGTTTGCTGGCTGTCCAATTAATTTCAACTATTGTTAAAGATTTAGAAGTAGAAATTAAGGTTAAAGATGTATTCAATTTTGTGGATATAGAAGGGCTAAGTAAATATATAGAATATATAAAAGGGAAGAAAAAAGACAACTCAGAAGTGAGTTATAAAAAAATAATAAAGTTATGATAAATAAGGCATTAAGTATTATCATAAGTGCACAAAATCAGGGGTTTAAATTAGAAGTTGAAGAAGATGATTTAGTTTTAAAATCGGAAAATGAAAATATCGATAATGATTTAATCGCTGAGATAAAAAATAATAAAGAACTCATTATTGAATGCTTAAGAAAAATAGATGTAATAGATGGTTCCAACGAAAGGATTAGCAAAGATGAGATAAGACCATTTGATAGAGAAAGTGTTAAGCAAATTCCTTTATCTTTTAATCAGGAGCGTCTATGGTTTTTAGATCAGTTATATGGTAGTGTAGAATATCATATACCCTTTGCGTTGCGATTTTCTGGTCATCTGGACAAAAATATATTATCCTCGAGTCTTAAAGAGATTGTCACTCGTCATGAAGTGCTCCGCACCGTCATCTATTCAGAAGAAGGAACGGGTTATCAAAAAGTATTATCACCTGATGATTGGGAGCTTTCTTTTAAAGAAAGAATCTCAAACCCTTCTGTATTGTCTGAAGATTTAAAATCTTTCCTATCTGATCCTTTTGATTTAAGTACAGATTATATGTTCCGTTCATGTTTGTATGATCTAGGGAACAAGGAGTATGTTCTGGCAGGGGTGTTTCATCACATTGCCAGTGATGGTTGGTCTCAGAATATTCTCATAGGAGATTTTATAGTGCTTTATCACGCTTACGCCTTAGGGAAAGCACCGAGTTTACCTTCATTGTCCTTGCAATATTCAGATTATGCTTTGTGGCAACGAGAGTCTTTAGATAGTACTATTCTAGATAAACAGTTATCCTATTGGGAAAACCAATTGAAGGAAGTAAGTACCTTACAATTACCTAAGGATTATATATGTCCAATCGTAAGAGGTGTTTCAGGGGCGGTTCTCTCTATGGAACTGGACGTGATTCTGAGTGCAGACATAAAAGCTTTGAGTCGATATGAAGGCGTTACCGATTTTATGACATTGTTGACTGTCTTCAATGTTTTATTGTCTAGGTATAGTAGACAGAAAGATATTTGTGTGGGGACTTCAGTAGCAAATCGTACTCAAAAGGAACTGGAAGGTATGATTGGTTTCTTTGTTAATAATCTACCCCTCCGTGTTCAGGTTAAAGAAGGTGGTTCTTTCCAAGAGTTGTTACAAGAAGTCAAGAAAACGACTTTAGAAGCCTATGACTTCCAGCAGGTTCCCTTTGAAAAGATTGTAAACCGTGTGGTGACAACACGTGATACACTTATGAATCCCCTGTTCCAAGTACTGTTTGTATTTCAGAATACACCAGGAGATAATAGTATTGAAATCGATGGACTTACAATATCCAATTACGAAGATCGGGTATTGGATACTTCCAATTTTGATTTGAAGATGACTGTTAATGAAACGGAGGATCGTTTTTCTTTGACCCTTAATTATCGAACAGACTTATTTAAGGAGGAAACCATTCAAAGGATGGCTACCCATTATCAGAAACTCTTAAAAGCGATTATAAAGATCCCATCTTCGCAAATAGATGAATTATCGATGCTTACTGTAGAAGAAAGACATAAGTTATTAGAGGAGTTCAACAATACAACTGTTGACTACTCAACGGATAGTACAATAGTTGATATATTTGAGACGCAAGCCTTAAAGACGCCAAATGCTATTGCAGTGGTTAATGAAGGAAGTCATTTAACCTATAAGGAATTAGATAAGAAATCGAATCAACTCGCTCATTATTTAATGGATAAAGGTGTATCTGTAGAAGATATGGTGGGCATTTGCTTGGGTCGTAGTTTGGAGATGATCATTGGTATTCTGGGGATTTTGAAATCAGGTGCGGTCTATGTTCCTATAGATTCTGATTTTCCAGAGTCTCGGATAGATTATATGTTGGAGGATTCAGGCGTGAGTATACTACTAAGCGATGGTAAAAATAGTGCTCGTTTTTCATCAAAAGAAACATTAAAAATTATAGCATTGGATAGCGATTGGTCTAAAGAGATGGCTCATCAATCCATAGAAAAAATAAAAAGGGTGGCTTCCCCATCACATCTAGCTTATGTCATTTATACCTCTGGAAGTACGGGTAAACCCAAAGGCGTTCAGATAGCGCATAGCTCATTGACGGATTATTTCCACGGCATTTTGGAGAAGACCAATATAGCTTCATGTCAAAGTTTTGGATTGACTTCTAGTATAGCAACAGATTTAGGAAATACCATTCTTTATCCTTCCTTGTTAACAGGAGGTACGCTTTATGTGCTTTCAGAAGATGAATTGATGGATGCGGATAGTCTTTCAGACTTAGGAATTGACTGTTTAAAAATGGTACCCTCGCACTGGAAAACCTTACAGTCTAAGGATAGCTTACTAGTCCCGAAAAAGTGTTTGATTTTAGGAGGAGAAGCCTTTACCGATGATGTTTTTGAACTGTTGTCTTCAAATAATATAGACTGTGAGGTTTACAATCATTATGGACCTACCGAGACTACAATTGGTAAACTGATTTATAAAGTAGATTTAACGCAAGCGTTAGTACGATCTGTTCCATTAGGCGTTCCATTTGGTAATGCAGATGTTTATGTATTAGATTCAAAAGATCGCTTATGTCCAATAGGTGTTGTGGGAGAATTGTGTATAGGAGGCTCGGGAGTAGCAAGAGGATATTTGAATAATGAGGAGTTGACTCAAGAGCGATTTGTTGCTAATCCGTTCAAAGCAGGCGATCGAATCTACAGAACTGGCGATTTGGCTCGCTGGCTATCTGATGGAAATATTGAGTTTTTAGGTAGAAAGGATAACCAAGTAAAGATACGAGGCTATCGTGTTGAGCTTGGAGAGATTGAGAATGTCTTATCACGACTACCGGAAGTCACACACTCCTGTGTTCAGGTCAAAGAAGATGACGGTGACAAACAATTGGTGGCCTATGTGGTGATGGAGAATTCGTTAGATAAGGAGGCCTTTCAATTGCAATTGGAGGAGAATTTACCAGAGTATATGGTGCCTAGATTATGGGTGAAACTAGACGAGATGCCGTTGACCTCTAATGGAAAGATAGACAGAAAATCATTACCAGAGATAGACTTGTCTACCTTATCTACAAAAACCTATGTAGCTCCAAGAACAGAGATAGAAATACAGTTAACTGAGATTTGGCAAGAACTGTTAAAAGTGGAGCAAATTGGTATCCACGATAACTTTTTCGAATTGGGAGGACAGAGTCTATTAGCCATTCGTTTGATAGCGCGCATACGCAAGTTGGGCTACACGGTGAGCATCGGAGATTTTTATGCAGAGCCCAATATTGCTCAGTTAAGTAAAAAAATAAGGACTTCCGATGAAAGTTATAAAGTACCTGACAACGGTATTGTAGAAGGCTGTACTTATATAATTCCATCAATGGTGACTTTGGTGGACTTAAGTCAGGACGAATTGGACGTTATTATGAATCATGTACCTGGAGGCGCCAGCAATATTCAGGATATGTATCCACTAGCACCCTTACAGGAAGGTATTTATTTCCATCATTTGATGAGTGATAAAACCACTGGAGACCCGTATGCCTTGTCACGATTATTAGCTTTCTCATCATTAGACAAGCGTTCGGAATTTATAGAAGCCTTAGATTTTGTTATCCATCGCCATGATGTGCTTCGTACTTGTGTGCTAAATGAAGGGTTACCGCAGACTGTACAGGTGGTGTTGAGAAAAGTGAACTTGACTGTAGAAGAGTTGTCTTTAGATAAGGGAAAAGACATCCTGTTTCAATTACAAGAGCTGCAGGCGTCTCACAACATGTACATCGACCTAACACAAGCACCTGCAATACGTGTAAAGACCGCAGATGATTTAAAAAAGGGAACCTATTATTTACTTCTGGATAACCATCATATGATGATGGATCACATGGGGACATCAAAAATAATAGAGGAAATAGGGCTGTATCTATCTGGGCGAGCAGGAATGCTGCCAAGACCCGCTTTATATAGAGATTTTGTGGGCTATGTTATAAACAATGAGAAGGCGGCGGAGAGAGAAAAATACTTTAGCGATTTGTATAGTGGTATAGAGACACCTTCTTATCCATTCAATTTATCGGATACCAAAGTCGATGGTCAAACCACCATCATTTTTTCAAAAGCAATGCTGTCCTCTGAATTACGGGATCGTATTCGAAAGGTATCAAATGATTTACAAGTAAGTCCAGCCGTATTATTTCACGCAGCCTTTGGATTGGTTGTAGGAAGATGTAGTGGTACGGATTATGCGCTATTTGGTTCGGTGCTCTTAGGAAGATTACAAGGAGTGAAAGGCTCGGAATCTTCACTAGGGCTTTTTATGAATACCCTTCCCATAGTATTAGATCTCAAAGGAGACATCCCATCATATATTTCTCAAACAAGTGAGAGTTTGCAAACCCTTTTAGACCACGAACAAACGCCATTGTCTAGTGTTCATGATTGGAGTGGCATTCCTAATGGTGTTTCCATGTTTAGTGCGTTATTAAACTACAGACATTCAGGATCAGTTTACCTGGATAATGATGCTAATTTTGAGGTTAAAGTAGTGTCTGGTCATGTGCAAACCAATTATCCGTTTACCATGGATGTGGATGATTTTGGTGATGATTTTGGATTGACATTAAATATCTCGTCTATAGGAATTGACCCTTCTAATGTACTGTCCTATATGGAAGAAGCTTTAAAAGAATTGCTCGTACATATAGATAAGCCATCGCCAATGAAAGTTGAGAGGCTATCAATTCTAACAAAAGAGGAGAGGCATCAATTATTGGAGGTCTTTAACGATACCGATACGGACTGTCCAAAAGATAGTACGGTAGTCGAACTCTTTGAAGCACAGGTCTTAAAAACTCCTAAAGCCATTGCTGTAGTCTCTGAGGAAGCCAGTCTAACTTATAAGGAGTTGGACGAAACCTCAAACCAGCTAGCGCACTACTTGATCAGTAAAGGCGTATCTGTAGAAGATAAGGTAGGTATCTGTATGGATCGTAATCTGAAGATGATCATTGGTATCTTGGGAATCTTAAAATCAGGAGCAGCCTATGTTCCTATAGATCCAGATTACCCACAATCTCGCAAAGATTATATGTTGGAGGATTCTGGAGTTAAGATTTTATTAAGTGAAAGTGTTATGACACTTTCGGATAAAGACTATATAGAAGTTGTGCTTTTGGATAGCGATTGGGATACCATAAGTATAGAGTCTACAGACAGATTAAAAAACAGGATCTCTCCTGATAACTTGGTTTATATCCTGTACACATCTGGGAGTACAGGGCAACCCAAAGGAGTGGCAATGCCTCATAGAGGAATGTTCAATTTGATTTCCTCTTATTACAATATGAGAATTAACCACGAAAGGGTGACTCAATTTAATAGCATGAGTTTTGATGCTTCCTTTTCAGAGGTCTTCTTTACCCTTACACAAGGCGGAGCATTGTATATGCTTCCTTCACCGCTAAAAGGAGATTTGAGAGCTTATGTAGAGTTCATGAATACCAATGAGATTAAAACCACATTCCTTCCTACCTCTTTCTTTCATTTTATTGGAGGAGAAAATGTGCTGGAGAAACTAATATACTTAGAAGACTTTATCATAGCAGGAGAGCAATTGCAATTGTCAAAGTCTGTTATAAAAGGCTTGAATCAAATGGATGTTACCTTACATAATCACTACGGTCCAACAGAAGCACACGTAGTCACTACAAAAAAGGTAGATTACAGACTCAAAAATATTGCAGACCAACTTACAGACATAGGAAAACCAATTGCCAATACACAGGTTTATGTACTTAACCAAAACCTTGGTCTTGTCCCAACAGGAAGTGTTGGTGAATTGTGTATTGGGGGAGTTCAGGTGGCCAATGGATATTTAAACAAGACGGAACTATCTAATAAAAAGTTTGTAACAAATCCCTTTAAAAATGATGAGCTGATGTATAGAACGGGAGATTTGGCCCGTTGGCTTCCCGGTGGAAATATAGAGTTTTTAGGAAGGAAGGATGATCAGGTCAAAGTACGAGGCTACCGTATTGAGTTGGGCGAGATTGAGAACATATTATCCCAATTATCAGGAGTCACACAATCCTGTGTTTTGGTAAAACAAGACAACGAAAGAAACAATCGATTAATTGCCTATGTGGTGATGGAAACCGACTTTGACAAGGAAGTGTTACAAGAACAATTACAGGACAATCTTCCAGAGTATATGGTGCCAAGATTGTGGATGGAACTAGACGAAATGCCATTGACATCCAATGGTAAACTCGATAAAAGAGCCTTGCCGGAACTGGATAGTATGGAGCTGTCTTCTAAAGCATATGCTGTTCCAAAAACCGCCACGGAAAAAGGATTAGTGGCTATTTGGCAAGGACTCTTAGGAATTGAGCAGGTGGGAATCTATGACAACTTTTTTGAGCTAGGAGGGCACAGTCTATTGGCTACGCGTTTGGTATCTATGATACGAAATGAACTGAATATAGAGGTGACCATTCGGGATATCTTCTCTTACACAAGCATTGAAAGCTTAGGCACCTACATATCACAACAAGATAAGGGTACTTTATTACCTGAGGTTATCAGAGTAGAGGAAAGACCCCATAAGATGCCTTTATCTTTCAGTCAGGAACGACTGTGGTTCCTAGACAGATTTAAAGGAAGTGTGGAATACCATATACCAGTCGTATTTAGACTCTCGGGAGATTTGGATCAAACAGCGCTATCCTCAAGTCTTAAGGAAATTGTTACCCGTCATGAAGTGCTTCGAACAGTGATTCATTCAGAAGAAGGATTAGGGTATCAAAAAATACTATCACCTCATGACTGGGCGCTTTCTTTGAGGGATAAGATGACTGACCTTTCTGAATTAACTGAAGATTTAAAAGATTTTCTATCCAGGCCTTTCGATCTGAGTTCGGACTATATGTTTCGTTCGTGTTTGTATGATTTAGGAAATGAAGAATATGTCTTGGCAGGCGTATTCCACCATATTTCCAGTGATGGTTGGTCTCAAAATATTTTAATAAGTGAGTTTACAGAGCTTTATCGCTCCTACATATCTGGAAAGAAAGCCAACCTACCAGTATTGCCACTGCAGTATTCAGATTATACGTTATGGCAGCGCGAACATTTGGAAGGAGATATCATCGAAAAACAGTTAGTTTATTGGGAAAACCAACTAGAGACTGTAGAGACTTTACAGCTGCCCACAGATTATTCACGTCCTTCAGTACAGAGTGTTGCAGGAGCAACACTTTTGTTTGAAATGGACCATGAATTGAGTAAAAATATCAACGCTCTGAGTCAAAAAGAAGGCGTTACAGTTTTTATGACCTTATTGACGGCCTTTAAGATACTATTGCGTAAATACATCGGACAGGAGGCTATTAGTGTCGGAACTTCGGTAGCAAACCGTCTCCAAAAAGAGCTGGAAGATATGATTGGTTTCTTTGTGAATACCTTAAGTCTTTATACTCATGTCAGAGAAAACGATTCTTTTAAAGAACTGTTACAATCGGTTAAGCAAACAACTTTGGATGCATACGACCATCAACAAGTTCCTTTTGAAAAGGTTGTAGAACGCGTTGTTAAGACCAGAGACATGAGCGTGAGTCCACTCTTCCAAGTGATGTTTGTACTACAGAACACACCAAAGGATAGTAATTTTGAAATAGAAGGGCTTACACTATCCAATTTCGAAGGTGACGAATTAACAACGTCGAAATTTGATCTCACAGTAACCCTAGCTGAGACTGAGGCCGGTTTTGCTATGAGCATCAATTACTGTACAGATTTGTTTAGGGAAGAAACCATTCAAAGGATGTTTGTTCATTATCGAGAGCTTTTAAATTCTATAGTTGCTTCACCAACTTCACAGCTGAGTGATTTATCAATTCTAACAAAAGAGGAATCCCATCAGTTGTTAGAGGTCTTTAACGATACCGATATGGATTATCCAAAAGATAGTACGGTAGTCGAACTCTTTGAAGCACAGGTCTTAAAAACGCCTGATACCATTGCCGTGGTTTATGGGTCAGAAAGTTTAAGCTACAGAGAATTGGAGGAAAGATCGAATCAACTCGCTCATTATTTAATAGATAAAGGCGTATCAGTAGAAGATAAGGTTGGTATCTGTATGGATCGTAGCCTGGAGATGATTGTTAGTATTTTAGGGGTCTTAAAATCAGGAGCAGCCTATGTTCCTATAGATCCAGATTACCCCAAAGATAGGATTAACTTTATGATCCAGGATGCTACTATAGATCTACTATTGAGTACCTCTGGTCTTGTTGATCGAATGTCAGATTTGGAGGTGTCAGAACTTATATTATTAGATAAGGATTGGGAGTTGATACAGAAACAATTTATAAGG
>NZ_JAJGWR010000017.1:0-9004 GCF_021390755.1 Tenacibaculum piscium | reverse complement strand
AAAGAAGAAACGGAAACGCTTGATGTAAATCAACAAGATGTTGTTGTGAATCTTAATTTACAATCGTTAATTGTTGGAAATCAGATTGTAATCAATCCCATTTATTTTGATTTTGATAAGTCAAATATCCGAGAAGATGCGGAATATGAATTGGAAGATATTGTAACGGTAATGAATACGTATCCAGAATTGGTGATTAAAATCGAATCGCATACGGATAGCCGAGGAGGTAAAGATTATAATAGGAATTTATCAGATAGCCGAGCAAAATCAACCCGTGATTATATAATTTCAAGAGGAATTGCATCAAACAGAATAGAAAGCGCGATTGGTTTTGGAGAAGATAATTTACTAAATCATTGTGATGATGCGAATAGTAGCAAGTGTAGTAAAGAAGAACATCAGAAAAACAGGCGTTCTTACTTTTACATCATCAAAGGAAATGAAAGTGTAAAGGCAATAAATGAGTAAGAAATCAGCAAAAAATAAATTATTAGTCAAAATAACAAAAACACGAAGTTCGCTTCGTGTTTTTTATTATGAAATAATTTGATAGTCTTCTTTTTTTTTAGTATATTTATGGAAATCTAGAAAGTAAACTTCCCATTTTTTAGTTATAAATTAGTTGATTAACGTTCTTCTTTTTAAATAAAGAAAATATCAATATAATATTAACTCTTTTTTTTTAATAAATTCATAATTTAAGTGTATTTAATATTAAGTTATATTTATTGAAAAATATATAGATACTTAATATGCAGTATGTTATATAATTAACTAAATTAGCCCCCAAAAATAAAATAATAAATTTTAAGATATTATTAACGAAATCCACGTTTTTTAGAGTTTTTTGTAAATTAATAAAAGTTGTAGTACATACTGTTTTATAATAAACGTATGTATATACTAATATAGCATAAGTAGGTGTTGATATTTTAAGTAAAAACACCAAGGTTTAAATTTAAAATAAATTTTTATGAAAAATAATTACCATTTATTAATTAAAAATAAGCTCTTATTTACAGGGCTTTTAATCGCTTCTTTATTTCTGATGCCTTCGTTGGTGTTGGGGCAGGCTCTTAATTGTGGTCCTAGTGGAACGATTGTTGAAAACCAATATGCAACAGGTGGTTTAGCAACTGATGCTTTGGGTGCTCCTAATAATTCTAATTATTATTACTCTGGAGATACACCTTTAATCTTAGAGTATGCTGAAGAGTTTACAGAAGGGTCTGTAATTACTTTTACAGGGTATTACTCTCAATATAATAAGCCATTAACAATTGGATTTGGGAATTCTAACTCAACCTTTAATACAATGACAGTTGTAACACCTATTTTTCCTGATTCTATGGGAGAGGTTACAATAACTGTACCTACTGGGGCAGGTATTACTACAGGGGCAGGATATAAATGGCTTCGTTTAGTAGGCGAAGGCTGGGATGGTTTTAATATGACGAGAATGTATTTAGATGCTGTTAAAATAGCAACAACAAAGTGTAATCCATGTAGTATTACTACGGATGCTCCACAGTTTTCAAAAAACCCTACTGCGCCAATTACGGGGCAAGCAACTTTTGATTTAAGTACTTTTGATACAACGATAACTAATAAAGGAATTAAAAATGTAAAATGGTATTATTTTTTACCTGCAAGTGTCGATAGTGAAATACCAAATGGATCACAAGTTTTAGCGGGTACATATTATGCTCTTTTTGAAGGTGATGATAACGGAAGTCCTTGTTATAGTGATGCAACTGCATTTACAATAATTAGTGATTTTGATAATGATGGTATTGTTGATGCTATTGATATTGATGATGATAATGATGGGATTTTAGATAAATTTGAATGTACTTCTGATTTAACTTCTAGTGGAAGTTTTGAATATGACCACACGACTGTTTTTGAATCGACGAAACAATTTATTGGTTGGACTGTAGAAACGGCAAATGATGGAAGTTTTTATACAGTACACTTAGAAGAACAGCTGCCTCAGGATCCAGTTGTTAATCTTGTAGGTAAAAAAGATGATTGGTTATTTCATGATTCAGTAGATTGGACACAAGGTCAGTATATAAATCAGTCAAAACAAAATTCAAAAGATCTACATCCTATAGTAGAGCAATCAACTACAGATGGAGGTGCTTTTATTATTTTTTCTAGAGGTTCTGAGGCTATTTCGAATAATTTAACAGGCTTAACTATAGGTGAAAATTATGCATTTACTTATGAAATGGGGTTATTACCTGTATATAATGATTTAGGTAGTATAGATAGATATAACCCTTCTACTTATGTTGATATAACAGGAGGTGATATTTTAAGTAGTGATGACCCCAATTTTAATAGTTATAGTATAGGCGATTTTCCAGTATTGGTAACTCCTGCTAGCTCACCTTTAAACCCTAACTGGAAAGTGTACAGGGTGATTTTTAAAGCAACATCAACAAATGTAAATGTAAAATTAGGGTCAAATAATACAGATGCTGTAATAACAGTAGATGCTGTTAAAGTAGTTAGATTTCCAATTGATCCAATATGTACTAGAAGTTTAAGTACAGATGCTGATGGTGATGGCTGTGATGATGCTACAGAAGCAGGTTTAATAGCTTTAACTCCTGCACAAATAGCAATGGGTGTTGGAGTAAATGGTTTATATGATGCTTTAGAAACTTCTGTAGATTCAGGAATTTTAAAAGATGTAATTGATACAACAAAACCATATGATCCAAGTGCACAAGGTTCAGCATGTCCTCCACCAAACCCATGTACAGTTGGTGCGAGTACGAACGGTACACCAACAACAACCGATTCCGATGGTGATGGTGTAAATAATATTTGTGATTTAGATGATGATAATGATGGTATTTTAGATGCAGAAGAAGATGCTAATTGTACAGGAAATATAGTAGAAGAAATCATTATAAATGAAACATTTGAAGCCGGTACAGTAGGAGCAGTTATTCCAAAAGGAAGCTTAGTAGGAGTGCCAGGGATTGATGGTTTGCAAGAAGCTTATAATTCACACCCAGGAAATACGAGTACTACAAATGTAGGAGAGTATAAATCGATTTCTGGAGTTGATGGTAATCCAAGTATTGTAATTGATGCAAATGGAGGAGGAATAGTTGATCAGGAGCAAATGTCTTCATTTATCGTTTTAAATAAAGTAAATTTATTAAACGGAGAGAAATATACTGTTGAAGCTGATTTTTCATTAGGATTACAAGATACAGGTTCAACTTTAACAAATGGAAGTAATGAATATGGTATTGCTATTGGTGCACCTGGTCAAGACCCTATTTGGCAAGAAGATTATGCTGGGGCTCCAGATGGAGTATTCTTATATGGGCATGGAAGTGTTTTAATTAGAGAACCTAATTCATCATTACCTAACTTTACAGCACCTCCAAGAGTAAAAGGTTGGTTTAGACAATCTACAACCTATTATGTTAAAGACAACGGATCTGGTATTTTACATTTATATGCTGATAATAAAGGTTATAAATATAATGTTTCAGGAGTTTTAGGAACAGCTTTTATAGCAAATGAAATAGATTTAGGTGCAGCAAGTAATTATCCTTGGTTAAATAATGCTGCTATTAGTGTCTCTACCGATGAATATGTCGATAATGTAATTGTTAAAATTAATCACTGTGATACTGATAATGACGGAGTACCAAATTATTTAGATACAGATTCTGATAATGACGGATGTCCTGATGCAATAGAAGCGAATGAAAATGTAACATCAGTACAATTAGATGCTGATAAAAGAATTGATATAGCAAACCAAGGAGGTGTAGATATTAATGGAGTTCCTAATTTGGTAAATTCAGGAGGAACTGCTGATGGTAGCAATAATACACAAGGACAGGGAACAAACACAAATGTATTAACAGCAACAAAAATAGAAGTAAAGACACAACCTACAAATAAGGTTATTTGTTTAGGAGGAAATGCTGTTTTTACGGCTGAAATGTTATCAAAAAGCACGACTATCTTTAATGCTGGAGTTCCAGATTATACAGGAATTGCAGGAAATACAACAGGGCTTGTTTATCAATGGGTAGAACAAATTGAAGGAGCTGGATCGTGGAATGTTATAAGTAATGGCGGCATATATAGTAATGCAACAACCGCATCTTTAACATTAACGAATCCACCTTTAACGACTTCAACAAATAAATACAGGTTAGTAACAACGAGTACAAGTAATACGTGTTCGGAGGTAATTTCTGATGAAGTTTTACTTACTGTGAATGCGTTGCCAGTAGCATCAATCACAGGAGCAGTAACACAACCAACGTGTGCTGTTTCAACGGGAAGTTTTCAAATTACGGGATACGATTCAGGAGATACATATGCATTTACACCATCAGTAGTAGGTGTATCAGGAACCGGATTRGTAACCGCTAATGCAGGTAGTTATACATTTACAGTAACAGATAGCGATGGAACAGGATGTACTTCATTAGCAAGTTCAAATATTGTAGTAAATGCACAACCAGCTACTCCATYAGCACCAGTTGTAGGAGCAGTAACGCAACCAACGTGTGCTGTTTCAACGGGAAGTTTTCAAATTACCGGATACGATTCAGGAGATACATATGCATTTAAACCATCAGTAGTAGGTGTATCAGGAACCGGATTGGTAACCGCTAATGCAGGTAGTTATACATTTACAGTAACAGATACCGATGGAACAGGATGTACTTCATTAGCAAGTTCAAATATTGTAGTAAATACACAACCAAATTGTCCACCAGTAGCACAGGATGATACAGCAAGTACAACGATTGATGCTTTAGTTAATGTAGATGTTTTAGCAGATAACGATAATGGCGTTGATGCTGATGCAGATAATGATCCTTTAACAATTACAGATATAAATGGAACTACACCAGTTGTAGGAACACCAATATCAGTAACAGGAGGAACTGTAACTTTATTAGCAGGAGGAACATTAGATATTCAACCTGATGGAACAGGAACAGAAATTACTTTCCCATACACAATAAGTGATGGAAATGGCGGAACAGATACAGCAGATGTAACGGTAACAATCGATAATACTGCACCAGTAGCACAGGATGATACAGCAAGTACAACGATTGATGCTTTAGTTAATGTAGATGTTTTAGCAGATAACGATAATGGCGTTGATGCTGATGCAGATAATGATCCTTTAACAATTACAGATATAAAYGGAACTACACCAGTTGTAGGAACACCAATATCAGTAACAGGAGGAACTGTAACTTTATTAGCAGGAGGAACATTAGATATTCAACCTGATGGAACAGGAACAGAAATTACTTTCCCATACACAATAAGTGATGGAAATGGCGGAACAGATACAGCAGATGTAACGGTAAYAATCGATAATACTGCACCAGTAGCACAGGATGATACAGCAAGTACAACGATTGATGCTTTAGTTAATGTAGATGTTTTAGCAGATAACGATAATGGATTAGATTCAGATGTTGACGGCGATACATTAACAATTACAGATATCAATGGAACTACCCCAGTTGTAGATACACCAATTAGTGTAACAGGAGGAACAGTAACATTATTATCAGATGGAACATTAGATATCCAACCTGATGGAACCGGAACTGCAATTACTTTCCCATATACTATTAGTGATGGAAATGGCGGAACAGATACAGCGAATGTTGATGTAACTATCGGTAATACTGCACCAGTAGCACAGGATGATTCAGCAAGTACAACAGTTGATGCATTAGTAAATGTAGATGTTTTAGCGAATAATGGAAATGGATTAGATTCAGATGTTGACGGTGATACATTAACAATTACAGATATCAATGGAACTACCCCAGTTGTAGATGCACCAATTAGTGTAACAGGAGGGACAGTAACATTATTATCAGATGGAACATTAGATATCCAACCTGATGGAACAGGAACTGCAATTACTTTCCCATATACTATTAGTGATGGAAATGGCGGAACAGATACAGCGAATGTTGATGTAACTATCGGTAATACTGCACCAGTAGCACAGGATGATTCAGCAAGTACAACAGTTGATGCATTAGTAAATGTAGATGTTTTAGCGAATAACGGAAATGGATTAGATTCAGATGTTGACGGCGATACATTAACAATTACAGATATCAATGGAACTACCCCAGTTGTAGATACACCAATTTCAGTAACAGGAGGAACAGTAACTTTAAAATCAGATGGAACATTAGAAATTCAACCTGATGGAACAGGAACAGAAATTACTTTCCCATACACCATAAGTGATGGAAATGGCGGAACAGATACAGCAGATGTAACGGTAACAATCGATAATACAGCACCAGTAGCACAGGATGATACTTCAAGTACAACGATTGATGCTTTAGTCAATGTAGATGTTTTATCATCTAACGGAAATGGCGTTGATGCAGATGCCGATAATGATCCTTTAACAATTACAGATATCGATGGAACTACGCCAGTTGTAGGAACTCCAATATCAGTAACAGGAGGAACGGTAACTTTAAAATCAGATGGAACATTAGAAATTCAACCTGATGGAACAGGAACAGAAATTACTTTCCCATACACCATAAGTGATGGAAATGGCGGAACAGATACAGCAGATGTAACGGTAACAATCGATAATACTGCACCAGTAGCACAGGATGATACTTCAAGTACAACAGTTGATGTATTAGTAAATGTAGATGTATTAGCGAATAACGGAAATGGATTAGATTCAGATGTTGACGGCGATACATTAACAATTACAGATATCAATGGAACTACCCCAGTTGTAGATACACCAATTTCAGTAACAGGAGGAACAGTAACATTATTATCAGATGGAACATTAGATATCCAACCTGATGGAACCGGAACTGCAATTACTTTCCCGTATACTATTAGTGATGGAAATGGCGGAAACGATACAGCAAATGTTGATGTAACAATAGTTCCAAAAGACGAAAACCCAACAGCTGAACCTGACACAGCATCAACATTAAAAGATACGCCTGTAACTACAGGAAATGTCCTAGAAAATGATAGTGTTTTAGACAACGCAACAATCACTAGTTTTGATGCGATAAGCACTAAAGGTGGAACGGTTGTAAATAATAGCGATGGAACATTTGATTATACACCAGCTACAGGATTTGTAGGAAAAGATACTTTTACATATACACTTTGTGATGATGATACACCAAAAGCAAGTTGTTCAATAGCAACGGTAACGGTGAATGTTGCATCAGTAATTGAACCTATTGTTGATGATTACACGGCAACGCCAGTATTAGTTGGAGAAAGTACACCATCGATAATCGATAACGATACATTAAACGGTAATCCTGTAGTAATAGGAACAGAATTAGGAGCGGTAACATTAACGCCAGATCCTAACGAAACTAACGAAGATGGTTTTACGTTTAATGCTGATGGAACTATAACAGTAGCACCTGATGCTACACCAGGAACATATGATTTAGAATATCAAATCTGTGAAAATGGAGCAAATCCAATAAATTGTAAAGTAGCTACAGTAACCATCGTAGTTGTATCAGAATCACTTCCTTGTGGAACGCCATACAATATTATGACGCCTGATAATGATGGTGAAAATGATAGTTTCTTTATCTCTTGTATTGATAAACCAGCGTATAGTAAAAATACTGTAGAGATTTTTAATAGATGGGGAAATACGGTTTATAAAGCCTCAGGATATAATAATTCGGATGTTTCTTTTAAAGGGATTTCAAACGGACGTGCAACAATCACAGTAGATGAGAAATTACCACCGGGAACTTATTATTATGTTATTGATTTAGGAGATGGATCAGCACCGAAAGCAGGTTGGTTATACATAAATAGATAAAAAAAGAGATATGAAAATTAGATATACACTGCTATTAATTCTTTGCGTTGTACTTGGAGTTACTGCTCAGCAAGATCCACAATATACGCAATACATGTATAATACGATGAGCGTTAATCCAGCATATGCTGGTTCTAGCGGACATTCAATTATCAATTTGTTAGGACGTACGCAATGGGTCGGTTTAGATGGCGCACCCGATACACAAACGCTAAGTTATGATACTCCGCTAGGTTATAGCGGAGTTGGTTTAGGAATCAATTTAACGAACGATAGAATTGGACCTGCGAGTGAATTATTTTTAGATATCAACGGATCTTATACGATTCGTACGAGTGATGAAGGGAATTTATCCTTCGGATTAAAATTAGGAGGTCGTCATTTAAACGTAGATTGGAGTAAAGGACGAGTTAAAAATGTAAACGATAAAAAAATACAAGGAAATATTAATAAGTTTTTACCAACGATAGGAGCAGGATTGTATTACTATACGAATACATGGTATGTTGGAGGAGCGATTCCTAATTTCATAAGTACGGATCATTATGATGATGTAAGTAATGGTGGAGATATCGCAACCGAACGCATGCACTTATTTTTTATCGCAGGATATGTTTTTGATTTAAGTGATAATATCAAATTTAAACCAGCAGCTTTGGTAAAGGCAGTAAAAGGCGCTCCTTTATCAGTAGATGTATCGGCAAATTTTATGTTTAATGAAAAAGTAACAGCAGGATTAGCGTGGAGATGGGATGATTCGATAAGTGCTTTATTAGGTTTTCAAATCACTAGAGAATTGTATCTAGGTTTTGCTTATGATTTAACCTCTTCAAATTATAGCAATTACAATTCAGGAACATACGAAGTAATGTTACGATATGAAATGTTTAAAGAACAAGCGATAAAATCCCCAAGATTCTTCAGGTGTATTTTCGTTTTCAGGGTAGGTTTCTATTAATTGATACGCCNTCAGTAGATGTATCGGCAAATTTTATGTTTAATGAAAAAGTAACAGCAGGATTAGCGTGGAGATGGGATGATTCGATAAGTGCTTTATTAGGTTTTCAAATCACTAGAGAATTGTATCTAGGTTTTGCTTATGATTTAACCTCTTCAAATTATAGC
>NZ_JAJGWR010000016.1:0-12208 GCF_021390755.1 Tenacibaculum piscium | reverse complement strand
CAACCTGTTTTAAAAACAAAGTTCATTAACAAACTAAAAAAAAACTTTTTAAATTTAATGAAATTAAATTTAAAAAGTTTTTTTTTAGTTTGTTAATGAACTTTGTTTTTAAAACAGGTTGCAAATATAGTTTCTTTTATTAATAAAAAATAAGACTTTAGTAACTTATTTTTTACGTTTAAATATTATTAATTTTACAAACTTCTTAAAGAACTAAACTAACTTATAAACTTACGTTTTTCCGTTAGCGGTTGCAAATCTACAACTCTTTTCTGATTCAACAAGGAGTTTTTTAGCCTTTATTTAAAAGTGTTTTTTTAAACACTAATATTCAACGAATTAAACCTTAATTATTATTTATCATAAACAAAATTTGAACGACATTATAGACAAAAACATAATAATCAGTGAAAAAATAGGTTCGCTTATAACAAAATTAATTTTCCCGTTTTTAACTCTTATGACTATCGGCACGAGCAAGATGCTCGCGATAGCCTACTTTTATAAACTAGTTAAATCATATTTATTTTTTGATTAAAAAACAAATCATGAACAGATAATGAAACGAACACACAGGTTCTCCCATACAAAATCAAACCTCTTTAAAAAAATTAACCTATTATTTTTTCCCTAAAATTAAACACACTAATAAAGCTATTTTATCTTTTTTAATTTTAATACTGAAAAAAGTTCTCGATACTATTTTTTTGAAGAAAAAAATCACTCGAAATGACAGATTATTTGTGAATTTTTAGTTTTTCGCTTTTAACTCTTATTTACTATCGGCACAAGCAAGATGCTCGCGATAGCGTATAAAAAACGAAACTAAATAGCTAAAAACAAATACAGTAAATAGACTTAGCCCCGATTGAAGCTTTGTTTGAGCTCTTTTTTTGATTTTTCTTCAAAAAAAAGCGAGTGCGGAAAGCGGGAAATAGCTCCAAAAAAAATCAAACAACACTATTTAATGTTTTGAACCTCTTTTCGAGCTCGACGCTTTCTTATCTTCACAAATAATTGCTTATAAACTGATAAATCAATAACTCCTCGGCTTTTTAAAACAATATTTTTATAATCTTTATCCAACTTCGGACGCTGATATTCTAATTTATCATCAATAAATGCACGCTGTAAAATATCCTCTATCAAAAAATCTTCATTCTCCTTTTCTGGCAAATATTCACTCTTTAAAGACAACTTAAATAAATTCGCCGTAGTATTATACCAAAATGCTTTCCAACCACTTCTCAACTCTTTTATATTAGCAAAAGCCGTTTTACCCGATTGTCGATGAATTAATTTTAATAAAATACGCCCCTCTGTTCTTGTTAATTTTTTTAACGGATTCGTTAACTCTTCCTGTAAATATTTTTGCGTCTTTCTTATATACTTTCTCTTTTTTCTCCTAGACTTGATTTTTGATAACTCTAAAGCAACACTATCTATTTTTTGAGACGCCAAAACAGCAAAAGGATACGCTTTATAAACTTTTCGGCGAAACCAATAATAATAATGAATATCAGACTTTTCCTTAAACTTATGTTTTGGAAAAACAGCAACCTCATTTAACGTAATCATTAAACTATCCCCTTTTTTTACCAAAAAATACGGATCATTTATTTGTGCTACAGAAATCGTAACAAAAAATAAAATATATAGATGTAAAAACTTTTTCATTTTTCTGATATCAAAAAGAACTTCAAAGATATTCGTTTCTTATTTAAAACAAAAAACCCATGAAATATTTCATGAGTTTTTTATACTTATTTTATATAAAAATTATTCTGCCATAATAGTTTCAGCAATTTGCTTATACGTACCATTTGCTAATTTTTCTCGAATTGCTGAAAAAGCAACAATTGTTTCATCTACATCTTTTTGTGTATGTCTTGCCGTTGGAATTAATCTTAAAATAATTAATCCTTTTGGAATTACAGGATATACCACAATTGAACAAAATACCGAATGATTTTCACGTAAATCTTGTACCATTGCCATCGCTTCAGGAATTTCTCCTTTTAAAAATACGGGAGTGATACAAGTTTGTGTTGTTCCTAAATCAAAACCTGCATTTCGCAAACCTGATTGTAATGCATTGGTAATTTTCCACAAGTTCTCTTTCAACTCGGGCATCGTACGCAACATATCTAAACGCTTTAAAGCACCTTTTACCATCGGCATTGGTAATGATTTTGCAAACATTTGTGAACGCATATTGTATTGTAAATACTGAATTACGTCTTTATCTGCCGCAAAAAAAGCACCGATTCCTGCCATCGATTTTGCAAAAGTAGCAAAATAAACATCAATTCCATCTTGTACGCCTTGCTCAAAACCTGTTCCTTTTCCGCCTTCTCCTAGTGTTCCGAAACCATGAGCATCATCAACTAAAAATCTGAAATTATATTTTTCTTTTAAAGCAATAATCTCTTTTAAACGACCTTGTTCTCCTCGCATTCCAAAAACACCTTCCGAAATCAATAAAATTCCGCCACCTGTTTTTGCTGCCATTTTAGTGGCTCTTTGCAAGTTTTTCTCACAACTTTCGATATCGTTATGCCTATAAACAAAACGCTTTCCTGCATGTAAACGAACACCATCAATAATACAAGCGTGCGTGTCCATGTCGTACACAATAATATCTTCTTTGGTTACCAAAGCATCAATTGCCGATACCATTCCTTGATACCCAAAATTCACTAAATAAGCAGCTTCTTTATCAACAAAATCAGCACATTCTTGCTCCAATTGCTCATGATATTTTGTATGTCCTGACATCATTCTTGCGCCCATTGGATACGCTAATCCGTCAGTTGCAGCAGATTCGCCATCAACTTTTAAGACCGCTGGATGATTTGCCAATCCTAAATAATCATTGATACTCCAAGTAATTACTTCTTTTCCATTAAAAGACATTCTATTAGAAATTGGTCCTTCTAATTTAGGAAAAACGAAATATCCTTCTGCTTTATCTGCCCATTTTCCTAACGGCCCTTTATCTTGTTTAATTCTTTCAAATAAATCTTTAGTCATTATTACTTTTGTAATTTTATTCAAGGCAAAAATAATGCTTTTTAACAAATCCTCAAAGTAGTTGGCTACTTCATTGAAGGTTACTAAAAATAATATTATTTTTTAAAACTTTTTATTTTGATAATTTTTCAAGTTCTAAATGATAGTCATATTGTAAATCTTCATGTAGTGTTACTACTATTTTTTCAATCAATTTTACTTGTGTTGTAAGGATATTTTGTAATCGAGGACTATTTTTGATAGAAGGTTTTAAGTTTTTCAATTTGATACAATAATGTAATAATAATTCCACTTCTGTTTCTTTTTTCTTTGAAAAACGAATATATTTTTTGGTATTTGTTAATATTTTTCTGGCACTTTTTCTGATAAAAAAATAACTTTTGGTATTTATGGCATCAAATAATTCATTTATTTCGGACTTAACGCCTAAAATATAACGTTCTTCATCATCAGCTTCGAATAATAAATACGTTAATAATTCTTTATTTTCTTTTTTAAAGCGGATTAATTGCAAACATACTTCTAGTAATTCATTCGAATTTTTATGTTTTAATTCCTCTTTTAAAGCTTTGATTGTAGCTGTTTTCATAACTATTTTATCTAAATAATTTAAAAACTAATATTAAGGGCAGACACACAGGTCTGCCCCTACTGGATTCTGTACGAGCGAACCTATATGTTCGCCCATCGCCGAATAATTACTGAATACTTGGAATTGTAACAACTTCATTAACCTCAGCATCATAATCTACGCCATCAACTTTAAAACCGAATAATTTAAAGAATTCTTTACTATATCCTTCTAAATCTCCAATTTCTGATAAATTTTCTGTTGTTGCTTTTTGCCAAAGTTCAGCAATTTCAGCTTGAACATCTTCACGCATTTCCCAATCATCTACACGGATTCTTCCTTTTTCATCTAAGGCTACATCACCACCAAATAAACGCTCACTATATAAACGTTGAATTTGCTCAATACAACCTTCATGAATTCCTTTTGATTTCATTATTTTATACAATAATGAAATATACAATGGAATTACAGGAATTGCCGAACTTGCTTGGGTTACTAATGCTTTATTTACTGAAACATACGCTTTCCCTCCTATTGATTTTAAATCATCAGAAATACTAAAAGCGGTTGCTTCTAAATCATCTTTTGCCGCACCGATTGTTCCGTTTCTATATACTGGTTTTGTTACTTCTGGCCCGATATACGAATATGCCACTGTGGTCGCTCCTTCCGATAATAAGTTTTCAGCTTGTAACGCGTCTATCCACATTTTCCAATCTTCGCCTCCCATAACGGTTACCGTGTTGGCAACATCATCGCCTTCTGCGGGATTTATAGATATTTCTGATACTTTTCCTGTATGAAAATCGACTGTTTTATTGGTAAAAACTTCTCCAATTGGTTTTAAAACTGATTTAAAACGTTTTCCTGATACAGGATGCGTTCTCACTGGCGATGCCAAACTATAAATTACTAAATCAATTTGTCCTAAATCTTGTTTGATTAGGTTTACAACTTGTTCTTTTATTTCGTTTGAAAAGGCGTCTCCGTTGATACTTTTAGCGTATAAACCTGCTTTTGTTGCTTCTTTTTCAAAAGCCGCCGTATTGTAAAAACCTGGTGAACCTGGTTTTCCTTCTGTTGCTGGTTTATCAAAGAAAACACCAATAGTCGCCGCATCGGAACCAAATGCACTGGTTATTCTTGATGCCAATCCAAAACCTGTGGAAGCACCGATTACTAATACTTTTTTAGCACCTTCGATTTTCCCTTTAGATTGCACGTATGCTATTTGGTCTTTTACATTTTGTTCACATCCTGTTGGGTGCGATGTTAAGCAAATAAATCCTCTAGTTCTTGGTTCTATTATCATTCTTAATTAATTTCTTGATTAATTTTTTATTAATATTTCTGATTGGCTATCTTTAATTCGTTGCCCGATCATCATTAAAATTCTTTTATTGATATCAGCAGTATTGTTTTTATAGAATTCGAATTCCGCTACGGTAAACTGTCCTATAATCAATCCTAGAAACTGATTTTTTAAATTGATATTTTTCTTGGTGATTGTATTGACCGCTTTATTAAACTTTTCTTTTTCGATATGTACGATATCTACTTTTTGATTTTTGCAAAAAAAGATAAAGAATTGTATAATAAGTTCGTGTTGTAATTTTAAAATTGGACGTACGGTTTTATTCTGAAAATCTTCTACAGGAATTTCAGAGGATAAATTTAAAACGGGACGAATACTTATTTTTTTACTGTCCATTTAAAAAGTTGACTACATTTTTTTCAATACGATTTAATACATTTTCGGTATTAGCTTTTACAAATTTCTCCCCTGTAATTTGCTCGTATAATTCGATATATCTGTTAGAGATTTCGATAACTTTTTCATCAGACATTTCAGGAATTACTTGTCCTTCTTTTCCTTGAAAATCATTTTCGATTAACCATTGACGTACAAATTCTTTTGATAATTGCTTTTGGCTTTCTCCTTTTTCTTGACGTTCTTTATATCCATCGGCATAGAAATAGCGAGAAGAATCGGGTGTATGAATTTCATCAATTAAAACGATTTTACCATCTTTTGTTTTCCCAAATTCATATTTCGTATCCACTAAAATTAAGCCACGAGAAGCGGCAATTTCTGTTCCTTTTTGAAATAAATTTCTAGTATATTTTTCTAAGATGATATAATCTTCTTCAGCAACTACGTTTTTAGCTAAAATTTCTTCTCGTGTAATATCTTCATCATGATCGCCATTTTCGGCTTTTGTGGAAGGTGTAATTATTGGCGTTGGAAATTGATCATTTTCTTGCATTCCTTCTGCCATTTCTACGCCACATAATACTCTTTTTCCAGCTTTATATTCACGCGCCGCATGACCAGACATATAACCA
This sequence comes from Tenacibaculum piscium, assembly GCF_021390755.1. NCBI lineage: Bacteria > Pseudomonadati > Bacteroidota > Flavobacteriia > Flavobacteriales > Flavobacteriaceae > Tenacibaculum > Tenacibaculum piscium. The sequence continues at coordinate 6,255 of NZ_JAJGWR010000016.1, read as the reverse complement.
CGGATAACCATTTCTACTTTAAAAGGTTCGCATAAATAACCGATTGCTACATTTTCATCGGGAGTTGCGTGCAACCAATTCGGAACAACCTCAGCGGTTTCGTTCATCATTTTGGTCGCTATTTGATTTAAAATTTGTCCTTTATACGGAATCTGACGTGGTAAAACGACATCAAAAGCAGATAATCTATCAGAAGCAATCATCACCAATAATTCATCATCTATATTATAAACTTCTCGTACTTTCCCTTTATAAACTGACTTTTGTTTTGGAAATTGAAAGTTAGTTTCATTAATTGTATTCATGTGCTGTTTGTTGTATTGTTTGTTGTTTTATTTAATGTATTGTTTGTTGCAAAAATATGGTATTTATTTTTGTTTTTGATATTCGTCTGTTGGCTATTCGGTTTCGATGCTTTTATAAGCTTTGATAATTTTCTTTATCAATCGATGACGTACCACATCTTTATCATCTAAATACACTTGTGCAATTCCGTCAATATCTTTTAGCGCCAATAAGGCTTCTTTTAATCCAGATACTTGTTTTCGTGGTAAATCTATTTGTCCAGGATCTCCAGTGATGATAAATTTGGCATGTTTTCCCATTCTTGTTAAAAACATTTTCATCTGATTATGGGTTGTATTCTGTGCTTCATCTAAAATAACGAAGGCATTATCGAGCGTTCTTCCACGCATAAATGCGAGCGGTGCAATTTGTATAATTCCTTTTTCGATATGCGATTCTAATTTTTCATGTGGAATCATATCCCGCAAGGCATCATATAAAGGTTGCATATATGGGTCTAATTTTTCTTTTAAATCTCCAGGAAGAAACCCTAAATTTTCACCAGATTCAACCGCTGGTCTGGTTAATATTATCCTACGAACTTCTTTTTCCTTCAATGCTTTTACCGCTAAGGCAACGGCGGTATATGTTTTTCCTGTTCCTGCGGGTCCTACGGCAAATAGCATGTCGTTTTTTTGCATTAAATCGACCATTTTTCGTTGATTCGCTGTTTGTGCTTTTATCAATTTGCCATTAACACCGTGTACTAAAACGCCTTCTATTTTGCCAGATTTACGAATATCTTCTTCTTTTCCTGTCGATGTTAAAACACGTTCAATGCTATTTTCATCTAATTTATTGTATTTATTAAAATACTTGATAAGCATTTCTAGACGTTTTTCTAATTCGTCTAAAATTTCGGATTCGCCATAGAGTTTTAAGGTATTTCCTCTGGCTACAATTTTCACTTTTGGAAAGTACTTTTTCAGGGTTGTAATAGTACTATTTTGAGCGCCAAAAAATTCATTTGGGTCAATTTCTGTTAATTCAATAATACGTTCGTTCAAATTGATAAATGTTTTAAATATTATTCACTTTAAAAATAATGATTATTTTTATTGAATTATGTAATTTCGCCATGAAATTTAGGGTATCATTTCAAAATTAAAAAAATAGCCATTATTAATGTACGCAAAAATTATTTTTTTATTCAATTCCTCCTTTTTTACTTTTTCTACGATTGAAAAATTTTCACAGAATTTTCACAGACTTTTCATAGATTTCACAGACTTTAATTCTTCTAAAACCATAATTTTACAATAATGAATTTTCCAACTATTTTCCCAGAACTTTCTACTGAAAGAGCTACGTTACGTCAAGTATCATTTAAAGATAAACGAGCTATTTTTAAATTGCGTTCTAACAAAGAAATCAACAAGTTAATCAGCAGAGAAACGCCTAAAAACTTAAATGATGCCGATGCTTTTATCGAAAATTGTTTAACAGATTTCGAAAATGAAACCCGTATTTTTTGGGTAATTGAACATCAAGATTCTTCAAAAGTTATTGGAAGTATTGTGTTATCGAATTTTAATTCTGAAAATGATTACGCCGAAATTTCGTATGAATTAAGTCCTGATTATCAGAAAGAAGGTTTGATGCGTGAGGCAATACAATCGGTTTTAGCCTTTGGAAATGTTGATTTAGCCTTAAAAACAATTGAAGCTTTTACACATCATAATAATAATGATGCGATTGCGTTATTAGAAAAACAGCAATTTATCTTACAATCGAGTAGTCAAGCAAATAGTCAAACGGCTAATCAGGTAAATTTAGAAAATACGCATATTTTTCGTTTGGATATCATTCAAGCATAATTCAAGATTCAAGTATATTTTTATGTATTCAATACTAAAAAAAGAAATCACTTTATTTTTTTCCTCGCCGATAGCTTATTTAGTTATCGGTATCTTTTTACTGATAAATGGCTTATTTTTATGGGTTTTTAAAGATAATTTCAATATTTTACATGCTGGTTTTGCCGATTTATATACTTTTTTTTACCTCTCGCCTTGGTTATTTTTATTTTTGATTCCTGCCATTACGATGAAAAGTTTTTCTGATGAATTTCAAAGTGGTACTATCGAATTATTAAAAACGAGTCCTATAAGCGATTGGCAGATTATTTTAGGAAAATTTTCAGCGTCATTATTATTGGTTTGCATCGCTTTATTGCCGACATTAACCTATGTTTATACGATTTATCAACTTGGAAATCCTGTTGGAAATTTAGATATTGGTAGTATTATCGGGGCATATTTCGGTTTATTTTTCTTAGCATCAGCATACACTGCGATTGGTTTATACACTTCTACATTTTCTAAAAATCAGATTGTGGCTTTTATAGCGAGTGTTTTTATTTCGTTTATTTTTTTCTACGGATTTGATGCGGTTGCAACTTCTTTGCAAGGCTCTTTAGCTACTTCAAAATATACATTACAACAATTCGGAATGCAAGAACATTTTAAAAGTATGAGTCGTGGCGTATTAGATACTCGTGATATTATTTATTTTATCAGTATTACTTTTTTCTTTTTATTGATGACCAAACAACAATTAAAAAACGAGTAAAAAATGAATAAAAAGCTATCAAACATACGTTATATTGTTTTTTCTTTCTTCGGATTGTTTTTGATAAATTATCTTTCGAGTTCGGTTTATAAACGCTTTGATTTAACCCAAGATAAGCGTTTTACTATTTCTGAAACCAGTAGTAATTTATTAGATAATTTAGAGGAAGCTATTTTTATAAATATTTATTTAGAGGGCGATTTTCCTGCGGAATTTAAGCGTTTACAAACAGAAACCCGTCAGTTTTTAGAAGAATTAAAAGCCTTAAATTCGAATATTCAATTTCGATTTATCAATCCTATTAATGTTCGTGAAAAATTAATCAAAAAAGGCATGATGCCAAGCCAATTAACCGTGGAAGAAGACGGAAAATTATCCGAAGCTATTATTTTTCCTTGGGCGGAAATTAGCATCGGTAAAAAAACAGCACTCGTTTCTTTATTGCCAAATTCGGTTTCAAAAACACAAGAAGCACAGCTACAAAATGCTATTGAAAAACTAGAATATTCTTTTGCCAATGCGATACATAGTATCACCAAAAAAGAAAAACAAAAAATAGCCGTAATTTCAGGGAATGGCGAATTGGATGATATTTATTTGTATAGTTTACTGCGTGAAGTTGGCAAAAAATATCGTTTAGCAAAATTTACGTTGGATAGTGTGGCGAAAAATCCGCAGAAAACAGTCAAAGAATTAACTAATTATGATTTAGCAATTATTGCCAAACCAACCCAGCGATTTACCGAAGCAGAAAAGTTTACGCTTGACCAATTTATCAGTAATGGCGGTAAAAGTTTGTGGATGATTGACACCAATTATGCCGATACCGATAGTTTATATAATGATGGAAAAATGCTTGCTTTTCCTAGAGATTTAAACCTTACGGATTTATTGTTTAGCTATCAAATTCGCATTAATAACACTTTAATTCAAGATTTATATTCGGCAAAAATCCCGTTAGCCACAGGAAATACAGGAAATCAAACACAATTTCAGCACTTAAATTGGTTTTATCATCCGTTAATCAATGGAAATCCGAATCATGCAATTACCAAAAATATTGCACCCGTTCGATTGCGTTTTACCACACAAATTGATACGCTAAAAGGAAACATCAAAAAAACACCTTTATTAGTAACATCAGTATTGACAAAAAAAATAGGAACACCCAATTTTATCGCCTTAAAAAGCATCGCCAAACAACCTAAAGAAGGCGAATTTGCAAGCGGAAAGCAACTTTTAGGTGTTTTATTAGAAGGAGAATTTACCTCAGGATATAAAAACAGAACCAAGCCTTTTGAAACACCCCTTTTTAAAGCAAAAAGTGCTTCAAATAAAATGATTGTAATTGCCGATGGCGATATTGCTAGAAATCAGATTTTGAAAGGAAAACCACACGATTTATCTTTGGATAAATGGACAGGCGAACACTTTGGAAACAAAGAATTTTTGATAAATGCCATCGATTATTTATTAGAAGATAGTGATTTAATTAATTTGCGAAATAAATCAATTGCGATTGCTTTATTAGACAAACAAAAAGCATATTCTGAAAAACGATTTTGGCAATTTATAAACATCGGTGTTCCGTTACTTTTACTCGCTTTATTTGGTTTTGGATTTAATTATTTTAGAAAAAGAAAATATGCAAAATCATTTTAAAACATTTTGATAAACTACCGTCAAACTGAATTTATTTCAGTTTCACATCCTGATTTGCAGTAGTTCTCCTGTTGATGCGATGCTGAAATAAATTCAGCATGACGAGAATCTAGTCTTTATTTAATTTTTAAACAGGCTCTTAAAAATAAACCAAAATATTTTACAAAATAAAAACGAGTTGTCATTTTGACAACTCGTTTTAGTAATAGCAATTCTCCCTTCAAACAAACTAAAAATAAAAACTATTATTTTTTAAAACCCTGAACCTCCTAAGTCACCTCCTCCCACAGGAGATTGAGCTTGTGCTTTTTGAGGATTCAAAATTAAATACGTTCCTAAAGCCGTTAATGCGGTGTATTTTCCGTATTTACCGATTTTTTTCAAGGCTTCTTTACGGTCTATTTTTGATATTTTATTAGACTCCTTATTAATTTCTTTCATCTTTTTTTTATTTTTAAAATTTCAACTATTTTGGATTAATTTTAATTTATTGAATACTAATCTTTTTACTAATTTGAGTTGCTCCAGATTGCACTTTTACAATATAAATTCCTGATACTAAACTTGGCAAAACAACTGTTTTAGTAGTATTCTGTATTTCTTGTGTGAATATTTGTTTTCCAATCATATTGTATAAAACAACCGTTGCTTTTTCTTCTAAACCATTTATAACAAGTGAATTATTAGCTTTATAAACACTCAATTTTGATTTTAAAACAATCGTATCAGGATTTAAGTTTGATGAAGTTTTCGTGTGTACATAAAAACGCCCTGAACCTCCAGAAACTGTCGCTTTATATTCACCGCCGTTGCTTAATTCTGTTACCTTATTCGTTTCTTTATCCTCTAAATAAACGTTTAAATTTTCTGGTAAATTCATCGCTTTTGCTGAAAAAACAACTTCCCTAGCTTCCGAAGTTTTAATTCCTACTGGAATTATTGTTCCTGAAATTTTTTCTTTATTTACACATTGTAACATAAAATCGGTATCGTTATAAGTTCCGTCTGCTAATTTCGTGTAAACACCCACTTTCGATTGTCCGCCATCAAAATATCCTGCATCGTAACCAACATCTAAACCATCATTTGTGTTTGATAAATATTTAATTTGAGTAGTTTTACTAGTATTTCCTTTTGATTTTTCATCAGAAATTGTTAAAGCTACCGACGTTTGAACTGCTTGCCTTGAACTTGATGATTGTTGATGTAATAACATCGCTGGCGTAAAATTAACAACACCATTTGTCGTTGCCATTTGCACAAAAAATCCTTGTCCTGGTTTTAATCGACTTGGTGAACTTGTATTATTTACAACATCATAATTTTTTGTGGTATCATTCCAAAAATACAATGCAGCATTCGTACTTTTTAAATTTGATGAATTTTCAGATAAAATACTATTTGCTCCACTATTAGCATTAAGATATGCCGTGTACGGATTCGAAATCATTTCAAATGTATTATTTGCGTTTCCTGTTGCGGTATATTGAACATTATCAGTAGTTATTGTTCCTCTAAAATCAACTGTTCCTGCCGTAGTTTTTTTGATGGCATACGCTTTTGCAGTATCAAAACTCCCCCACGATAAGGTATTTTTATAATATATCCAAGGAGCTGTATTTCCATTTTCATAAATTCCTAATCCTTTATGATTTGGATTTACTGTTCCGCTTACCA
>NZ_JAJGWR010000015.1:0-12432 GCF_021390755.1 Tenacibaculum piscium | reverse complement strand
GGTTTATTTAATAAATTAGCATTTACTTCTCCTATTTTCTCAGAAATAGAAGTTATTAATTTTAAAATAGAAGATGTTATTTCGTAAGGTGGTTTCATTTTTGATACTATCATTTGATACTATCAAAGATACAATCATTTAATCTGAATTATCTTATGAAACGAGTTTTTTTATTGGGCACAACGTTTTTGTATATGGTTTGTTGCGTGTTTTAAGCAACTAATTTAGTAAATAATTACCAACCAAGAAAGTCCGCGAGGACTTTCGCAAGTAGGCAAGAAGCCAGCAATAAATTATATACGGTGTTGGCAAATCGTTTTTATTCCACAAGTATTTTATAAATTCCAGTTTGACTGTCTAATTCAAATTCTGAATCTGTTAAATTAATTTCATTATATTCTGTATGACTGCAACAATCTTCTATTCTTTCTGCGTCAACGTAAAAATTAAATATATGATTGTCAGATATGTCAATTTTTAGGTTTACAATTTCAGTTACCCAGCCTATTGAACCGATTTGAATCAAATTGATATTATTTTCAGATATAAACGAAAATTCAACAGACTCATTATTATTCAAATTGTCAGTTATCGTAATTTCATTAGAGTCAAACGTTTCATTTGTGAATAAATTCTCTCCGTTTTCTTTATCGACAATCTCAAATTGAAAAGTTTGTGGAGGTGTAAAGCATAGTTGATTACATTCATCATCATCTTTACAACCTTGGAATATTATTGCAATTAGAACAAGTAATAAATTAATTTTTTTCATTTGTATTTAGTTTTTTTATGTAGATGAGATTTCTCTCGAAAGGTTGCGTTCAAATGTTTGCCAACGGATTTGTATATGGTTTGTTGCGTGATTCGGGACTAAATTTAGTGAAAAAAATCGGAATAGAAAATCCCCCAAGGGATTTTCGTATGTAGGCGAAAACCAGCAATTAATTATATACGTTGTTAGTTTTTCGTTGCGAAACATTTTTATAAGCACGTTTTTTTTGCGTTTCTAAGTTTTTCAAGAATTTAAAATTCAAGATTTGTTTATGTTTTATTTTTTCTTTAAAATTCTAAACATTCTTTTTTAGATTCACGTAAAACAGGTTTTTTTACGAGTTTAAAATTCAAGATTTGTTTATGTTTTATTTTTTCTTTAAAATTCTAAACATTCTTTTTTAGATTTATGTAAAACAGGTTTTTTTACGAGTTTAAAATTCAGAATTTGTTATATTTTTTAAACTTTTTCTTTAAAATTCTAAATATTATTTTTTGGATTTACTCAAATAATTTTTCACGAGTTTAAAGATTTTCAATTTGTTAGTTTTTTTCTAAACTTTTTCTTTAAAACTCTAAATATTCTTTTTTTAGATTTATGCAAAACAGCGTTTTTTATGAGTTTAAAAATTTACGATTTATTGATTTTTAATTATTCAAAAACATTCTCAATAATTCTCTCTTTTCTTTAATATTCTCATTTTTTCTGAGCAATGAAAACTAACGTTTTTGTATATGATTTGTTGCGTATTTCGAGCAACTAATTTAGTAAATAAAAGCGGAATAGAAAATCCCCTAAGGATTTTCGTAAGTAGGCTATTACTAGTAATAAATTATATACGATGTTGTATGCCGTTTTTTTTATTCAGATTATTATACTTTAGAAGCTGAAGCTTTTCTTGTAGCATCAATTACTATTATATTTTCGTGATTTTCTTTTTGAATTTCTTTTAATACTTTATTTACTTTTCTAATATCAGATGTTGTATAACATAAAACTACAGAAATATCACTAGCAGATTTTGAAGCAGCTTTATAAATATCTGTTTGATTTTCTAAATTTCTTTTTAGTGAAGAAGATTTTGCTAATTTAAATTCCACAATCGTTGAATCTCCACTTCCGAAAGAAACTTTATAATCTGCTGGACCACGACCATTATTTACTTCTGCATTAACATCATATGGTGAAGCATACCAAGTTAATCTAAATATTCTTTGTATTGTATCTTCTTTCGCAATTGGTGTTGAACCATCCCAAAAGATTCGATATCCATCATTATTTTCTATAACATCTTTTAGAAATAAAGCTCTTTTAAGGGTTTCGTCATAGCTATTAGACTTTACCTTATAAAAATCACTATTGTTATTAAGTAATTCGCATAATGGTGTTAGAGCGTCAACTAATTTTTCTTTTAATTCATTAATTTGAGATAAAGAAGCAGAAGTAACATTATGCTTTTTATCTTCTTTTAATTTTATATAAAAGTCTACTAAATCAGGGAATTTTCTAATAGTTTTTAAAAATGCATTTACTTTATCTTTCTTAGTTGCTTTTCTAGGTAAATGAGACCTAAAAAAAACGTTTACAGATGAACGTAAAGATGAATTTTCTAGAGACCTTGTTACATTTTGAAAATTCGAATAAAAATCTGAATTGTTTATTATAGTATCATCAACTGTAAGTATATCTAAAGGTGTTAGAAGAATAAAGTCTCCTTTTTGTTCTCTAAAGAAATATGGAAGTTTAAATGTTCGTGGTTGCCATGTTTTAGTTTCTTTGTCGAATCTACATCTGATTGAAAAGTCTCTTGTTTGATTTTCGTTAAGATGTTTTTTCGCGAAGTCTTCTGTAAATTCTAAAAGATATTCCTGTATTAGATTAGTCGTAAAGTCACTAATGAAATCTTTTCCAACTCCAGAATTTAGAAGAGTTAATTTTTCTATATGAGTTTCGTCTGTTATTTCTTCTTCTCCGAAAGTACTGTAAAAACCATTAAAAGCTGTTATAGCTCCATTAGCAAATTTCTTTCCTAAACCTTTTCCTCCATTTCCATATTTTGCAAGTCCTAGCCAATTTTGTTTTATTTCTGGAAACCTAAATAAATTAATATCTACATCTAGTCCATTATTTTCAGTAGCATAGTCTTTTAAAAGTAATAAATGGTCAACTACTATTTTGTGAAGGTTTTTATATTCTGGCTTTTCAGAAGCAAATAATAAAAAAGGATCAATAAACATTGGTAAGTCAGAACTTAGGCAAATATTTAATGCTCCGAATTTTTCTAAATCAGAATTATCAAGTTCAAAATAATCAGAAAAAAGTAATTTAAAATTGGACATATTTTATTTTTAGTTCGATTTTTATTGAGTTTTGCCCAAATGGCATACAACGTTTTTGTATATTATTTGTTGCGTATTTCGAGCATTAAATATAGTAAATAAAAGCGGAATAGAAAATCCCCTAAGGATTTTCGTAAGTAGGCTAGAACTAGCAATAAATTATATACGGTGTTACCATACGTTTTTTTAAATCATTGTCATTAAATCCCCATTTTTCACCATTCCCGACAACTCTATTTTATATTCATTTTTTACTTTTTTTGCAAATTCAAATGGATTGACATCTTTATAAAAGATAATTTCACGGGAAATTTTAGGATAATATAATGTTCCAAAGTTTCCTATAGGAAAGTGAATTCCAATAGCTGGTAAAAAAGGATTGTTAGATTTTAAATAACTATAAGAAAATGCTCCAGTTTGAGCATTTCCAAAAGGAATTGATTTAAATTCATTATTTCTTAATGTCATAGAAGTCGATTGCCCAGAGATTATTTTCATTTTGAATAAATATTCAAGTCCAAACTTTGTTCTATGAACTGTTATATGGAATCCTCCAACACTTTCAATTTTGTCACTTTCAATTACTTTATTAAATGCATCTGAATGAACAGAACAAATATGGTTTGCTTCAATATTCTTTATATTTGGTATAAATTCTTTTTGAAAAAGGTTAAAAGCTGTTATATCTCCAATCCAATGAAAGGAATTTGATGGTTCTATTTTTCCATTAGAGATTTTATATAGCAATGGTTGATTTTCTAAAGATGCAATTAGAAAATCAGTTTCATTCCCGCTTTCAATATTTAATTTTAATAATAGAGATTTAATCTTATTAATTTCAAATTTTTCAAGATTATATAGTTTTTCAATTGCTTTTTGTGCAATTTCAACATCTCCTGCATATGAAACTGAAATCGACGGATTTAAAATAATTGTTTTTAGAAGTCCAGAAAAAACACTATTTTTATTAGAAACAATTTTTGGGTCTGTAATTCTTGAATCACTATCTATTCTTATTCCTCCTTGTGTAATTCTTCCTACTACTAATGTCATTTTTTAATGTATGGTAACGTTTTTGTATATGGTTTGTTGCGTGTTTCCAGCAACTAATTTAGTAAATAAAAACGGAATAGAAAATCCCTAAGGATTTTCGTAAGTAGGCGAGAACCAAGCAATAAATTATATACGGTGTTGTACACCGTTTTTTCTATTCTCAATCGTTACTATAATTTCATTCAAGTCATATCCTTTGTCCGCATAAATTAGCATACAATTATGTTTTTCACAAAGATTTTTCTTTTTTTTATCTCTTTCCACTGTTTTTTCAAATGCTTCTTGTCCACCAAAAAAATCAATTGGTTCATAATGTTGAGCACCTTGATATTCAATTCCGATATTTAACTTTGGCAAATAAATATCCAAATGTTGACGACCAAGCCATTTCGGTGATGCGTGATGTACTACTTCATCGTTTTTAAAGTAGTCTGATATTTTATAAAATAGTTCTGTTTCACTTATCCAACCTTCTCCAACTTTTGGCATTCCAATAGTTTCTCTATATAAATCTTCTGCTTGTTTTAAAATTAATCTACATTGATTGAAGATTGATTTCTCAACTATGTGAGGAAATGAACTTTTATAACCTGACTCAGCTTGATAATCATCTATTGCTTTGTAGTGTTTATATTCTGCTTTTGACAAGAAAAAATCTTCGTAATATATCGAGTTATATTCAGATATGGTTTCTTTGATTGGCTTTTTTAAAAACCCAAAAAGTGATTTTTTATTGGGAATTTCAACTGTTTTTGTGGTTATTATTGGTTTGCCATTTTTAACAAATAGATTGAAAAAATCAGTTCCTTTATCAAGTTTATATTTATCAAGCTGTTTGTTGGCAAAAGGCTTTATCTCGTTTATATTTTTCTGTCCAAACTCGGTTAAATGACTAAATCCACCAAGTTTTACAATTAGTTCGCCATTTAATAATTCTCGGTTTAGTTTATTTTCGTATTCAATGATTTTTTGAACATTAATATATTCTTTTTGTAAAATTAAATTCCAAGATTTCTCAAAATTTCCTAAATTTTCTAGCTTTTCAATAATTGCAGATTCTCCATAACTTTTCGTTTTTGGATAATACTTGGCAAGTTTTGTTAATTGATTTTGTAATTCTTTTGTTTCCGAATTATGGTTTTCTAACAAGTCATAGAACAAAATGAATGAATAATTGTCGTTCCCCTTTATATCAATATATTTTCCGTTTAAAAAATGGCTTTTATAAACTCTATAAAATGCTAACTGTTCCGAATTTGCTTCTTCAATTTCTCTGAATGAATAAACGTACTTATGATTCCAATGAGGAACAGTATTATTGAAATCGAAATATCCCATTTCCTCTTTTGGAATAATTTTTTTTCTTGTTTTGCTATCGTTCCAAAACTTGATTTTACCTTTTACTGTTATGTTTGTAAGGTCAATTTCTTTTTCTATTCTTTTAGGTAAAAACAAGTCGCCACCAACGAACTCTAAAATTCCTAAATTTTTAATATTAGTATCTCTCAAACTTAATTTTCCACCAACTTTTTTTAACGCACCTAAATCTTCGATATTTGAGTATCTTAAAATTAAATCTCCACCAACAAATTCCAAGTTGTCTAAAGATTTGATATTAGAGAAAACAGTATTTGTGCTTATAAATAGATTTCCTTTGACTTCTCTTAATGTTCCAAAACTTTCAATTGCTGAATCACTAACTCCAAAAAATCCATTTATTTTTTCAATTTTTTCAAGTTTTTTTATGTTTTCTCCTCTGATTATTATGTCAGAATGAATTTCATTTTTGGTAATTATTTTCTCTAAATCGGTAACTGTAAATATATTTATTGGATTGTAATTCAATGGTTTTCGTTAAATGGTGTACAACGTGTTTGTGTATGATTAGTGGCGTGTTCAAGCACCTAATTTAGTAAATAAAACCCGAATAGAAAATCCGCTAGGATTTTCGTAAGTAGGCGAGAACCAGCCATTAATTATACACGGTGTTGCCACACGTTTTTATTTCAAGCGTAGAACCTGTTCGGTAAGTCCCTTAAAAATTGTTTCAGCTACCTCTTGATTTATTACTTGAGCAATTCCCAAATCAAGAAGTTTTCCTTTTAGAATTTGTCCCCAATTCTTTTTGTTTAGTTTGGGATACAAATCTTTCAGTTCTTTCAGTTCATCAAATAATATTTCTTGACCAAAACCTTGTTTAGTTAAAAGCTCAATTATTTCTTCAATTTTAGAATTTAGTTTTTCTTGTGATTGATTAATAGCATCATAATTTGTGAATTCCATTCCCAAATTATCAAAAAGGTTTTTAAATCCACCATCTTTTCTAAATTTAGCTGTATTACCATTTTTAACAACACTTGCTCCGTGGTCTTCGTTTCGAGCGTTTGTAACTTCTCCAACATTATAATGGTTGATTATCGCAAGCAAACATTCAAACTCATTTTCTATTTTGTTAAAATCTGAAGTTTTAATAAAATTAGCTTGTACTAATTCGTGTGAATAAAGTGGGAATTGCTTGTCCAAAATTCTATTCACAATGAAGTTGAGGGCTGGTATTTCTTCTTTGTTAAAGTTCACAATCTATTTCTATATTTTAATTACTAATTTATTTTAAAAATATTTATTTTCTCTCCAATCAACTGCTTTTTCAAATCTTTTCATATAAGCCATTAAAGCTCTTTCTCCATCTGCCAATGAGTCTCCGTAAGGTGCAGAAGGTGTATAACAATCCATTTCGTCATCTAATCTGCAATAGTGACTTATTTCCCAAGTATATTCTGGACTTGCACCTTTTATAATTTTGAATACTCTTCCAATTATTTTTGGATCAACATTGTTAAATACACAATGTATTTCTTTTGATAGTTCGTACTGTTCTACTAATTCATTCATTAAGTTTATTGTTTAGATGTGGTTTTTGTATTATACTGATATAGGTTGACCTTTTTTAGGTTAATTTATATCGTTCAAACTTTTTTTTAGTTGTTTTATAATGCAAAAAATAATTTGAACTATATTTGTTTTTAAATAGTTAGTTCGGGTAAATTTACATTATTTTTTCGATATGATTTATATTTTATATTCGGATTTAAATGTACTTCCGCAGGTTTTCTTAAATTTAGGCTAAAATGTGTTCTTAAATTATTGTATATATCTACCGTTTGTTTTGTGATTTCTTGAGCAATAGCTGTGTTTTTAATTATTTCTTTTAAAGCATATTCGTACTTTAAAGTTCTATTGATTCTTTCAGCAATAGCATTTTCGTACGGATCATATTGTTCCGTCATACTCATGATAATTCCGTTACTTTCAGCAAACTCAGTGTATTTAGGATTACAATATTGGAATCCTCTGTCAGAATGATGGATAAGTTTTTCATGAGGGTATTCCCTATTTTTAATAGCCATAGCGAGCGCATCGGTACAAAGTGATGTCTTCATGTGGTTATCGAGTTTATATCCCATAATTTTCTTGGAATAGGCATCAGTAACGATTGCTAAGTAATTGTGTCCATTTTCAGTTTTGATGTATGTAATATCAGCTACCCAAAGTTGCTCTGGTCGAGTAGGAACGTGGTCTTTTACAATGTTTTTATATTTTCTAAAAAGATGTTTTGAATTTGTTGTTGTTACATAGTTTTTTCTTTTAGGAATAAGTAAGTTATGAAGCCTTAAAAATCGATAAAACTTATCTCTACCTATGTTAATATTCTGATTAACCATATCGTTTTTCAATTCGGTATAGAGTTTAATTCCTCCAGTTTTAGAACCTACATTTTTACGATATCGTTGCACCATTTTAATTAGTTTTTTATCATTTAACTGTTTGTTTTCTTGTTTTTTAATTCTTTTGTAGAAGGCTTGTTTACTAATCCCAAAACACTGATAGAACCATTTTCTTTTAAAATGTTTTTCTTCTTTATTTCTATCTCTTTTGCTAATGTTTCGGGCAACGACTTTTTTGACATATCGACTCCAGTAATGATTTCCATATCCGCAATAATATCTTGCTGAAAGTCTTTTACAAACTCCAGTTCTTCAATTCGTTCCTTTAGTTTTTTAATCTCATCTAATTTACTCATACCATTATTTTGTTGAGCTAAGGTAGTATATTTTCTAATCCAATATGCAATAGTAGTTCTAGGAACATCATATTTTTTGGCAGCAAAGTTTGTAGAGATCTGACCATTTTGAATTTGGTCAACGATGAATAATTTGAGTTCTAATGTTACTTTTTCGTACGTTTTTTTTCGCCAGGGTTGTTTTTGTAATTTCATAAGTGACTATCAATAATTGATGAATTTTTAGTCAACCTATTTCAGTAAAGTTCTATTAGGTAATGCATTACAACGTTGTTGTATATGGTTTGTTGCGTTTTTGAAGCACTAAATTTAGTAAATAAAACGGAATAGAAAATCCCTAAGGATTTTCGTAAGTAGGCGAGTACTAGCAATAAATTATATACGGTGTTGGCAAATCGTTATTTTTACATTTGAAGATTTAAATTCAGTTTTGCTCCTAAAGCGTTGAAAATTCGCATAACAGTTTCAAAAGTCACATTTCCAGTGCTATTTTCAAGTCTAGATATTTGGGCTTTTTTAACTCCAACTAATTCTCCTAATTGTTCTTGAGTCAGTTTTCGTTTTTTTCGAGCAGTTTTTATCATGTCACCAATCAATTCGAGTTTTAATTCAAATTCATATTCATCTCTTTCTTCTGTTCCTTTTTTTCCAATTAAAAGGTCTTCTGCTTGGTCTAAAGTGTAACTTTTCATTTCTTTTTATTTTTAAAATACGTTTTTCTAATATTATCCGCTTTGTCGATTTCTTTTAGATCTACTTTGCTAGTTTTCTTAATAATTCCGTGAGTTGCAAAAACTAAAGTTTTGGTTTTATTTTCTTTGTCCCAAAAAGCTAAAAGTCTATATTGTATTCCAGAATATAGTGTTCTAAATTCCCAAATTTCGTCAGTCAATTTTTTAAAAAACTTTGGGTCAGATTGTTGTTCTGCTCTTCTTATATTATGAAATATTTTCTTTCTTGCTTTTAGGTTTTGTTTCTCTATAAATTCAAAAGCTTCTTCAAGTAACTTTGTTTCAAATCGTTTTATCATTATGGTTATAAAATCAAATATGATACAAATATATAAAAAGTTTCGTTAATTGTAAACTTATGAGTGGTTTTTAATGTTTGCCAACGGTTTGTATATGAAAAGTGCTGTTTTGTGTGCGAGGATTTTCTGCAGGAAAATCAGATGTATCAAAACGGCACTGACTTTTGTTTTAAGACTAAACTAAGCATTTTTTATATATGGTGTTGGCAATCTGGCATTATTTTAATATTTCTTTTAGCTTTGCATTCAATTCGTCTCCTCTTAAATTTCTTCCAATTATCTCTCCGTTTTCGGCAATTAAAAAGTTGTCAGGTACTCCGTTAATTCCATAAATCAGTAAAGCTTCGTTTCTTTGACCTTTTAAATCACTTACGTGTTCCCAATTTAAACCATCTTTCTCAATTGCTTTTAACCAACTTTCTTTATCCTCGTCTAATGAAACTGCTAATATTTCAAAACCTTTTGGATTAAATTTTTCGTAGGTTTTTACAAGATTAGGGTTCTCTTGGCGACAACCACCACACCAAGACGCCCAAAATTCAAGAAGAAGAGCCTTTCCTTTTAATTCAGACAATTTTATTAATTTTCCATTTTGGTCTTCCGATTCAAAGTCTGCAAACTTTTCTCCTATTTTTGGTTCTTTATTTAGTTCAATATATTTTGTAATTTCCTTTCCGAATTTTGAATTTTTATTTTCTGACGAGAGTTGTTCATAAAGTTCTTTGGTTTTTTCTTTTCCCCAAGTTGTGGAATAGAAAGAAAGCATTGAAGCACTTATAATACTATTTGGATTGTTTTTGACAAATTCGATTTCTAATTTTTGTCTTTCACTTCTGGGCAAAGTGTCAGTTTTTTGATTAAGACTGAAATTTAAATTTTCTGATTCAGAACCAGTTATTTTAGCATTTTTAAAATCCGTTTTAGTTGCGTCAAAAGTCATTGGATTATTCTCTGCCCATAAATACCTAAATTGAGAAAAGTCCTTTTTTCTTATTATTATTTGTAATGGTGAGCTAGGTAATTTAGAGTTAAATGCAAAAGTATTATTCTCAACCTTTGTTGAGTCAATTATTTTATTCTCAATATTTAAATAAAGAGTCGTTCCGTTTTCAATTCCGTTTGTTGCCCCATTTAAAGAAAATTTTGTTTCTTTTTTTTCATTGCAAGAAATAGCTAATAATGTAATTATTCCAAATAATATTTTTTTCATCGATGTTTTTTGCTTGTTGCCAACGGTTTGTATATGAAAAGTGCTGTTTTGTGTGCGAGGATTTTCCGCAGGAAAATCAGATGTAGCAAAACGGCACTGACTTTTGTTTTAAGACTAAACTAAGCATTTTTTATATACGTTGTTACAAGTAGTTGTTTTTTTTTCAGTTTGTAATTTGTATTTCTGATTTAATTTTCCATTTCTTAATTCAACATTTGAGTAATTTCGACAAGTTTTCAATTCTGTATTTTGCTTAATTCTACAAACGTTATAAATTCAGATTTTACATAATAATTCGGTCAATTTTATTTTCAGATTTTGCGTAAATTTTGCAATTTCTATTCTGTATTTTTCTCAATTCTACAAACGTTATAAATTCAAATTTCACGTAATAATTCGGTCAATTTTATTTTCATATTTAGAGTAAATTCAAGTATTTATAGATTCTAAATTTTATTCGTAATATTTTTCTAGCGATATTTTTAAATTTCTGTATTTACTTAAAAATAAGGTTCTAATTACGTAATTTTTGCCAATTACTTGTAACGATTTATATATGGTTTGTTGCATTTTTGAAGCACTAAATTAAGTAAATAAAAACGGAATAGAAAATCCCCTAAGGATTTTCGTAAGTAGGTTCGCACTAGCAATAAATTATATATTTTGTTAACCTGCGTTTTTTTTAATTAAAATACTGATATAAAATCTCACATTTTTCAGCGTTTTTATTCGGCGTTTAACTTGTCTAAATTTTCATTCCTAATTGCATAAACAGGCTAAAATTCTGCCGTTTCCACTTCAGAATTACAAACATATTTTTCCGTAATATTTGTCAGAATCCCACAGTTTTTCATTCCTAATTGCATAAACAGGCTAAAATTCCGCCGTTTTCATTTCATAATTATAGACAAATTCTTGCGTAATATTTTTCAAAATCTGCTGCTTTACGATTCCGTTTCTATTTCGCAAACAGGCTAAAATTCTGCCGTTTCCACTTCAGAATTACAAACATATTTTTCCCGTAATATTTGTCAGAATCTGCTGCGTTATAATTCCATTTCTGGTTGCGTAATATTTATCAGAATCCTACTTTTTTAAACCGCTTTTTTGCCAATATTGCGTGTAATTTGGCTTAATGCAGGTTAACGTTTTATATATGGTTTGTTGCATTTTTGAAGCACTAAATTAAGTAAATAAAAACGGAATAGAAAATCCCCTAAGGATTTTCGTAAGTAGATTCGCACTAGCAATAAATTATATATTTTGTTAACCTGCGTTTTTTTTAAATTAAAATACCGATATAAAATCTCACATTTTTCAGCGTTTAACTTGTCTAAATTTTCATTCCTAATTGCATAAACAGGCTAAAATCCCGCCGTTTCCATTTCAGAATTACAGACAGATTCTTGCGTAATATTTGTCAGAATCCCACAGTTTTTCATTCCTAATTACATAAACAGGCTAAAATTCCGCAATTTTCATTTCAGAATTATAAACATATTTTTCCGTAATATTTTTCAAAATCTGCTGCTTTACGATTCCGTTTCTATTGGATAAACAGGTTAAAATTCCGCCGTTTTCATAATTACAGACAGATTCTTGCGTAATTATTTGTCAAAATCTGCTGCGTTATAATTCCATTTCTGGTTGCGTAATATTTATCAGAATCCTACTTTTTTAAACCTCTTTTTTGCCAATATTGCGTGTAATTTGGCTTAATGCAGGTTAACGGTTTGTATATGAAAAGTGCTGTTTTGTGTGCGAGGATTTTCCGCAGGAAAATCAGATGTAGCAAAACGGCACTGACTTTTGTATTATGACCAAATTAAGCATTTTTTATATACGTTGTTACAAGTAGTTGTTTTTTTTCAGTTTGTAATTTGTGATTCTGATTTAATTTTCCATTTCTTAATTCAACATTTGAGTAATTTCGACAAGTTTTCAATT
>NZ_JAJGWR010000014.1:0-12452 GCF_021390755.1 Tenacibaculum piscium | reverse complement strand
ACGTTTGTAGAATTGAGAAAAATACAGAAAATAAGAATTCAAAAATCACGTAAAATCTGAATTAAAAACTTGTCGAAATTACTCAAATGTTAAATTAAGAAATAGAAAGTTAAATCAGAATTATAAACTGAAAAAAAAACAAACTACTTACAACAACGTATATAAAAAATGCTTAATTTGGTCATAATACAAAAGTCAGTGCCGTTTTGCTACATCTGATTTTCCTGCGGAAAATCCTCGCACACAAAACAGCACTTTTCATATACAAACCGTTGTAAGTAATGCCGAAAAACCCAGAAACCGAATGAAAAAGACAATATTTGAAATTACCAAAATGGACTGTCCTTCAGAGGAAAATCTAATCCGAATGAAATTAGATGGAATTTCAAGCATTGCGAATTTGGACTTTGATATTCCGAATCGAAAATTGACCGTTTTTCACAGCGGAGAAATTGACCAAATCGAAAAGTCAGTTATCGAACTAAATTTAGGTGGAAAGAAAATCTCGACTAAACAAACCGACCAAACGGAATTTAAAGAAAACAAAAACCAAAAAAAGCTACTTTGGTCTGTACTCGTTATAAATTTTGCGTTTTTTATAATCGAAATGACAACAGGAATTATCTCAAAATCTATGGGACTTGTTGCCGATAGTTTAGATATGCTTGCGGACAGTTTTGTTTACGGAATTAGTTTGTTTGCGGTTGGCGGAACAGTAATAAAGAAAAAACGGATTGCCAAACTTGCTGGATATTTTCAAATAATACTTGCGATTATTGGATTTGTAGAAGTTTTAAGAAGATTTTTCGGAGACGAGAAACTTCCCGATTTTTCGACAATGATTATCGTTTCGATTTTCGCACTTATCGCAAACGGAATTTGTCTTTATATTTTGCAAAAGTCAAAAAGTAAAGAAGAAGCACATATGAAAGCGAGTATGATTTTCACCTCGAATGACGTGATTATAAATTTAGGAGTAATAATTGCAGGAATTTTAGTGCATTATTTGAGTTCTAATAAACCTGATTTGATTATCGGAACAATTGTTTTTGCATTGGTAATTCAAGGAGCATTTCGGATTTTGAAATTAAGTAAGTGAACTAAAAAAGCACTACTTACAACAACGTGTATAATTAATGGCTGGTTCTCGCCTACTTACGAAAATCCTCGCGGATTTTCTATTCGGTTTTTATTTGCTAAATTAGGTGCTTAAACACGCCACTAATCATACACAAAACCGTTGCCCACAATTTAAGAAACATCGATAATGACAGAAAAAGAATTGCTAAAATTGGGATATTTCCCGAAAGAACTTCCACCTCCATTTGAAAGTAAGACTTTTTCAAATAAAATAAATGTCATTAAAACACAATGGAATTCTATATCAAGTCCTTTTGATAGAACAGAACGTTTTAAGTATTCAGATTCTAAATGGGTTCTTTTTTCTATTCCAAAAGTTCAATTATCAAGAAGAATAATAAATATTCCTAATCCACTTCACCAATCGAAATTAACTTCGACGATTGCAAATAGATGGACAGAGATTAATGATATCTTCAAGAAATCAACTATTTCTTCAAGCTCACCAATTAAGGATGATAAAGGTAATCGAGCATTGATTTCTAAACACAATTTCAGTGAATTTAAAAGAAGACGTTCAAATGAATCCTTTGCTAATTTATATGAAGTAAAAACTGATGTTTCGCGATTTTATGGAACAATTTACACACATTCAATTCCTTGGTTAGTTCATACAAAACCAATTGCAAAAGCACATCGAACTGATATGACAATGCTCGGAAACGCTTTAGATAAAGATTTAAGAAACCTTAATTCTGGTCAAACTGTAGGAATTCCAATTGGACCTGATACGTCTTTAGTTATAGCCGAAATAATGTCTTGTCTAATAGACATACAAATTCAAACGAAATTAAAAAATGTTCAATCATTCAGATTTATAGACGATTATTACGTTTATTGCGACAACTATGCAGATGCTGAAAAAGCATTTAAATTTATTCAATCTCTTCTAACAGAATATCAACTTGATATTAATGAAGAAAAAACAAAAATATCAAAAGCACCTTTTGCTTTCGATAGTAAATGGTCAATCGATTTAGGCTCATTTACATTTAGAAAAAGAGCAAACTCTCAATTAACCGATATTGAAAGATTTGTAAGTCTTTCTATTATTCATTCTAATGAAAACCCGAAAGATTCCGTTTTACTTTTTTCAATTCAAGTTCTTAAATATTTACAATTATTTGATGAAAACTGGTCGACTTACGAATCTCTTATATTAAAAATTGGAATTACAGAACCGAGAACTTTACCAGTAGTAACTGAAATTTTAGCATCTAACATAAGTCGAATTTCAAAGAAAAAAGTCAAAAGTATTATTGAGAAACTAATTGATATTCATTTACCTAAAGGTCATAACTATGAGGTCTCTTGGGCACTATGGATGTGTGTCGAGTTTAATATCAAACTCAAAAATAAAATGGCAGAACGAATTTTTGCCTCGAATGATTACGTATCAATGTTAATTGCAATGGATTTAAAAAGTAAAGGACTTATTAATTCAACTGTCAGTACTGACGGACTTTTAACTGAATTAACAGAGGAGTCATTAATGAATGAAAATTGGTTATTTACCTATGAATCAATAAAAAAAGGATGGTTAGTACCAACCGACAACCCTATTGATGAGAATAAGTATTTTAAAATATTATTAGATAATGGAATATATTTTTATAAAGAAGATGCTAAAGTAAAAACCTTCACTGTGAAAAAAGCCGAAGCAAAAGTAGATGAAATTACCAAAAAACCTGAAAAAGAAGAAGCAACATCTATTGTTTCTGGAGGAGGAATCGGTGCTGGTGGATACTAAAAAACTGTGGGCAACACCGTATATAATTTATTGCTAGTACTCGCCTACTTACGAAAATCCTTAGGGGATTTTCTATTCCGCTTTTATTTACTAAATTAGTTACTCGAAATACGCAACAAACCATATACAAACACGTTGCCACCAATTATGAAAAACATCCTGCAAATCACAATATTTCTATTTTCAATCGGAGTTTTTGCTTGCGATTGCGATGAACCGAAAATAACGGAAAAATTTATTGAGTCGGAATTTGTCGCTAACGTAACAATTCTAAAAATCTATCCGAATCAAAAAAATGAACAAGGATATAAAGCAGACATAAAGATTAATGAATTGTATAAAGGAGAAAAATTGAAATCAATTTATGTTTATGGTAGAAGTGATAATGGAATTGGAAGTTCTTGCGACATTTATATTCCTACAAACACAAAGTTAGTTGCTTATGCAAGAAAAAACAAAGACGGGAACTTTGGAATTGGAATGTGTTCTGGTTTGCTATATCTTAATAAAACTAATCAGAATAGACAGAAACGTGAATTAGATATTTTAAGAACATTTAAGGAAAATAATATTAATTCGACTGATAAAATAAGTTATCGGGAAAAATCAAAACTTCATAAAAATTTAGAACAATTTAAAGGAATTGAGCTTGACAAAAATTTTGGAATTTATGAAATAACATTCGCATCTGATTTGACAATTAAAAATGTGACTGAAATAAGTGGATTTGGAAATCAGATAGACCAAAAACTGACAGGAATTATCAAGCAAACGGAATGGACAAGTAATGACAATGGAATTAATGACAAAGTACCTGACAATAGTAGATTAATAATCGGAATCTATTATTACTCTGAAGAAAAAGGAAATCCGAGTTTTTTAAGTCAATATTATCACTAAAAAACTGGTGGCAACACCGTATATAATTTATTGCTAGTTCTAGCCTACTTACGAAAATCCTCGCGGATTTTCTATTCGGTTTGTATTTGCTAAATTAGTTACTGAAACACGCAACAAACCATATACAAACACGTTGGCATTCATTTAACCCAAGCAATAATCAAACTTGAGCATGAAAAATATTATAATTGACACTTGTAGTTTGATTGACTTATTATCAGAAGATAAAAATAAGTTACTTCCTCATCTTGAATTTTGGAAAAACAATGATTGTATTAATTTCATCACCCATGAAATAATTCTTGAAGAATGGAACAAACATAAACTTAAACAAAAAAGAAGGTTTGAAGCTTCTTTAAAAACAAAATATAAACATGCACAAGAAGTCGGGAAAAAAGAAAAACTTTTAATTCCTGAAAATTTAGAACCAAATATTCAAAATATTGATAATCAAATAGCAACTATTGATGAATTATTAAATAGTGCTGTAGTGTTAAAAACAACTAACAATATCAAAATACATTGCAGTGATAGAACAATTACAAAAAAAGCACCATTTCACAATAAACTTGATAGTACAAAAGATGCATATATTGTTTTTTCAGCGTTAGAATACTTTAAAGAAAATGGTCAAAGTTTTTTATTTATATCCGCTAACAAAAATGAATTTGGCTCTCCTAATAATTTGGATTCTAAAATACATCCTGAAATTATTGAAGGTTATGAGGAAATCAATATTGAATACCTAAATGACATTGGTAGAGCAATTAATAATTTAAAACAAGAATTATCAATTTCCCTATTGCCTGAAGAAATAAACAATACAAGCATAATTAATGTCGAAGAGGAAATTTCTATCGACAAATCAAAACCAATACTAGAACAAGTTTATGATTACATTTCTATTAGACATAGAGAAATTAAGTTCTACCCTATTTCACTTTTTATAAATCATTATCCATTTAAACTAAATTCATATAACTATTACTCGACTTTTGGGTTAAGTATAGACAATGAATCATTATTTGAATTATTTAAATCTTTAGAAATATTAGAAGATAATAGCATTAAATTCAATGATAGTAAATTTCATAATGGTGTAGATAATTATCAAGATAAAATCAAAAAAGTTTTATTAGGTTTGTCTGGAAATCTTATATTTAATTTATCTAATGACAAGTCGAGAGAACGTTTATCAATCAGGTATTCAGAAGAAAAGAATTGTGAATGTCCAAAATGTAGTTTTAGAAAATTAAAATTCACTAAATGCTTTAAAAACTTAGACACATTCACAAATAGTCTTGAAGATTTACAAAAAAGCAGTTATCTTAATTATCAAATTGGGAACTATTTATTTGCTATTGAAAAACAGAAAGAAGCTTTAGTTAAATATAAAAAAGAACACCTTGATTCTCTATATTTTATAGGACAATTTAATTTAACAAAACTCTCAATTTTTATTAGAAATAATTACTTTGGTGAAGAGTCACAAAATGAATTATTAAATGAATTAAAGAAAATCGATTTAGAATATGTAGAAACAAATCTATCTTTAAAAGAAAATAAAAAATTAATTAAATATTTAAAAGAAAATATTTTTTATACTACAGCAAGGAATAAAATACAAGAAACTTCAAGTAAAATAATAGACCAATATTATAGTTCCTTAAATGGTGGTTGGAGTTCTAATAGTAATGTATGGGTTCTTATAAATGAGTTTGCACAACTAGAATCTTTTCTAGTAGAAAACTTTATTGTTTACGATAAGTTTAAAGAATTTCAAGATGTTTTTTCAATTTTTATTGAAGGTCTATTTGCATCACATGCAATAGCAGATTCTCATCATAGTCGATTAGAAAAATTTGATGATTATTTAATTACAAAAATACTTCAATACGGAAACCCTGAATTAATAAATAAGTATTATAAGAGGTATAAACTTAAAAAAATACTTTACAAAAAATCATCTTCAAATGGAGATTCATTTGCTGAACTTATTGAAAATTTTTTCTCCAATGAAAACCTTAGAGAATCACTTATTGAAAATTGTGAAAATAATAATCGTAGATTTTGGGAATATTATAATAGTATTTTTAAAAACATACTAATAATAGTATCAATTGGAGATTTCGACACCTCATTTATTAATAAGTTTTCAAAACAACTTGTTAAATACTTAAAAAATGAAACTTTTATTCACCCTCAAAACTTCAAACAAATAAATACGTTTTTATATCGCTGTAAAGAACACATGACCAAAGAGTTAATTAATGATTTCTTTGATTTAGGAATAAACAAATCATTTTATCATAACTCAGAATTCTATGAGTCACTTCTAAATGTAATTGAAGAAAGAAAAGAACATATTACAATAACTGAAAAACAATTCAAAAAAATTCAGAATATTGCATTTGAAGAATGTTCTCTTTGCAAAGAAAAACATGAAAACACAATCATAATTGAGCTGTACTTAATGATTGATAATTCAGATTTTAAAAAAAAGATTGCAAAAATAATTCAAGAAAAACTTCAAGAAAAATTTTCTTTTCAATTATTCTATCAAGCAATCATTTTTGAGATAATACCTCTTGAAACCAACTTATTAAATAAGGCCATAGAAACTTCTATTCCAAAAGAACATCAAACATCAATAAAAAGTGTTTTTTCAGGTATAAATGATAATCGATTTAATAACATAAATTCAATAATGAATTTATGTTTTAAATTAGATATTGACACAACAATAGAACAGTTTAAAGCATTCAAAAACATCGACCCTTATTATTCTTGGTTAATTGATATGAATGATTTTAACTATGACTTTTTTAAACCTGAATGGATTGGAGAATACACTACTAGATATTATTTTAGAAAAATTTATAATAATAAATTGGTTAAAAAGAAATTAGAAAGTATTATTAAAAAAGATTTTGACTCAAAATTAGAAAAAGATTATATAAATATATATGTTAGAAAAACTTGGAATATCGAAAACTAAAAAAACGAAATGCCAACACCATATATAATTTATTGCTGGCTTTTCGCATACTTACGAAAGTCCTCGCGAACTTTCTTGGTCGGTAATTATTTACTAAATTAGTTGCTTGAAACACGCAACAAACCATATACAACAACGTTGTAAATAATAGCAAAAAAAACTGACCAAAACAAAATAAATAATTGATTTTCAAATAAATAAAAACATTAGTTCATTTGTGATCTTTTAAATAAAACTATTTTAAGAAAGAAAAATAATTAAGAATATTTCTAGTTTTCAAGAAAAAGTTCTGAAATGTTTTTAACTCGTTTGTAGAATCTGAATCAAAACAAATTTAAGAAAAAGAAGAAAAAATTGAGAATATTTATAGTTTTCAAAAAAGAGTTTTGAAATGTTTTTTAACTTGTTTGTAGAATCTGAATCAAAACAAATTTAAGAAAAAGAAGAAAAAATTAAGAATATTTCTAGTTTTAAAGAAAAAGTTCTGAAATGTTTTTAACTCGTTTGTAAAATCTGAATCAAAACAATTTAAGAAAAAGTTCTGAAATGTTTTTAACTCGTTTGTAAAATATGAATCAAAAACAATTTAAGAAAAAGAAGAAAAAAATTGAGAATATTTCTAGTTTTTAAAAAAGAGTTTTGAAATGTTTTTTAACTCGTTTGTAGAATTTTAAATTTTATCGGTTTTTTGAATAGTAATTTAATAATCAAAGTTAGGAATAAACAAAAAGCTACTATTTACAACAACGTATATAATTAATTGCTGGTTCTCGCCTACATACGAAAATCCCTTGGGGGATTTTCTATTCCGATTTTTTTTACTAAATTTAGTCCAGAATAACGCAACAAATCATATACAAATCCGTTGTAAATAATAGCAAAAAAAAACTGACCAAAACAAAATAAATAATTGATTTTCAAACAAATAAAAACATTAGTTCATTTGTGATCTTTTAAATAAAACTATTTTAAGAAAGAAAAATAATTAAGAATATTTCTAGTTTTCAAGAAAAAGTTCTGAAATGTTTTTAACTCGTTTGTAGAATCTGAATCAAAAATAATTTAAGAAAAAGAAGAAAAAATTGAGAATATTTCTAGTTTTCAAAAAAGAGTTTTGAAATATTTTTAACTCGTTTGTAAAATCTGAATCAAAAACAATTTAAGAAAAAGAAGAAAAAATTGAGAATATTTCTAGTTTTGAAAAAAGAGTTTTGAAATGTTTTTAACTCGTTTGTAGAATCTAAATCAAAAACAATTTAAGAAAAAGAAGAAAAAATTGAGAATATTTCTAGTTTTTAAAAAAGAGTTTTGAAATGTTTTTTAACTCGTTTGTAGAATTTTAAATTTTATCGGTTTTTTGAATAGTAATTTAATAATCAAAGTTAGGAATAAACAAAAAGCTACTATTTACAACAACGTATATAATTAATTGCTGGTTCTCGCCTACATACGAAAATCCCTTGGGGGATTTTCTATTCCGATTTTTTTTACTAAATTTAGTCCCGAATCACGCAACAAATCATATACAAATCCGTTAGTTTTCATTGCTCAGAAAAAATGAGAATATTAAAGAAAAAATAGAATTATTGAGAATGTTTTTGAATAATTAAAAATCAATAAATCGTAAATTTTTAAACTCATAAAAAACGCTGTTTTGCATAAATCTAAAAAAAGAATATTTAGAGTTTTAAAGAAAAAGTTTAATAAAATATAACAAATTCTGAATTTTAAACTCGTGAAAAAACCTGTTTTACATAAATCTAAAAAAGAATGTTTAGAATTTTAAAGAAAAAATAAAACATAAAACATAAAAAAATCTTGAATTTTAAACTCGTAAAAAAACCTGTTTTACGTGAATCTAAAAAAGAATGTTTAGAATTTTAAAGAAAAAGTTTAATAAAAAAAACAAATTATGAATTTTAAACTCGTGAAAAAAACCTGTTTTACGTGAATCTAAAAAAGAATGTTTAGAATTTTAAAGAAAAAATAAAACATAAACAAATCTTGAATTTTTAAATTCTTGAAAAACTTAGAAACGCAAAAAAACGTGCTTATAAAAATGTTTCGCAACGAAAAACTAACAACGTATATAATTAATTGCTGGTTTTCGCCTACATACGAAAATCCCTTGGGGGATTTTCTATTCCGATTTTTTTTTACTAAATTTAGTCCAGAATAACGCAACAAATCATATACAAATCCGTTAGCTTTCATTAACAAAAAATACGCAAAATTGGAAAAATAAAGCGGTTTAAAAAAGTAGAATCCTGATAAATATTACGCAATTAGAAATGGAATTTTAACGTAGTAGATTTTGAAAAATATTACGCAAGAATCTGTCTGTAATTCTGAAATGAAAACGGCGGACTTTAGCCTGTTTATGCAATCGGAAATGAAAAACTGTGGGATTCTGACAAATATTACGGAAAAATATGTTTGTAATTCTGAAATGGAAACGGCGGACTTTTATCCTATTTATGCAATCAGAAATGAAAATTTAGACAAGTTAAACGCCGAATAAAAATGCTGAAAATATGTGATTTTATAACAGTGTTTTAATTGTAAAAAAATAACGAAAAGCTAACAAAGTATATAAAAAATGCTTAATTTGGTCATAACACAAAAGTCAGTGCCGTTTTGCTACATCTGATTTTCCTGCGGAAAATCCTCGCACACAAAACAGCACTTTTCATATACAAAACGTTGTAAAACATTAAAACGATTTTACAACACGTTATATAGTTAATTTTTTAACTTTATT
Organism: Tenacibaculum piscium; assembly: GCF_021390755.1. Classification (NCBI taxonomy): domain Bacteria; kingdom Pseudomonadati; phylum Bacteroidota; class Flavobacteriia; order Flavobacteriales; family Flavobacteriaceae; genus Tenacibaculum; species Tenacibaculum piscium. Next base: position 2,903 of record NZ_JAJGWR010000014.1, on the reverse strand, counting down.
TTGTGTTTTAATTAATTCATTTTCTAGCCATTTACTATATTCTGTAACATTGTATTTATTCCAAGAAGTGTAATTTCTTTTATCACAATATTTTTGCCTAATTTCTTTCTTTGTCATTATTTCCGTTTATTTATCCGTTAAAAATCTAACCATATAACCATACGTTACAAGTAATTGGCAAAAATTACGCAATTAGAACCTGATTTTTAAGTAAATACAGAAATTTAAAAATATCGCTAGAAAAATATTACGAATAAAATTTAGAATCTATAAATACTTCAATTTACTCTAAATATGAAAATAAAATTGACCGAATTATTACGTGAAATTTGAATTTATAACGTTTGTAGAATTGAGAAAAATACAGAATAGAAATTGCAAAATTTACGTAAAATCTGAAAATAAAATCGACTGAATTATTATTTAAAATCTGAATTTATAACGTTTGTAGAATTGAGAAAAATACAGAATAGAAATTGCAAAATTTATACAAAATCTGAAAATAAAATTGACCGAATTATTATGTAAAATCTGAATTTATAACGTTTGTAGAATTAAGCAAAATACAGAATTGAAAATGTAAAATTTACGCAAAATATGAATTGAAAACTTGTCGAAATTACTCAACTGTTGAATTAAGAAATTGAAAATTAAATCAGAATCACAAATTACAAACTGAAAAAAAATAACTACTTGTAACAACGTATATAAAAAATGCTTAATTTGGTCATAATACAAAAGTCAGTGCCGTTTTGCTACATCTGATTTTCCTGCGGAAAATCCTCGCACACAAAACAGCACTTTTCATATACAAACCGTTAACCTACATTAAGCCAAATTACACGCAATATTGGCAAAAAAGCGGTTTAAAAAAGTAGAATTCTGATAAATATTACGCAACCAGAAATGGAATCATAAAGCAGTAGATTCTGACAAATATTACGCAAGAATCTGTCTGTAATTCTGAAATGAAAACGGCGGACTTTTAGCCTGTTTATGCAATTAGGAATGAAAATTTAGACAAGTTAAACGCCGAATAAAAACGCTGAAAAATGTGAGATTTTATATCGGTATTTTAATTAAAAAAAAACGCAGGTTAACAAAATATATAATTTATTGCTAGTACTAACCTACTTACGAAAATCCTTAGGGGATTTTCTATTCCGTTTTTATTTACTTAATTTAGTGCTTCAAAAACGCAACAAACCATATATAAATCGTTAGCTTTCATTAACAAAAAAATGCGCAAAATTGGGGAAATAAAGCGTTTTCCTAAAGTAGAATCCTGATAAATATTACGCAATTAGAAAAGGAATCGTAAAGCAGCAGATTCTGACAAATAATTACGCAAGAATCTGTCTGTAATTCTGAAATGAAAACGGCGGAATTTTAACCTGTTTATCCAATAGAAACGGAATCGTAAAGCAGCAGATTTTGAAAAATATTACGCAAGAATCTGTCTGTAATTCTGAAATGAAAACGGCGGAATTTCTAGCAGATTTACGCAATCAGAAACGGAATCGTAAAGCAACAGATTCTGACAAATAATTACGCAAGAATTTGTCTATAATTATGAAATGAAAACGGCGGACTTTTTAGCTCGTTTGCGCAATCGGAAATGGAAAATGAGAAAAACCGTTTGGAATATTGCCGATTTTAGATTTTTTAGCGTAAGTTTATATGAAAATTTAGACAAGTTAAACGCCGAATAAAAACGCTGAAAAATATGTAATTTTATATCGGTATTTTAATTGTAAAAAAGGAAAAATTAACGAAAAGCTAACAGTATGTATAAGTAATAAGGGAAATTGCTAAGTTGAAAATTTTGTGATTATTTACGAAATCCACCAAACTTGAAATTTTATGGTTGAAGAAAATAACAATAAAATTGCAAATTTGGTTAAGTACTTAAATGAAATTTATTACAAATCAAATCCTTACTACTTATACACGAGTCGTTACAAGTAATTGGCAAAAATTACGTAATTAGAACCTGATTTTTAAGTAAATACAGAAATTTAAAAATATCGCTAGAAAAATATTACGAATAAAATTTAGAATCTATAAATACTTGAATTTACTCTAAATATGAAAATAAAATTGACCGAATTATTATGTGAAATTTGAATTTATAACGTTTGTAGAATTGAGAAAAATACAGAATAGAAATTGTAAAATTTACGCAAAATCTGAAAATAAAATCGACTGAATTATTATTTAAAATCTGAATTTATAACGCTTGTAAAATTGAGAAAAATACAGAATAGAAATTGCAAAATTTACGCAAAATCTGAAAATAAAATTGACCGAATTATTATGTAAAATCTGAATTTATAACGTTTGTAGAATTAAGCAAAATACAGAATTGAAAACTTGTCGAAATTACTCAAATGTTGAATTAAGAAATGGAAAATTAAATCAGAAATACAAATTACAAACTGAAAAAAAAACAACTACTTGTAACAACGTATATAAAAAATGCTTAGTTTAGTCTTAAAACAAAAGTCAGTGCCGTTTTGCTACATCTGATTTTCCTGCGGAAAATCCTCGCACACAAAACAGCACTTTTCATATACAAACCGTTGTAAGTAATTCGCAAAAATTACGCAATTAGAACCTGATTTTCAAGTAAATACAGAAATTTAAAAATATCGGTAGAAAAATATTACGAATAAAATTTAGAATCTATAAATACTTGAATTTACTCTAAATATGAAAATAAAATTAACCGAATTATTACGTGAAATTTGAATTYATATACAAACCGTTGTAAGTAATTCGCAAAAATTACGCAATTAGAACCTGATTTTCAAGTAAATACAGAAATTTAAAAATATCGGTAGAAAAATATTACGAATAAAATTTAGAATCTATAAATACTTGAATTTACTCTAAATATGAAA
>NZ_JAJGWR010000013.1:15372-15523 GCF_021390755.1 Tenacibaculum piscium | reverse complement strand
TAAAAGTGATTTCCCAGTTCCGTTTGCTCCAACTAAATAATTAATTGTTCCCCATTCATTTTTAACGAAGTGTTCTTCTCCCCAAAGTAAAGGAATTGTTATATCTACATTCTTATTTATCATAGTGGTTTTTTAATTGGGCATAACGTTT
>NZ_JAJGWR010000013.1:0-15344 GCF_021390755.1 Tenacibaculum piscium | reverse complement strand
CCCAGTTCCGTTTGCTCCAACTAAATAATTAATTGTTCCCCATTCATTTTTAACGAAGTGTTCTTCTCCCCAAAGTAAAGGAATTGTTATATCTACATTCTTATTTATCATAGTGGTTTTTTAATTGGGCATAACGTTTGGTATATGATTTGTTGCGTTTTTGAAGCACCTAAAATAGTAAATAAAAACGGAATAGAAAATCCGCCAAGGATTTTCGTAAGTAGGCGAGTACTAGTAATAAATTATATACGGTGTTGTGCCCAGTTATTTTAAACGATAGATTGTTTTGTTTTTTTCTCCTATTTTTTCAAATAAATCTAATTCAGCTCCTTTCTTTAAATCTCTACTTGCTGTTGCTGAAGAAATGTCTTTAAAAATATCCATATAATTTTTTCTTGTAAATTCAGTTTTATTTAATGAAATATAATATTCTAATCTCTCTTTTTCATTTAATGTTCGATTATTAAAATCTAATAATTCACTTATTGAAATGTCAATCACGTTTAGCATATATTCAATAAATTTAGTCGATTTTCCAGATTTATCACTTTCTGCTAAAGCTTTGTAATACTTTTCTTGGTCTTTACTGATTAAAGTTTCAAAAGGTAAAAATTCAAAAATTGGATATTTTTCCATTAGAATTAAAGTTTGCCATAATCTTCCCATTCTACCATTTCCATCTAAAAATGGATGTATAAATTCCATTTCGTAATGGAAAACACAACTTTTAATTAATTCAATTTCATCAGATTTTTTCAAATATTCAAAAAGGTCTTTCATTAAGTATGGCACATTTCCAAAAGGTGGTGCTAAATGTTCGACTTTTGATCCTTTTACAATTCCCACACTTTGATTTCTATATTTTCCAGATTTTTCAATTAAACCTTCCATTAAGTTTAAATGTGCTTTTAAAAAGGATTTTTCATTAAAAGGATTATATTCTTCTAAATTTTCGTAAATTTTAATTGCATTTAAAACTTCAAGAACATCTTTTTTAGGCCCAATAACTCTTTTGTTTTCAAGAAGTGCAGTTATTTGTTCTTCTGTTAGTGTGTTCCCTTCTATTTTTAAAGAAGAATGAATAGTTTTAATTCTATTCTGTTTTCTTAATTTAGGAGAAGGTTTATTTAATAAATTAGCATTTACTTCTCCTATTTTCTCAGAAATAGAAGTTATTAATTTTAAAATAGAAGATGTTATTTCGTAAGGTGGTTTCATTTTTGATACTATCATTTGATACTATCAAAGATACAATCATTTAATCTGAATTATCTTATGAAACGAGTTTTTTTATTGGGCACAACGTGCTTGTATATGGTTTGTTGCGTGATTAAGTCACTAAGTTAGTAAATAAAAACCGAATAGAAAGTCCGCGAGGACTTTCGTAAGCAGGCTAGAACCTAGCAATAAAATATATGCATTGTTGTGCAACGTTTTTATAATTCAATCATTAATATAATTCCGATTGAGTTTAGGTTTTTCATTTTCTGTTTGTCATTTATTCCAACATTATTATTTGACTCAAATTTGCTAAAATCTGATTGTCCATTATAATTAATTCCTGCGCTAAAATTGTCGAACATATCAAATAGAAAACCAATTCCGATTTGTGCTCCAAAATTCCAACCATCATAAATGTCTTTTTGAGTATCATTTAGAAAACGATATTCATCTTCAACAATAGTTTGTCCGTAGAAACCTAAATTCGCAAATACTTTAAAATTTTCCGATAATTTAGAACCCATAGTAAATAATAACGGAACTTTTAGTAATGTTCTTTCGTGGTAGAAGTTGCCAACAGAATTAAATCCATTACCTGACAATTCATTCATTCCAATTCCAGTAGCGATTCCGAACTTTTTATTTATGTTATAATTCAAAAGAATTTCTCCGCTGTTGCTATTCAGATTATAATTCGGTTCGTTATCGTTTTCTACAATTCCGTATCCAATTCCTCCGTAACCAATAAGGTCAAACTGTGATTCTTTTTCATCTTGAGCTTGTGTCAAATTAAAGGTAAAAATGATAGTAAGTAGTAAAATGTAATTTGCTTTTTTCATTGATTTTCATTTTTTGGTTAATGTTGCACAACGGTCTAGTGTATGATTTCGTTGCGTGTTTAAGCACTAAAATTAGCAAATAAATCACAGATAGAAAGTCCGCGAGGACTTTCGTAAGTAGGCTTTAACCAGCAATGAATTATACACATTGTTGTGCAACGTATTTTTTATTCAACGTAGTGATTGTCAGCTCCAAAGAAATAATCATTCGTTTGTCTATTTTCAAATTCTGTAATTTCTCCATTGTTTGCATTCATTTTAAAATGATAATTCACTTCTGGAAAACAACTTGGTCCCATTATACTTCCTTCTTGAATTAATGTGTTAGTTGACCAAACAAACGATTCAGTTCTTTTGTCAAACCACAAGTCAATATTCAGTTTTTTGTACGGGATTTTTCTACGAATCAATTCAGAGTGAACAGAATCTATTGGTATGATTTTATTTGCAAATTCTGCTTTTGGAAAATCAATGTCCTTAATCATTTTTCCATTTTTATCAAGCATTAAATTGAGTCCGATTTTCTCAATTCCGATTTCAGGTAATTTTAATTCATAAATGATTGAATAAACTGGAAAGTCAATAATTGAGTCGCAATCGGATTTTCCTTTGTGTTGACCCAAAAGTGCTAAAATTTCACTCTCATCTTTTGTCCTTTCTATTTCAATTGGTTTGTCTGATAGAACATAACCATTTTTAAATTCCAGATTTTGAAAGTTGTTTTTTCCTAATCTGCTTTTCAGATAATTTTTAAACTTATTCTGCATATCAGTTGGAATTCTATTCAAATTCTCAAACTCGGCAGAATAGCAACTATTTACATATTTATAACTTTCCGTTTTAGAAGCAAATTGAGGGTATTTTTCACGAGAATATTTGTCGCAAGATGCGAATAGAATAATTAAAAATAAACTCAATATTTTTACTTTCATTTGGATTTAAACGTGCTGTTGAGATATGTTGCACAACGTTTTTGTATATGGTTTGTTGCGTGTTTCAAGCAACTAATTTAGTAAATAAAAACGGAATAGAAAATCCTTAAGGATTTTCGTAAGTAGGCTAGAACTAGCAATAAATTATATACGGTGTTGTGTTTTCGTACTTTTTATTCAGCTGTTAATTTAATTGATAATCCTAAAGCATTGGCAAGAAGTGCAAAGTTAGATAATCGAATATCTTCTCCATTTTCAATTCGAGAGATATATGGTCTTTTTTTTCCCACTTTTTCAGCCAAATTATCTTGAGTCATATGCAATTCTTTTCTTCTATTTTTTATTATTTCACCAAAATAATAAGAAAAAGCATTTTCTCTAAATTCTTCACGTTCTTTAGAGCCTTCTTTTCCGTATCGTTTAGCTATTAATTCTTTTGCGTTTATTGATTTTCCCATAATTACTTTTCTTTTAGATAATTTTCTAATATTTTTTCTGCTTGTTTGATAGCTTTTTTATAATCTTTAGTTCCTTTTTTCTGAAAACCACATAAGCAGACAGCTTTTGTTGATTCATTAAAATTTAGATGGTCTATAGCAAATATTACAACTCGATATTCATTTCCTGCTTTTATACGTAATTCATAAAATTTTGTTGATTGTAATTTTTTTAGAAAATTAGAATTAACAATTTTTATTTCTCCAATAACTTCAATTAGCTGGAAGAATTTTAGTTCAACCTTTTTATTTTGGTTGTCGATAAAGTCCAAACATTCTTCTGTAATATCGATTTCTCTCATATTACAAATGTAACGAATTAGTTACATATATTATTTGAATTTCTAAATTATTTTTTCAAATTCGTAATTTTGTATGAAACACAACGGTTTGTATATGAAAAGTGCTGTTTTGTGTGCGAGGATTTTCCGCAGGAAAATCAGATGTAGCAAAACGGCACTGACTTTTGTATTATGACCAAATTAAGCATTTTTTATATACGTTGTTACAAGTAGTTGTTTTTTTTCAGTTTGTAATTTGTGATTCTGATTTAATTTTCCATTTCTTAATTCAACATTTGAGTAATTTCGACAAGTTTTCAATTCAGATTTTGCGTAAATTTTACAATTTCAATTATGTATTTTGCTTAATTCTACAAACGTTATAAATTCAGATTTTACATAATAATTCGGTCAATTTTATTTTCAGATTTTGCATAAATTTTGCAATTTCTATTCTGTATTTTTCTCAATTCTACAAGCGTTATAAATTCAGATTTTAAATAATAATTCAGTCGATTTTATTTTCAGATTTTACGTAAATTTTGCAATTTCTATTCTGTATTTTTCTCAATTATACAAATGTTATAAATTCAAATTTTACGTAATAATTCGGTCAATTTTATTTTCATATTTAGAGTAAATTCAAGTATTTATAGATTCTAAATTTTATTCGTAATATTTTTCTATCGATATTTTTAAATTTCTGTATTTACTTAAAAATCAGGTTCTAATTGCGTAATTTTTGCCAATTACTTGTAACGTTGTTGTATATGGTTTGTTGCGTGTTTCAAGCAACTAATTTAGTAAATGATAACTGACCAAGAAAGTCCGCGAGGACTTTCGTAAGTAGGCAAGAAGCCAGCAATAAATTATATACGGTGTTGGCAATAGTTATTGTTTTCTTCTTTCAATAAATGATTTATTTCCTTCGATAGTATTACCTAATATCTCTAAAATTGTTCTATCTGAAGCTTTCAATATTAGTTTTTTCTTAATTGGGTTTAGATAAAATATTTTTTTGGTTTTAGATAAAAATTTGTAATCATTTATTCGCTTATTTATTTTTTCGGATGTTAAATCTTCGGAATCAAATATTAATATATGAAAAATAATATTAGAGCTTAAAAAATATCGAGTAATATCTTTTTTAGAATGGTTGTATTGTTCAGAAGGTATAATAGTACCTAATTTCAATATATTGCTTTTTCCGTTTGATTCTTCGGGGAAATCACATGTATGTTTTCGAGGAATGTCTTGTAATAATTCAACATATATTCTGATTGAATTATCAAATTTTTCTTTCTCAATTATATAACCTTTGTATCGATGTAATTTTCTTTCTAATTGTTCATAAACATTCCTTCTTTCAGAGTTGTAAAGTGTTTTTAAAAGCCATTTAGATAATTTTTTAAAATCATATGAAATTGTAATTTTTGTGTTTTTTAAGATTCTTTTTTCAGGAATATTTTTTCTGTAGAAGTCTAAAAAATAATCATCTAAATCTCTTAATATTCGATTATTGCAATCTTTACAAACATCTCTTGTTGTAAGAAACACATCTTTAACATCATCAAAAATTTTAACATATCCTTTTCCAATTTTGTGGAACTCATTAAGGAATGCTTTATTCACCACGTGTTCGTTCGTTATTTTAATGTTTTTTTTGTCACAATAGGCACATTGCTTCATATAAATATAGATTCTGCTTTGAGTTTCGTGTTAATTATTGCCAACGTATTTGTATATGGTTTGTTGCGTGTTTCAAGCAACTAATTTAGTAAATAAAAACGGAATAGAAAATCCCTAAGGATTTTCGTAAGTAGGCTAGAACTAGCAATAAATTATATACGGTGTTGTGTGTAGTCTTTTCAGAATCTAATGCCTGGAACTTTAAATTCTTTTCCACTTATTTCACAAGCTATGCCGTAAATAAATTGTTTTGGTGCAAGGTTAATAAATTCAGATAATAGCCAGTTGTGTTGATTATCAAAATGTCTTTTCAGTCTGATTGGGTCATATCTTGACATTTCACTTAATCTATGCATTAATGCAAAAGTGAGCGTTAAAGGACTTTTATTGATTAAATTATTTACTCCACCTCTTTTAAAATACCATAATTCACTTGAACCATAAATGAAATGAATATCTTTTCTTACAGAACAATGGTAGTTTTTTAGTCTTTGAAGATTAACAGCTTTATTAGCTTGTCCAGATTGCCAGCCAAATCTTGCTCTTTTTCTTATTATGTGTTCGTTAGGAAAGCCTAAATCCCTTTCAAAAGATGCCGGTAATTTATTAATTGTATTTTGATTCTTATAATATTCCGATTTTATTTCCGCTGTTAAATACGCATAATTCTGTCCAATAATTCTAACAAAATGTGGATAATTAATCGGAAAGAAAAGTTCTGGTTCAGTACTGTATGTAAGTGTGTAAGCTCTATGTATATAACAGAGATTGTAGATTAACTCTTTGAATGTATAGATTTCGCCATTTACTGGTTCTCCCAAAAGTCTACTAAATTCGGATAGAACACCATTTGGTTGAAATTTAATATTTTCATTAGCTAATGAAGCTACATTTCCATTTAAACTTCCTGTTACTCCGTGTCTATCTGCATATGTTACACCTTTAACTTCTAACAATGCTTTAGTAGCATTCAAGAAGCAGTAATATGCTGTTAATGGGGAAGATGTTTTTGGTAGTGATTTGGTTGCTTTATAAAATCCTTCGGCTTGTTGCCAATAAAAAAGTGCTTTATTATTTCCCTTTCTCTTAATCCATAATTCGATATATTCCCAAGGATTTTCTACAAGAATAGATTTCTTGTTAAATGTCGGTTCAATTGTAGCTTTATGAACTAAAATTGGCTTGCTGTTAAGTAGTAGTTTCTTTGTAGGCACTCAGTTTTTTTTTAGATTACACACAACGGATTTGTATATGATTTGTTGCGTTATTCGGGACTAAATTTAGTAAAAAAAATCGGAATAGAAAATCCCCCAAGGGATTTTCGTAAGTAGGCTAGTACTAGCAATAAATTATATACGTTGTTGTACGTTCGTTATTTTTTATCATAAGTTTCAGTCCAAATAAAATCTAAACACTCATATGATTTTTCTAAATGAATTCTAATTTTTTCATTTGCGTCCAGCATCTTTCTTTTATAATCAGCGACAGTTTTATCTGTTTCTCTTTTGACAAGATATTTGAAATTATCAATTTCTACATCAGCCTCGACAATATTAAATAGTTCTATGTTTCTTAAATCTTTACTATTAAATCTCTTTTGATGAGCAATTTCGTTTCTTATTTTTCTGAAGTCTTGAATTAAAAAACCTAATAAATTCAGTTCTAAAAATAATTCTGGGTCACTTTTCTTTATAATTCCAGCATATTTTCCTTCTTTTCCTTTATTATCCAAAAGGAAGTTATAAGGCTTACATTTTTCAGGAACTAAATTTGTTTCAAAGATTATATTTAATAATATCATCATTCTATCCATAATTCCCGTTATTCTAAACAGATAAGATTCAATATGATATATTATGTGATTGAAACGACTTATTCTCTTTTCTTTAAGTTTTTTAGTTTGTCTAAAATTTGAAAGAAAATATGGTGTTTGTTCAAGTTGTTCAAAAATATTTTCTATTTCAGCTAAAGCTAAAAATGATTCAATTAAATAATCTGTTTTCGGTCTAATTTCTTGCCTTTTTTCAACAGGTATTTTACCTTTAGTTTTATCCAAATTTTCATTTATGAATTTAGAGGCTAAATTGTTCAATTTATTTTTAAATGTTTCTTTTTTCAATGCTGCTGGTTAATGACGTACAACGGATTTGTATATGATTTGTTGCGTTATTCTGGACTAAATTTAGTAAAAAAAATCGGAATAGAAAATCCCCCAAGGGATTTTCGTATGTAGGCGAGAACCAGCAATTAATTATATACGTTGTTGTAAATAGTAGCTTTTTGTTTATTCCTAACTTTGATTATTAAATTACGATTCAAAAAACCGATAAAATTTAAAATTCCACAAACGAGTTAAAAAACATTTCAAAACTCTTTTTTAAAAACTAGAAATATTCTCAATTTTTTCTTCTTTTTCTTAAATTGTTTTTGATTCATATTTTACAAACGAGTTAAAAATATTTCAGAACTTTTTCTTGAAAACTATAAATATTCTTAATTTTTTCTTCTTTTTCTTAAATTATTTTTGATTCAGATTCTACAAACGAGTTAAAAAACATTTCAAAACTCTTTTTTGAAAACTATAAATATTCTCAATTTTTTCTTCTTTTTCTTAAATTTGTTTTGATTCAGATTCTACAAACGAGTTAAAAACATTTCAGAACTTTTTCTTGAAAACTAGAAATATTCTTAATTATTTTTCTTTCTTAAAATAGTTTTATTTAAAAGATCACAAATGAACTAATGTTTTTATTTATCTGAAAATCAATTATTTATTTTGTTTTGGTCAGTTTTTTTTGCTATTATTTACAACGTATTGTGTATGGGTAGTGCGACTTAAAAGAAAATAATTAATAAAAAAATAATAAGATGGATTTAGAAGAAATAATTTACAACGAAGAACAAAAGCGAGCATTACCTATAAACGGTGTTAGCAAATTTGATATGCAGAAATTTAAGGAATATGTACAGACTTATGATGCAAAGAAGAGTGGTTTAGATAATGACGATACTATCGTTAAAGATATGCTTTATGGCATTGGCTTATGTTTAAACAAAAAAGAATTTGAGTTTGCTGATGGCTTTAAAAAGTTCAAGATGTTTATTAAAGCATTTCTTTAATGTTTGCTAACGTTTGTATATGATTTGTTGCGTATTTCGAGCAACTAATTTAGTTAATAAAATCGGAATAGAAAATCCCCTAAGGATTTTCGTAAGTAGGCTAGAAGCTAGCAATAAATTATATACGGTGTTACCACCAGTTATTAACCACATCCACATCCTCCACAACTGCTACATCCACTGCCACAAGAAGAGCAACCAGATGCGTCAAATTCAGAATCAAATGAATCTAAAGTGTCATCAAAACTATCAAAATATGAATCAAACATATAATCGTCTTCAAAAAAGTCAACATACAACCACCAATCACTATTAGAATCATAAGTATCACTATGTAAAACTTTCTGTTGATTTAGTAATTCTTTATCAATTGTTTTTAAAAGTTGAAAATCTAAATTTTTTAATAAGAAAATGTTTCCTCCAATTCTCAATAATAACTCTAATCCTTTCTTCTTATCATTATGAAGTAGATTGTCTATACTTTTATCAATCTCATTTAAATAGTTTGATATTTCTCTCCTTAGCTTATTTCCGTTATCAGTTAGTTTATTTAACCTAAATAAATTTAATAAGAATGATTGCTTGAAATAAGGGGTGATTTCTCGATTACTTCTTGTTGATTTTTTAAAATTCCAGCTTCCGTTTGAGGTATCGTAAGCCATTTTTATAAAATTCTTAAATAGTATTTGAATTGAAGGACTTTTTATAAATGGACTTAAATAAATTAATTCGTGATTTTTTGGCTGGTATTTATTAAAGTTTTTACCTGAGATAACATATGTATAAGTTCTAATGTATTTGTCTCTAGGATGAGACTTTTTATTTATTTCTTTAATTTCAATTACTTTTTTTAGAAGTAAATCCATAAAAGTAAACTTCATTAAATCTTTCAATTGTACAAGGGTACAATCTTTAATTAGCATTGTTTCTGCAGGTGTTATTTGAGATAGTATTTTCATTACTTTTTAAATCGAAGTTTAGGTATTATCCAATTTCTGTTTCTATTAACTCTTGTAAAGTGAATCTCGTTAAATCTAGTATCAATATCAACCCAAATGTCACTTGGTGGTTTTTCATTAAATATTGACTCGTAAAAATCAAGTGTTTTTGAATACTGTTCTTTAAATAAAGTTCTTTCCTCTGAGCCTTTTGTTGGTCCGTGATGAATATTTTTATTTATTGTGTTTTTACAAAGTTCAATCCAATATGATTCTGTGTAAAGTAAATGAAGATGCCAGACTTGGTCAATTTGGTCTGAAGGTGTTTGAGGAAAATCTGAAATAGTAATCAGAAAAATAAATTTTTTGTATTCCAATACTGTTCTCAGCGCATATTCTATTGACCAATCATTTTCTCTTGCTAATCTATCTGTAAAACTGAAAGAAGAATCTATGTCGTCAATTTCAAAATTTTGAATTTTATTCCATATTTCATTTTGTTGTTCAGTCATTTTTTGTAATTGGTGGTAACGGTTTGTATATGGTTTGTTGCGTTTTTGAAGCACTAAATTTAGTAAATAATTACCAACCAAGAAAGTCCGCGAGGACTTTCGCAAGTAGGCAAGAAGCCAGCAATAAATTATATACGGTGTTAGTGGTAGGGCTTTACATTCTTTCTATATAATTTTTCAGTCTTTCAAAAAAAGTAATGTATTCCTGCATTGGTACAAATAATGAATTTAGATTTTGATAAATATCCGGACGTTGATAAGCTATATTAATTTCTTCGTGAAATTTAGAATTTTCAATTTGACTTAAAATGTCACTCAATTCATCCTCCATTATAAATGCGTAACGATCATAAATTTTTCTAATACTTTTCTCCTGAACTTGTCTATGCCAAGTTAGATAGTTATTCCAAGTTTTAGGAATATTAATTGTAATTCTTGGGTTGATTTTTGGTGGTAAATCTATGATTTTTAATAAACTAAGATTATTACGCTTTTCCTTTTCTGTTAATTCAAGAAAATCTTTTTTTATCGCTAAATTTATTGTTTTTAAATAATTATTGTGTGAGTTTAAAATTTCATCTAAGTGATAGGACAATGGAATTTTCGAGTTTTTCCTATTCTTAAATTCTTGATAATATGAAGTAATTAAATAAAAAATATATGCAGCTAAATATGAACATAATAATGCAATGTTTATTTCACCTATTATACTTGCATTTTTAAATATTTCAGGTATATTAGAAAACCATAAACTAATACATAATATGAGTACAAATGATATAATTGCTGATGCAAATAACCACCAATTAAATCCTCTAAAAAAATTATTCATTTTCATATTATAATTTTAAATATTCTTGAAGTTTTTCGTTTTGCCTTACCACTAACGTTTATGTATATGGAAAGTTGCGTGTTTGCGTGCGAGGATTTTCCGAAGGAAAATCAGACGTAGCAAACGTGCAACGACCTTTAATTAAGCACAAAACCAGCAATTTTTTATATACTGTGTTGTATGCAGTTTTTATAGTTTTATTGGTGGTCCAGCTTGTCCGTTAATTTCTCCACCAAAATTTATTAATTCAAATAGTCTCAAAACCGCAATATTCAATTCATCTTGGTTGCAATAATATCCGTTTATTTTTCCGTATTCAGTATAGTCAGAAATATTAAATCCTTCCTCAATATCATTAAACCAAATTATTTTCCGACCACAAATCGCAACAACCCAAAATCCGCCACCTTCATTTCCGAAAGTTGCTTCGCTCCATTTTTCAGGACTTATGTTTATTAAATTCCAAAAATTACGATACTTTTCGTCTAATTCAGATTCGGTTTTCCAAATTTCAGAGTATAGTTCTTTTTCGGTTATTGGTTTCCACATATTCAATTTAGTTCAGGTTTTTCTCAAATTGCATACAACGATTAGTATAAGAAACGTAGGGCAGTTGATAAGCACTTTCGTTTCGGTTTATTACTTAGCTAAATATAAATATTTTGCTTTTATCTTTTTTACTCTAAACGCCAAATTTTATATTTAGCGGACTTCATTAATATGCCCAAACTTTCGGTTAAGCACAAATGCCCTATGTTTTTTATACATTGTTAGCGGTAGGCTTTATTTCGCAGGTATAAAGCCATTTTCTCTTGTGTATTTTATATGGTTTATGTTTCCTTTTATATCTAATGGAGGTACTTCATTTTCAATTACAATTATTTGTTCTAAATCACTTTGATTACAGATATATCTATAAAAATCCATTGCTAAATCATCACTAATCCTTTCTGCTCCAATATTTTCTGACTTCTTATAAGAGACTAATGGAGAATCTATTATTGGTACACCTATTGAATATTCTTTTTTTAATATTAGTTCTTGCAATCCTAAAATGAAAGCGGAATATATAATTGCTCTAACCCCTTTACCAGACAGATTTCTGTCTTCACCTGATATAACAAAATCATTTTTGTCTTCACTATAACTAACGTCTGTTAATTTTGGATAGTTATAACCTTTAAGTACTGATTTTATTGATTTTGAAAGAGGAGTTAAGGAAGCTGTTGAAATATTTTCAAATGTTTCTTTTGAACTAGAACTAGGTAAAGAGTTTTCTAGTTTTTCTTTTTCTGTTTTGAATTTTTCAAGTTGTTCAAATTTATATAATGCACCAAGAAGATGACTCTTCTTTTCATTCTGTTTATTAATTTGTTCAATAATTAACCCCATTTCTAGTCCAACTCCTTTGTCAAGTTCTAAAGTAAACTTCTCTATAATATTTTCTAAATTCAATACTTCTAGAGAAATAGAATTAGTTTCTTCTTTTAAAACTTTTTCAGATTCAATTAATTCTTGAATCAAGTATTCAACTTTTTGTATTTCTTTACTGCAAGAATCTATTATTTTATTAATATCAGATATAGAACACTCTTCTTTTATTTCACCATTACAGAGAGGGCAATTTCCATTAGTAGAGTGATTTTCTTCATTTAATAATATACTTGTTTCTGTTGTAGATTTTAAGCGTGAAATGTCAGAATAATAATGTAATTTTAAAAGGTCAGACCTTTTATATAATTCATCAATAATTCTTTTTCGAGATTGTTTCTTATAGAGTGTTTTTAAGTTTTCTTTTCGTTTATTCTCAATTTCATTAAATTGGTTTTGAAGATTAGAGTGTTTTTCACTTAGCCTTTCAATTATAGAATTGGTTTCTATAAGTATCGATGAAGGTTCAACTTTGTAAGCTTTTAATTCATCCGTATTATCACTTATAAATTCTTTTAAGATTTCTAATTTACCTTTTCTATTTGCTATTTGATTAGTAGTAAGTGGCGAAATTATGCTACTATCATCTTTACCAGTAGCAATTAGCTTCAAGACACTAGATTCAATTGTTTTATCTCTGTCGTTATGTACTACTATAGAATCCTCTGTCGTTATTCTAGTTTCATTAACCATTGAAAACTTTACAATATCTCTATAAGAAATCTGTCTAGTTTTACCACTTTTGTTTGTTCGTATTTTTTTGCCTGATAAATTATTTAATTTTAATAAAAAAGCAGAAATTGTTTTTTGACTAGCTGGATTGTGTCTTCTACTAAGGGGTTCAAATTCATCCGTTTCTTTGATGTCATCAATAGATGAATTATATAGTTTGAAATTTCCTCCTTTTAAATCACTTAATAAGGTAAATGGTTCATTCTTGTTATCTCTTATTTCTAGATAAATAAATTCATATGCTCTCGCTTGTTTAATATCTTTAGGAGGTTTTGAGCCACCAAACATATAATTTAAACATTGAAAAATATATGACTTACCTACGTTAGAAGGTCCAGTAATTACATTAACTCCTTTTTCGAAAACTATACTAGCTTTATTTAATGATTCTCCAACTAGTCTTAACTCTTTTAATATAAAACCTGCTTTCATTATTGTAGAATTTCAATATTAAACTCATTACTTATTTCAGATAATCTTGGAGTCATAATACTTTTTAGTTCTTTTTTTGTGTGTTTTGAATATTTACTAACTGCCCAATTAGCTTTTTCTTGAAGTTTTGTTGAATATGTTTCCTCAAGTGATTCAAGAAACGGCATCGCATTTTCAGTTGCTTTATATTCTATACCATTAATATGGTATTGTTTTTCAATTAATTTTTTTATTATAAAAAGATTTAATCCTTTTTGTATAATTGAACTTCTAATCATTATTTCACCAGAACGATAAGGTACTGCTGGGTGTAGGCTTTGAGTTGTTTTGTCAATATCTGCTGAATGTATTGTTAAATAATCTAGATAAACAAGGTTTTGTAAATCAAAAGATTTAGGAAATGCCTCATTTAATATAGTTAAGATTCGAAGACCAGATTCAACACTGTTATTGAATGGATTTATGTTTTTTTTAGTTTCCATTATGTCCATTTAATTTTATTATCATTAACTAACTGATGACAAATTCCCTTTTTATCATAAATTAGGCTGACGTCCTTTAGTGGGTTTGAAGAAATTATTACTTTACTAGCTTCTTTTTCTACTTCTTTTACTTTTATGAAGCTATTCGAATGAATATCTTCTACAATATCAACAATACCTTCAAATATTTCTTTTTGAAAATCATCAAAGGTGTCAACAGGTAAGCTATCTCTAGAAAAATTTCTTAACTGTTCTGCGTGATGAAAACTCATTCTTGCTCGTGTAAAATGATTTTTATATAATTCTTTAGAATCTAAATTGGATACATTTTTGTAAATCTCTTTACTTTCAGAACTATAAGCAGATAATAGTTGGCTAACATATGTCGTTTCAGAGCTTTTAATATTATCAGATATTGTATTTATATCTAATTTTTCTCGTTCAGGTAACCCGCCACCAAACCTAATTATATGATTTGGATGTTTTTTATGTTCTTTTAAGATATCCTTAGTATGTATTTTTGAAAAAATTGAATAATCAAAATCATTAACCCAGCTTAGGAGTTTTCCTTTTAATTGAATCCCTCCTTTAGTTGTATCTATTTGATTATGCTTAGACCAATTGTTTACAATAGCGTCTTTTAATTTCTTTGGATTTAGTAATAATTTAGAGAGAGAAGTACCGCAACCTTTAGGTGAAATAAAATAATATTTTCTGGGTGTCGGATATTCTTGATTAAAAGTATGAAATAATATTTTAATAAATTCTTTGTATACATCACTGGGTGTTAAAGCATTTGAATAATGTTTACATTGAAAGCAATCCCAAACGTAATTTGGTTTGTTTTTATCAGTGACATAACCAACAACATCTCGCCCTTTATCACCAGCACCACCAAATTGCTCGCCCTCTAAATAGTCTACTTTTTTTATATCAACCCATTCTTCAATAAATACCTCCCAATCATCAAATGACATATGTTCAATCATTTTAAGGGGAATTATTCTCCTTCCGTAATTTACTTGATTTGATGTTTTGTAGAATTCCATTTTTTTTTGAGCTTACCGCTAACGTTTGGTATATGATTTGTTGCGTTTTTGAAGCACCTAAAATAGTAAATAAAAACGGAATAGAAAATCCGCCAAGGATTTTCGTAAGTAGGCGAGTACTAGTAATAAATTATATACGGTGTTGTGCCCAGTTATTTTAAACGATAGATTGTTTTGTTTTTTTCTCCTATTTTTTCAAATAAATCTAATTCAGCTCCTTTCTTTAAATCTCTACTTGCTGTTGCTGAAGAAATGTATTTAAAAATATCCATATAATTTTTTATTGTAAATTCAGTTTTATTTAATGAAATATAATATTCTAATCTCTCTTTTTCATTTAATGTTCGATTATTAAAA
>NZ_JAJGWR010000012.1:0-17682 GCF_021390755.1 Tenacibaculum piscium | reverse complement strand
CTGAAACATTTTAAGGTGATTATCGCAATGGGGCTCACCTCTTTCCATCCCGAACAGAGAAGTTAAGCCCATTTGCGCCGATGGTACTGCCAATGGTGGGAGAGTAGGTCGTTGCCTTTCTTTTAAAACCTCAATCTTTCTAGATTGAGGTTTTTTTTGTGCTAAATTGAAATGATTAAAGCCCTTTTTTAATATCTAAACGTTATGCTGAATTTATTTTAGCATCGTATAAAAACGAAGAACTACGTCAAATCAGAATGCAAAACTGAAATAAATTTAGGTTGACGGATTCTATTTCTTATTTTTCTCTGATATTTTTTTCAGATAAAATTTAAAACAGACTCTACTAATAATTACTACTACACGTTTACCTATCTGTTAAAAAGATTCTTTGAAATGACTGGATTTCATAAATAAAAACTAATTTATGAATTTACCGAAACTCAATAAATAGACTTAGCCCCGATTGAAGCTTTGTTTGAGCTCTTTTTTTGATTTTTCTTTAAAAAAAAGCGAGTGCGGAAAGCGGGAATAGCTTCTAATAAAAAATATCCATAATTATAAAATTAAACATAAAATACTATTAGCTTTTTATACTTTATTTAGATAACTGGCTTTATTATTTAAATATATAAACTAATTTTGTGAAAAATAAGAAAAATGAATAAAGCTGTTTATATCGCCGCAAGTGAAGCTAATTCAGGGAAATCTATGCTGAGTTTAGGATTGATGCAATTATTACTTCGTAAAAAACCTAAGGTTGGCTATTTTAGGCCAATTATTGATAATCCTACTAATGGAAAAAAAGACAATCATATAAATACCATTCTTAATTATTTTAATATAAAATGTGATTATGACGATTGCTATGCTTTTACAAGATCTGAATTAATTCAAAAATTAAATGATGATAAACAAGATGAAGTTATCAGTAAAATTATTGAAAAATATAAAGTTTTAGAAGAACAAAATGATTTCGTAATTGTAGAAGGAACTGATTTTTCAGACCATGGAGCAATTATTGAAATGGATTTAAATGTCTTAATTGCTAAAAATCTTGGAATTCCTGTTATTATAATTTCTGGAGGATTAAACAAAACATTAAATGAATTTATTCAAGGATTACGATTAACATACGATTCTTTTGTGAATAAAGAAGTGAAAGTAATTTCGGTTGTTGCCAATAAAATTGAAGCTTCAAATAGTAAGGTTATCATTAAAGAAGTTGGAAAAAATTTACCAAAAGATATTGCTATTAATGCAATTCCTATCAATAAAAAATTAAACAATCCTACGGTTAAAGAACTTTCAAAAGCGATTAATGCTAAAATTCTTTTTGGAGAAAAATTCCTAAATAATACTACTGGAGATATAAAAGTAGGAGCAGCACAATTAGCAAATTATTTACATCACTTAACAGCAGATTGCGTCGTTGTAACACCCTCTGATAGAGCAGATATTTTATTAGGAACTCTACAGGCAAATATTTCAACAAATTATCCTGCTATTTCGGGGATTGTTTTAACAGGTGGAATTGAGTTAAATTCATCAATTATTAAGCTAATTAAAGGACTCGAAAAAACCGTACCCATTCTATGGGTAAAAGAAGGAACTTTTGCCGTTACTACAAAATTAGGGAATGTAAGAGCACATATTTATGCCGAAAATATTGATAAAATAAAAATGTCTATCAATATTTTTGAAACTTTTGTTGATATCGAAACATTAACCGAAAAGTTAAGAACGTATAAAAAAACAGCCATTCTTACGCCAATAATGTTTCAGTATAATTTGTTGAAAAGAGCCAAAGAAGTAAAAAAACATATCGTTTTACCTGAAGGAAATGACGACAGAATTTTAATCGCAGCTTCACAACTTCAAAAAATAGGGGTTGTTAAATTAACTATTTTAGGAAAAAAAGTGCTTATAAAAGCGGCGGTAAAACGTTTAAATATTTCTTTTGATTTTGATGAAATTCAAATAATAAATCCTATTGAATCTGATTATTTTGCTGATTTTTCAAATACTTTATACGAGTTAAGAAAACACAAAGGATTAAGCCCTGCGATGGCGGAAGATTTAATGGCAGATGTTTCTTATTTTGGAACGATGATGGTTTATAAAGGCTTGGCTGATGGAATGGTTTCAGGTGCGGCACACACCACGCAACACACTATAAAACCTGCGTTACAGTTCATCAAAACAAAACCTGGATATTCGGTAGTTTCATCAATATTTTTTATGTGTTTAGAAGATAGAGTTTCTATTTTTGGTGATTGTGCAATTAATCCGAATCCGACAGCGGAACAATTAGCAGAAATTGCAATTTCATCCGCAGATTCGAGCATTGCTTTTGGAATTGATCCTAAAATAGCGATGTTGTCTTATTCTTCAGGAGCTTCAGGAAAAGGAGAAGATGTAGATACTGTTCGAAAAGCTACGGAAATTATCAAACAAAAAAGACCCGATTTAAAAGTAGAAGGTCCTATTCAATATGATGCAGCTGTTGATCCATCTATCGGAAAAAAGAAAATGCCAAATTCAAAAGTTGCAGGACAGGCAAATGTGTTAATTTTCCCTGATTTGAATACGGGAAATAATACGTATAAAGCGGTGCAAAGAGAAACAGGAGCCTTAGCAATTGGTCCAATGTTGCAAGGATTAAATAAACCTGTGAACGATTTAAGTAGAGGATGTACGGTAGATGATATTTTTAATACCATCATTTTAACCGCAATTCAAGCACAAGATTCATAAGATTTATAAAATTTTGACAATAAAAAACATGAAAATATTAGTTATAAATTCGGGTAGTTCTTCTATAAAATATCAATTAATTGAAATGCCAACCCAAAAAGTGATTTGTGTAGGTTTAATTGAAAGAATTGGCTTGGAAAAAAGTGTAGTTCACTATAAATCCGAAGAAAATAAAAGTAAAGAAGTTCTTGAAATTAAAAATCATAAAGAAGGATTACAAAAAGTAGTAAACTTATTATTAGATGAAAAAATAGGCGTAATTACTTCAACAAATGAAATAAATGTAGTGGCACATAGAGTGGTTCACGGTGGCGATTCCTTCAAAAAAACAGCCGTAGCAACTTCCGAAGTTAAAAAGAAAATTGAAGATTTATTCTCATTAGCGCCGCTTCATAATCCTGCAAATTTAGAAGGCATCAAAGTTGCCGAAACTATTTTTAAAGAGGCAATTCAAGTTGCTTCTTTCGATACGGCATTTCATCAAACGATCCCGATAAAAGCGTATAAATTTGCGATTCCAAATAAATTTTTAACAGAAAATAAAATTCGATTATACGGTTTTCATGGAACAAGTCATAAATATGTTTCTGAAAAAGCCATCGAATATTTACATAAAAACAACTATTTACAACAAGATAAATCTAAAATTATAACCATTCATTTAGGAAATGGCTGTAGTATTACGGCTATCGAAAACGGCATTAGTATCGACCATAGTTTAGGGTTTAGCCCTGTTACAGGTTTAATTATGGGATCTCGTTCGGGCGATATTGACCATTCGTTAATTTTTTATCTGATACATAATTTAGGTTATGACGCGAAACATGTAAGCGATATGTTGCAAAAGGAAAGCGGAATGTTAGGTTTAACAGGTTTGAGCGATTTGCGTGATATTGAAGAAGCGGCAGAAAAAGGCGATAAAAATTGCCAGTTGGCGTTGGATATGAATGCGTATCGAATTAAAAAATATATTGGTTCTTATATTGCGGTGATGAATGGCGTTGATGCGATTGTTTTTACCGCAGGAATTGGCGAAAATTCGGTGATTATTAGAAAATTAGCCTGTACCGATTTGGAATATTTTGGCATCGAATTAGATGAACAAAAAAATGATGTAAAAGCTAGAAAATTAACAGAAATTCATAAAGAAACATCCAAAGTAAAAATATTGGTAATTCCAACCAATGAAGAATTAGAAATAGCAAAACAATCGTATGATTTATTACAATAACAATAACAAAATGAAATAATAAAATAATGAATTACAAAAACACGTATTTAGTTACGATTCAATATTTAGGTTTTCGTTTTCACGGTTGGCAAAAACAGCCGAATTTAAAAACAGGGCATTTATTTTTAGATAAAACATTAAAATTTATTTTTAAAGGAATCCGTTTGAAAAGTTTGGGCGTTGGAAGAACCGATGCAAGAGTATCGGCAACTCATTTTGCTTTTCAATTATTTATTGATGAAAATGTAGATTTTGAGCAATTTATGCTTGATTTTAATGCCAATGCGCCTGGCGATATGCGGGCATTAAAAATTGAAAATATTGATAAAAAATTCAATATAATTCAGCATCCGAAGATAAAAGAATATCGTTATTATTTTTCGTATGGAGAAAAAAATCATCCGTATGCCGCACCTTTTTTAACCCGTTTTAGAGATCAGTTAGATTTAGAAATAATGAAAGAAGGCGCTCAATTGTTTGAAGGTTTTCATAATTTTAAACGTTATTGTACAAAACCATCCGAAGAAACAAAGGTTGAAAGAATAATTGAATATTGTCGAATTGAAAAAAATACGGAATTAACAGCTTCTTTTTTCCCGAAGGAAAGTTTTGTTTTAATTGTTAGGGGCGAAGGTTTTTTAAGAAATCAAATTCGCTTAATTATGGGCGGATTGCACAGTTTAGGAAAAGGAGAATATGATTTAGATTTTATAAAAGACAGTTTAAATCCTGAAACGGATATCGAATTTATTAAAAATATCGCGCCCGCTTCAGGATTACATTTGCATAAACTAGACTTTAAAAATTTAGATGCTGAAAATTAATTTCAGAAATTTAAGATAAAGGTTTCTAAGAGCTTGTTTAAATTTTATTCCAAAATTTTTTGTAACATCAAAATAGTATGGCAAGGGGTTTTAACCCCTTGCCGTCATTTTTTGCCACTATATTTTTTCAGATGAAATTTAAACAGTTTCTAATTTAAAGAAGGTTTTATTTTCAGTAAATAAACATTGCTAAGTTTTGAGTTTCTTGTCTTTGGATTTAAAAATTTTAAATTTAGCTTTGTAACTCTAAAGTGATCTACTTGGTATTTTTCATCAATAATAAAACCATCTTTTTGAATAGTTTCTAAAGAAACATTTCGAATCACAAGCCACACTTCTTTATCCAACGCTTTTAATTCTTGCTTGGTAATATGAGGTGTGTTTCTTTGTGTATAAAAATCTAATGTCCAACAAAAATCGTCCTCATATAAAAAAACATCGTTTAAATTTATGCTATCATTTTCATTGATAATTTTAGCTATTTTGATACCGCCCTGATATTGTAATAATTCAGGATAAAAATAAGAATTCAGTATAAAATTGACAAAAACCATCAATAAAACCGAGTTTATGACTATTTTATTGGAAAATTCTTCCTTTTTGAAGATGCTCAATAAAAGAAATAATAATAAAATAAAACTTACCAATATGATTAAAATACTTGGTGTGTTAAAAGTGAAAAATAACAGTAAAATACTGATAATAACAATTAATGATGCTATAAAATAAAGAATACCTACAAATACTTTTAATGTTTTTTGTTGAGTATCTTTTTTTAAATTGTATAAAATTCCTGCGGTAAAAATAGCCAATAACGGCAATAACGGATTTAAATAATGCGGTAATTTGAATTTTGAAAAACTGATGATAAGAAGTGTTATTAAAACACCTCCGATGGTTAAAAATTCAACTCCAGAAGTGTTTTTACACTTGTTTTGTATCCATTTTTTTAATTGATAAAACATGCCGTAATACATTAAAAATGCCCACGGTAAAAAGACCCAAAGTAAGGAATGAAAAAAGAAAAAATAATCGGGGCTACTTTGGTTGAAACCTTTTGCTGTAGCTCTATTTACATTTTGATTCCATAAAATAAATTCAACACCTTCCCAGCCAAATTGAAGATAATACGCATATAAAACAGGCGTAATACTCAAAAAGAAAACTAAAAGAGCCAATAGTATTTTATACGAAAAAAGTGCTTTGTAATTTTTAGTATATATAATATGACTAAAAAGTGAAAAGAGAATAATTGCAACGCCGTAAAAACCTTTTGTTGAAAAGGAAATTCCCATGGCAATTGCTCCTAAAACAATATTTACTGTTTTTTTAGTCGATACATATTCAAATAATTGCCATATCGCAAAAATGGTAGCGCCTGTTAAAACGGCATCTGTACGCACATCATGATTTGCTAAAATAATAGATTGACTTGTTAAAAAAATCAACGAACCGTAATGAGCTACGCTTTTATCATAGAGTTTTTTTGTCAATTGAAAAACGGAATAAGCGCCAATTATTGTCGCCAATATAGACGGAATTCGATATGCCCATTCGTGTAATCCGAAAATTTTAAATGAAAGTCCCGCCAACCAAAAGTGCATGTGAGGTTTGTCTAAATACGGGTTTTCTCCTTTTAATAATTCTGCAAAATTATCTGATAAAAACATGCGCATTCCCATGGTTGCATGTTGTGCAGAATCATTCGCCATTAAAGGAATGAAGATTCCTACAAAATAAACGAGCGCTATTAAAATATATAAATATTTACTATTTTTTTGTTCGTAAAAAAAGTTCATATAGTGATTTTTTATTTTGAAGATATTGTTTTCAAACTAAGTTTATAAAGAATAAAAAATACGCCAACTAAAGAAATTAATGCCGTAATAATATTAAAAGAAAGTCCGATGCTAATGGCAATTGCTTCATCGGTTGCTAAAAAAGTGGAAGCTTTTAAAAAAACATATTCTCTCGCACCAAAACCCGCAAACGAAACCACCGAAAGTACCGAAGAAATCAAAAAAGTAAAACAATAACCCAAAATATTGGCAACTTCCAGTTTAAAAGCGTGAATAAAACTAATAATTGTTCCTAATTGAAATAATTGAATTACGATTGAATATAAAAAACTATACGTATAATAGTCGTTTGTTTTTTTGAAAATTCGTGCTAAAATTATTTTCCCCAAGAAAAATGACAATAAAGAAGCCATAATTCCAACTATCAAAATGAATGAATTGGAGAAAAATAAATAACTCGACATCAATATCAATAAAAATAAAATAGCTAATAAACCAATTAATCGATCAATAAAAACACATTTTGTAAGCTCTTTGGCTTTCCATCCAAACTGTTTATGTAAGATAAATACTTTGTAAGCATCGCCACCAACGCCTCCAGGAATGAAAAAATTATAAAACATTCCAACAAAATAAAGTTTTAAATTGCTGGAATGGTTTAATAAAAAATCATTTTGATGAAAAATATAATTTAATCGAATTGATGATATAAATTGTGAAAAAACAAATAAAACAATTGACAATAAAAGATAAAAAGTATCTGAATTTTTATATAAAGCTAGTATTTGATTAAAATCAATTTTTGTAAACACAAAGTATAAGAGCAAACAACTTACACCAATTTTTGCAATTGTTTTAAAGAGTTTTTTATTCACTGATATGAATTTTTCGGATTGTATAAGGTCGTTTATTTTGCGATTCGTAATAAGTTCTCATTAATAAATCGGCAATAATACCAACGGTAAAAAACTGAATACTGATAACCACAAAAATTACCCCAACAATTAATAAAGGTCGTCCCCAAATATCTTCTCCTAAAAGTTTTAAAATCAGTAAGTAAAAATTAATTCCTAAACCGATAAACATAAAAAATAATCCGAAATTACCGAATAAATGAATCGGGCGTTGTAGGTATTTTCTTTGGAAGATAATTAAGACAATATCGTTAATTACTTTGATAGTTCTACCTAATCCGTATTTTGAAACACCGTGCATTCTAGCGTGATGTTTTACAGGAACTTGGGCAATTCTAGCGCCGTTTAAATGTGCTAATAAATTAATAAAACGGTGCATTTCACCATATAAATTTAAACTTTTAGCAATGTCTTTCTTGAAAACTTTAATCGCACATCCTTGATCTTTTAAATCTAAACGAGTGGCTTTTCTAATTAAAAAGTTCGCAATTTTTGAAGGAAAAGTTTTAAAAATAGAGTCTTTTCTTTTGGCTCTAATTCCCGTAACAACATCCCAATCTTCACTGTGTGCTTTTTCAATCATCTGCGGAATATCCGAAGGGTCATTTTGCATATCGCCATCGAGAGTAACTACATAATCACCTTTTGCATAGTCAAAACCTGCGGCTAGCGCTAAACTTTGCCCGTAGTTTTTACGAAGTTCAATAAGAACTACGTTTGGGTTTTTCATACTGTTGATGTTTTTCTTGGTGTTATCCGTAGAAAAATCATCAATAAAAATTATTTCATAATCAAAACCTTTTAAACCATTAATTACACCTTCTGTTAAAGGAATTACATTGTCTTCCTCATTATATACGGGGATAAGTACAGAGATATAACCATAGTTTTTTTTGTCAACTAGCATAGATAATTATTTTGTGTGGCAAATTTACTATAATTTACGATAAAGATTTACAGTAAAGAATGTTATTATTTTAGGTTTAAAATTAATTTTTAAGAATACTTCTTGAAATTACTATTTTTTGAATTTCTGATGTTCCTTCGTAAATTTGAGTAATTTTCGCATCACGCATTAAACGCTCTACATGATAGTCTTTTACAAAACCATTTCCTCCATGAATTTGCACAGCTTCTACCGATTGTTCCATCGCCACTTTTGAAGCGTATAATTTTGCCATTGCGCCAGAAGTGTCATAATTATTTCCTTGGTCTTTGTCCCAAGCGGCTTTCATCACTAACATTCTTGCGGCTTCAATTTCGGTGTACATATCGGCAAGTTTAAAGGCAATTGCTTGATGATTGCAAATTTCTGTACCAAAAGTTTTACGTTCTTTTGAATATTTCAACGCCAATTCGTATGCTCCAGAAGCAATTCCTAAAGCCTGTGCCGCAATTCCGATTCTTCCTCCAGCTAAGGTTTTCATAGCGAATTTAAAGCCAAAACCATCTTCACCAATTCTATTTTCTTTGGGAACTTTTACGTTGTTAAACTGCAACGTATGCGTATCTGAACCACGGATTCCTAATTTATCTTCTTTAGGACCAATATGAAAACCTTCTGTTCCTTTTTCAACGATAAAAGCATTGATTCCTTTGTGTTTTTTACTGCGATCTGTTTGTGCGATAACCAAATAAACATCGGCACGCCCACCGTTTGTAATCCAGTTTTTTGTTCCGTTGATTAGATAATGATCGTCTTTTTCTTCGGCAGTGGTTGCTTGTGATGTTGCGTCAGAACCTGCCTCTGGTTCACTCAAACAAAACGCTCCGATTTGTTCGCCAGTAGCTAATTTTGTTAAGTATTTTTGTTTTTGCTCTTCCGTTCCAAAAGCTTCTAAACCGTAACAAACTAACGAATTATTTACAGAAACCATTACCGATGCCGACGCATCAATTTTAGATAACTCCTCCATAATTAATACATACGAAATAGTGTCCATACCACTTCCGCCATATTTTGGATGCACCATAATTCCCATAAAACCAAGATTACCCATTTTTCGGACTAATTCTTGTGGAAATTCTTGCTTGTTATCTCTTTCAATTACGCCTGGTAATAATTCGGTTTGAGCAAAATCGCGCGCTGCATCACGAATCATGATATGTTCTTCTGTTAAACTAAAATCCATAATTTCTGATAATTTAATAATTGTTAAATTCGTAAAAAATTCAACCAAAGATACTTTTTTAATAGCATATTTTTAGCAGTGTTTTATTATTTTTACAGATATGAATGATGATTTTTATTTTATAATAGGATTGATGTCTGGCACATCATTAGATGGAATTGATTTGGTATATGTTCAGTTTGATAAAAAAAATTATAAGAATTTTAATATTTTATCTGCTGCAACTATTTCTTATACGGATGTTTGGAAACGTAAATTACAAACAGCTATTTCTTTTTCAAAAGAAGCTTTACTTGAATTAGATATTGAGTATGCGGTTTTATTATCAGAAGAAATTAATGTATTTATCAAAAAAAATAACATTAATTATATTGATTTTATCGCCTCGCACGGACATACAATTTTGCATCAACCCGATAAAGGAATTACGCTTCAAATTGGTCATGGAAAAATTATATCAGAAAAAACCAAGCAAAAAGTAATTTGCGATTTTAGAACTCAAGATGTTGCGTTGGGCGGTCAAGGCGCGCCACTTGTTCCGATTGGTGATGAACTATTATTTTCGCAGTATGATTTTTGTGTAAATCTTGGTGGTTTTGCGAATGTTTCTTATCAAGAAAAAGCACAACGAATTGCTTTTGATATT
Source organism: Tenacibaculum piscium (assembly GCF_021390755.1). Lineage (NCBI taxonomy): Bacteria > Pseudomonadati > Bacteroidota > Flavobacteriia > Flavobacteriales > Flavobacteriaceae > Tenacibaculum > Tenacibaculum piscium. The sequence continues at coordinate 7,379 of NZ_JAJGWR010000012.1, read as the reverse complement.
TGTCCTGTAAATATTGTTTTGAATCATTATGTACAAAAATTAGGTTTTCCGTATGATGATAAAGGACAAATAGCAAAATCATCAAAAATAAATGAAGAATTATTGGGGAAATTAAACGCCTTAGATTTTTATAAAAAATCGGCACCAAAATCATTGGGTTTAGAATGGGTTCAAGAAATTATTTTTCCATTAATTGACGCATCAGAAAAAAATATTCCTATTATTTTACGAACTTTTATTGAACATTCAGCGATTCAAATTGGTAAAATAATCCATAAAAATGACGCTGTTTTAATAACAGGCGGTGGTGTTTTTAACGATTTCTTAATAAACAGAATTGAATTTTATGCAGAACAAAAAATTGAAATACCATCAAAAGGACTTATTAATTATAAAGAAGCGTTGATTTTTGCTTTTTTAGGACTCTTACGTTCTGAAAATCAAGTGAATTGCTTAGAAAGTGTTACAGGAGCAAAAAAAGATCATTCTTCGGGTGTTATTTTTAACAAATAGTTGGCGTTTTTTAATTTAAAAAATTTCAGCTATCACTTTTTTATAGTAAGTTTGTGATAGTATGTTTTAATCTATTTTGATAATAATTAAAAAATAAATAAATGAATCAACTTTAGCTTTTTTACAGATAGTATTCGATTTGCAGAAAAAGAAAGTAAAAACGTTTTAAAAAACGTAATTAAGAACATTTATTAAAATATTATAGGATGAAAGAATTACTTAAAATATACGAGAACAAAGAACCAGAAATCGTTTTTCATTGGAGAGATCAAGAAACAGCAGCCGAAGGTTGGACAGTTATCAATTCTTTAAGAGGAGGTGCTGCCGGTGGTGGAACCAGAATGCGTAAAGGTTTAAATAAAAATGAAGTTTTGTCTTTGGCTAAAACAATGGAAGTGAAATTTACAGTTTCAGGACCTGCAATTGGTGGCGCAAAATCAGGAATTAATTTTGACCCCAACGATCCAAGAAAAAGAGGCGTTTTAGAACGTTGGTATAAAGCGGTAACGCCGTTATTAAAACATTATTATGGTACAGGAGGTGATTTAAATGTTGATGCAGATAAAGATGTAATTCCTATTACAGAGAGTTGTGGTGTTTGGCATCCGCAGGAAGGAATTTTTAACGGACATTTTAAGCCAACTGAAGCTGATAAAATTAATAGAATAGGACAATTACGTCAAGGCGTAATTAAGGTAATTGAAGATAAACAATTTTCACCTGATTTATCAAGGAAATATACCGTTGCAGATATGCTAACAGGATACGGTGTTGCCGAAGCAGTTAAGCATTATTATAATATTTACGGAGGAACAATTATCGATAAAAGAGCAATCGTTCAGGGGTTTGGAAATGTTGGTTCAGCAGCAGCATATTATTTAACACAATTAGGTGCTAAAGTTGTTGGTATTATCGATAGAGAAGGCGGAGTTATAAATGAAGAAGGATTTTCTTTGGAAGAAATGACGGAATTATTTTTAGCTAAAGATGGAAATAAATTAGTTTCTAATAAAATGATTCCTTTTGATGAAATTAATCAAAAAATCTGGAGTTTACCAGCTGAAATATTTGTGCCAGCAGCAGCATCAAGATTAATATCTCAAGAGCAAGTACAAAAAATGATTGATACAGGTTTAGAGGTAATATCGCCAGGAGCAAATGTTCCTTTTGCTGATAAAGAAATTTTCTTCGGACCTATTATGGAATATACGGATAATCATCTAAGTTTATTACCAGACTTTATTTCAAATTGTGGTATTGCAAGAGTTTTTGCTTATTTAATGGAAGCTAAAATAACATTGCCAATGCAAGATGAAGCTATCTTTAACGATACTTCAAACACCATAAAAAAAGCACTACAAAGAACTTTTTCTAAAAGTGCTTCAAAAACAAAAATTTGTTCAACAGCTTTTGAAATCGCTTTAAAAGAGTTGGTTTAAAGGCATAATAAATAAAAATGATGTTTAAATATTTTTTAGGGAACAGCCCTAAGTGGTTTAAAATAACCATGATTAGTTTTTTAATTTTTAACGTGTTTTCCTTCTTTGTATTGGGAAAAACAATAACCGCCTGGCTTTTTATAGCCGAATTTATTTTTTCATTGGCGATGGCGTTAAAGTGTTATCCACTTTTAACGGGTGGTTTGTTAGCTATTCAAGCTGTAGCTTTAGGATTGACAACAGCTAAAAATGCCTATCATGAAGTCGCTCAGAATTTAGAAGTAGTGTTGCTTTTAGTATTCATGGTGGCGGGTATTTATTTTATGAAACCTTTATTGATGTTTATTTTTAGTAAGGTTTTTACCAAAATAAAATCAAAAGTATTGTTATCATTATTATTTGTTTTTTTATCAGCAGTTTTATCAGCATTTTTAGATGCATTAACAGTAACAGCGGTATTAATTAGTGTTGCCGTTGGTTTTTATGGCGTGTATCATAAAATTCATTCGAGTTCTGCAGATTATGATCATGATGGAGTTTTAGATAGAGTTGAATTAAGTGGTGAAACATTAGATCAATTTCGTGGTTTTTTACGTAGTTTAATTATGCACGGTGTTGTGGGTACAGCTCTTGGAGGAGTTTGTACGTTAGTTGGTGAGCCTCAAAATTTATTAATCGGTGAACGATTAGGTTGGGATTTTGTTCAGTTTTTCTTAAAAATGGCACCTATTACGTTACCTGTTTTAGCAGCAGGAATGCTAACAACGGTTATTTTAGAATTAACAGGTTGGTTTGGTTTTGGAGATAAATTGCCAACGGTAGCGGCAAATATCATCAGTAAATATACCGAAGAAGAAGACGCTAAAAGAACAGATAAAGAAAAATATGCTTTAATTGTTCAGGGAGTATCTGCATTATTATTAATCGCAGGTTTGGCGTTACATATTGCACCTGTTGGTTTTATCGGGTTAGCATTAATTATTGTACAAACAGCATTTACAGGTATTATTGATGAACATCAATTAGGACCTGCTTTTGAAGAAGCATTGCCTTTTACAGGATTATTAGTAGTCTTTTTTGTCGTAGTAGCAATGATTCACGATCAACATTTATTTAGTCCAATAATTCACTGGGCATTAAGTCAAGATCCAGCATCTCAACCAGGATTATTTTATGTAGCAAACGGGTTTTTATCAGCAATTAGTGATAATGTATTCGTAGCAACTGTTTATATTGGTGAGGTAGAACAGGCTTTTAAAAATGGAGATATAACAAGAGAACATTTTGAAAAATTAGCTATCGCAATTAATACAGGTACTAATTTACCAAGTGTTGCAACACCTAACGGACAAGCAGCATTTTTGTTCTTATTAACATCATCTTTAGCCCCGTTAATTAATTTATCGTACGGTAAAATGGTGAAAATGGCATTTCCTTATACCATTGTTTTAGGAGGATTAGGCTATATTATGGTAAAGCTATTATTATCTTAAATTAATAAAAAAAAATAGTGTATTTTTAAATCCTGAATTTATATTCAGGATTTTTTTAGTATTTATAAAATAAAATTACGTGCATGTTAGGATACATTCAAGATGATACAGGTTTGATAAACGAGGTATCAAAAGAAAAAACATTATCAATAATTCAATTGATTAAAGACGGTGGAGTAGGTGGTCAAATTATTATTGCCATCTTATTTGTGCTTTTAGCCGTGGCATTATATATTTATTTTGAACGTTTTTTTGCCATTAAAGAAGCATCAAAAGTGGACAAAAATTTTATGAACGAAATTAGAGATTTTGTTACAAGTGGAAATTTAGAAAGTGCCAAAGAATTATGTGAAACAACCAATTCACCCACAGCACGATTAATCGGAAAAGGAATTTCGAGAATCGGAAAACCATTAGAAGATATCAATAAAGCGATTGAAAATGCAGGGAAATTGGAAGTCTATCAACTCGAAAAAAATGTTTCTGTAATCGCCACTATCGCAGGAGCTGCTCCTATGATTGGTTTTCTAGGAACGGTAATTGGAATGATTATTGCCATTCATGAAATAGCAAATTCTGGTGGACAAATCGATATAAAATTATTGTCTGATGGATTATATACTGCCATGACAACAACGGTTGCGGGTTTAATTGTTGGAATTATATCGTATATAACCTACAATCATTTGGTGGTTCGTACCGATAAAGTAGTGTATCAAATGGAAGCAATATCAGTAGATTTTTTAGACCTATTAAATGAACCTGTATAATGAATTTAAAAGGAAGAAATAAAGTTGATCCAAGTTTTAATATGTCGTCAATGACGGATATTGTTTTTTTATTGTTGATATTTTTCATGCTAACATCAACCTTAGTTACCGTAAATGCGATTGATGTTTTATTGCCAAAAGCAGGAGGGAAAACCGAAAATAATACTGCCGTAGCCGTTACGATAACCGAAAATTCTTCTTTTTATATTGATAAAACAAAAGTAAGTGCCGATAATTTAGAAAGAAGAATTCTAGAAAAAATGGGTACGGATAAAAAGAAAACATTAGTGATTAGAGGTGATCAAAATGTACCTTATAAAAATGTGATGAATGTAATTGACATCGCTAATAGAAATAAATTGAAGATGATTTTGGCGGTAAAAGCAAAGTAATGAAGATATTGGAAACAGCACATAAACGAAAATCAGCAATTATTACAGCCCTTATTTTGATGCTTTTACTTTTTGGGATTTTTAATTTCGGAATGAAGTATTTAGATCCTCCAATTGAATATGGACTGGCGATTAATTTTGGGGATGCTGAGGTTGGAAGTGGCGAACCTGTGGAAAATACAAAATCGGAAACAACAGCACAATCCGAACAAGAAATTGAAGATGAAATTCAAGAAGATTTTGAAGAAGATCTTCAAGAAGTAGAAGAAGATTTGCAAGAAATAATGGAGGCTTCCGATGAAATTATTACGGATGATATTATAACCGATCAGACCAAAAAAGATGTTCCCACTGTTGATAAATCAGTAGAAAAAGAAAAATTATCAGCAGAAAAAACGACTAAAACACCTCAAAAAAAGACGGCAAAAAAAACGAATCAAAAAGAAAATAAGAAAGAAAACAAGAAAGAAAACAAGAAAGACGTTAAAAAAATAACTCCAAAACCATCAAAACAAACCACCGATGCTTTAAATAGTTTGCTTGGCGGAACTTCTAAAAATGCTAAAGCAAAAGGGGAAGGAGATGATACACAATCAGGAACAAAAGGAAACAAAAATGGCGATCCAAATTCAAGTAAATATTACGGAAATTCAGGAAGCGGTTCTGGCGGTAATTATAATTTAGCAGGACGTAAAGCCCTTTCAAAACCAATTAAAAAACCAGATTGCCAAGAAGAAGGAACAATTGTAGTGAGCATTGAAGTAGATCAAAATGGAAAAGTTATTAAAGCACAAACAGGTGGTTTAAAAGGAAGTACAAGTTCCGCTCCTTGCCTAGAAAAAGCAGCCAAACAAGCCGCCTTAAAAACCAAATGGAATGCTGATCAAAATGCACCCCAAAAACAACGAGGAACAATTATCTACAAATTCTCTTTGTCACAATAATAAATAGCAGTTTTAAAATATTTCACAAAATATAAATGACCTATCAACAAACCTTAGATTGGCTATTTTCTCAGTTGCCAATGTATCAACGAGAAGGAAAAACAGCCTTTAAAAAAGACCTAACAAACAGCATTGCATTAAGTAATGAATTAAAAAATCCTGAAAGAAAATTTAAAACAATTCACGTAGGCGGAACCAATGGAAAAGGTTCTACAAGCCATATGATTGCTAGTGTTTTACAAGAAGCAGGCTATAAAGTTGGTTTATACACATCGCCACATTTAAAAAATTTTACAGAACGGATTCGAATTAATGGACAAGAAATTCCAACGGGAAATGTTATCGAATTTGTAGCTGAAAATAAAAGCTTTTTAGAAGCTCAAAAATTGTCGTTTTTTGAAATGACCGTAGGAATGGCTTTTGATTATTTTGCTAAACAAAAAGTCGATATCGCTATTATTGAAGTCGGTTTAGGAGGGAGATTAGATTCTACCAATATTATTACGCCAGAAGTTGCTGTAATTACAAATATAGGATTAGATCATACGCAATTTTTAGGCGAAACATTACCCGAAATAGCTTTCGAAAAAGCAGGAATTATAAAAGAAAATATACCTGTTGTTATTGGCGAACGACAACAAGATGTTGAGCATATTTTTTTAGAAAAAGCCCTTTCTTGTAAGGCAAAAATAGTATTTGCTTCGGATGAATTAACTACCTATAAAACCGATTTATTAGGCGATTATCAAGCTAAAAATACAAAAACAGCGGTGAAAGCAATACAGCAATTAGAGGGGTTTGTTGTTTCTGATGAAAATATCAAAAATGGATTTTTAAAAGTAGTCGAAAACACCAATTTAAAAGGACGTTGGCAAATTTTACAAGAAAATCCAAAAATTATTTGCGACACCGCACATAATAAAGAAGGATTAACGTACACTTTAAATCAATTAAAAAAAGAAGTAGAAAACGAGAAATTTGAGAAATTACATATTGTTTTAGGAGTTGTTGCTGATAAAGATTTGGCGGCTATTTTGCCAATGTTTCCTAAAAAAGCAATTTATTATTTCTGTAAACCAAATATTCCAAGAGGATTATCCGAAGAAATTTTAAAAGAACAAGCGAAGCAATTTAATTTAATAGGAGAATCTTTTAATTCTGTAAATCAGGCTTTTGAACAAGCAAAATTAAATGCAAATGATAAAGATGGTATCTATATTGGAGGAAGTACCTTTGTTGTTGCCGAAGTTTTATGAAAAAAAAGTCAAAAAAACCTGAAAAAAGCATTGCTATATTAAATAAGTGTTATATATTTGCACCCGCAATTAGCTTATAGGGCGCGTAGCTCAGTTGGTTCAGAGCACTTGGTTTACACCCAAGGGGTCAGGGGTTCGAATCCCTTCGCGCCCACCAAAAGCTTAAAAGGTTAATTGCATTAGGGCGCGTAGCTCAGTTGGTTCAGAGCACTTGGTTTACACCCAAGGGGTCAGGGGTTCGAATCCCTTCGCGCCCACATAGATTATTAGTTAAAGTTAAATATATTGTTTTAGGGCGCGTAGCTCAGTTGGTTCAGAGCACTTGGTTTACACCCAAGGGGTCAGGGGTTCGAATCCCTTCGCGCCCACATAGATTATTAGTTAAAGTTAAATATATTGTTTTAGGGCGCGTAGCTCAGTTGGTTCAGAGCACTTGGTTTACACCCAAGGGGTCAGGGGTTCGAATCCCTTCGCGCCCACCGAAAGTCTCATCAAAATTTGATGAGACGTCTCTTAGCTCCGTAGGTTCATAGCACTTGGTTTACACGCTTGGGGTCAGGGGTTCGAATCTC
>NZ_JAJGWR010000011.1:0-24943 GCF_021390755.1 Tenacibaculum piscium | reverse complement strand
TCTGTCTACTTTGTCTACAAAAACCTATGCAGCTCCAAGGACAGAGATAGAAGCGCAGTTAGCTGAGATATGGCAAGAGTTGTTAGGAGTTGAACAGATTGGTATCCATGATAACTTTTTCGAACTGGGTGGACATAGCTTATTAGCTGTTAGGTTGATTATCACCATTCAAAAAGAGTTTGATATAGAAATCTCAATTCAAGATGTTTTTGAGTTTAATTGTATTGAACAGTTAGGTAATTACATTCAATATCTCAATTTAGAAGACGGAGATTTTGACGATGAAATTTTAATTTAAAACAAAGTCCCTAAACATTAGATTACAACAAAATATGGAAGTTTTTGAAATATTAGAAAAGGCCAAAAAACAAGGCGTATCTTTAAAATTAAAAGAAGGAAATTTAGCGGTAAAAGCCGAAAAAGGTAAAATAGATGCCGATTTCTTAGAGATTTTAAAAGAGAACAAAACAAGCATAGTAAATCACTTAAATATTTATCAGAAAAGAAGTCGCTCTTCAGCGAATTCATCCGAAAAAATACAAGTTTACAATCGAACTCTATACAAACACATTCCCTTATCCTTCAATCAGGAACGCCTTTGGTTTCTGGACGGATTACAGGGAACTGTAGAATATCACATACCGTTTGCTTTAAGACTCTCGGGCGATTTGAATAAGGAAGCTCTATTCTTAAGCTTAAAAGAAATTGTTACGCGTCATGAAATATTACGAACGGTCATCTATGCCGAGGAAGGTGTGGGCTATCAAAAGGTGTTATCTCCTGATGCTTGGAAACTACCCTTTGAAGACAGAACCGCCGATGCATCTGACCTATCGGAAGATTTAAAGATATTTTTATCGACTCCTTTTGATCTCGGCTCAGATTATATGTTCCGCTCATGTTTATATGATCTTGGAGAACAGGAATATGTTCTGGCAGGTGTTATCCATCATATTGCCAGTGACGGTTGGTCTCGCGGGATATTAATTAGGGAGTTTGTACAACTCTATCGCTCTTATGTCTCTGGTAAAGAGAGTCTTTTAGTGCCCTTATCCATGCAGTATGCAGATTACGCACTTTGGCAGCGAGAGCATCTAAATGAAGCTTTTATAGATAAACACTTATCTTACTGGGAACATCATTTGAAAGACGTAAGTACCCTTCAATTGCCTAAGGATTATGAACGTCCTGCTGTACGCAGTATCTCAGGAGCAAATATTTCTTTCGTACTCGACAGTAACCTGAGTACAGCTGTACATTCATTAAGTAAACAAGAAGGTGTTACCGCTTTTATGACCTTAATGGCGGCTTTCAAAGTGCTATTAGGGAAGTATAGTGGTCAAGAGGATATTTGTGTAGGTAGCTCGGTAGCTAACCGTACCCAGAAAGAGCTTGAAAATATGATGGGGTTCTTTGTCAATACCTTGCCTTTCCGTACTAAAGTTGAAGAAAATAGCTCTTTCCGTGAGTTGTTACAATTGGTGAAGAAAACAACTCTAGATGCATACGATCATCAACAAGCTCCATTAGAAGAGATTGTTAACCGTGTTGTAAAAACTCGTGATACCCGTATAAATCCAATCTTTCAAGTGATGTTTTTATTGCAGGGAGCTCAAGATGCTGAAAATGCAGAAATTAAGAAGATAGAAAGGCTAAGCTTGTCAAATTATAAAGATCGACAACTCACAACATCGCAATTTGATTTAAACGTAACAATCACTGAAACGACTCATGGGTTTAATGTTGATATGAATTATGCAACAAGTCTGTTTAAGGAAGAAACCATCCAAAGGATGTTTGCTCATTACCAGCAGTTGTTAAAATCCATCATTGCCTCTCCAGTTGTTCAGATGAGAAACCTATCCATGCTCATTAGAGAAGAACGCCATCAATTGTTGGAGGTATTTAATGATACAGCTATTAATTATCCAACTCATAAAACTGTAATTGATTTGTTTGAAGAACAGGTGACGAAGACACCTGATGTAGAGGCTTTGGTTAGTGAAGGAGAGCGCTTGACTTATAGGGAACTAAATGAAAAATCCAATCAGCTGGCTCATTATTTCAGGGCAGAATGTAAAATAGCCTCAGAAGATATTATAGGTATTTTATTGGATCGTAGTATCTGGTCAATTATTTCCATGTTGGGGATATTAAAATCTGGAGCCTGTTATTTACCTATTGATAAAACATATCCTGATGTTAGAAAAAGATTTATTGTAGAAGATGCAGCGATCAAATTACTTATTGTAGATTCAGAGAGTTTGTCGGAAGTGTCGGATTATGATGTAGCCCTATATCCTATTGATACTAAGTTTGATCAATTAGCAAGTGAGAGATATCAAGATGAATACAAACCATCACCAGAGTCTTTAGCTTATATCATTTATACTTCAGGAAGTACAGGGAATCCCAAAGGTGTTATGGTTGAACACAAAAACTTACTCAACTATCTTTCCTATTCAATGGAGCGTTACAGAATTCATACCGATAGTTATAATTTTCCTCTGTTTAGTTCCCTGTCCTTTGATTTAACACAAACCAGTATTTACTTAACCCTATTAACTGGAGGGGCATTGCATATTTACAAGGACAATGATGTCAGTAAAGTTTTTGTGGATATCGCTGCAAACAAGTCCATTAATACGATCAAATTGACTCCATCTCATTTGTCTTTCTTTAAAGAATTAGATACTTCTAGAATACAGAATTATATCATAGGTGGAGAACAGTTAATGCATGCAGATTTAAAGAATTTAGGAAGCTTACATCCATCGGTAAGATTGTTCAATGAATACGGGCCAACGGAGGCTACTGTTGGATGTGTTGTTTCTGAAGTCACCAATTATGAAGCCATCCAAACCATCACCATTGGTCAACCCATAGCAAACACGCAAATTTATATACTGGATGCTCAGGAGAATCTGGTAACAATTGGTGCAGTTGGTGAGTTGTGTATTGGAGGTGCTCAGGTAACCCGAGGCTATTTAAACCGAGAAGAATTGACACAGGAGAAGTTTGTTGCCAACCATTTTAAAGAAGGAGAACGCCTGTACAAAACGGGTGATTTGGCGCGTTGGTTGTCCGATGGTACTATAGAATTTTTGGGAAGAAAGGACAATCAAGTAAAGGTGAATGGCTATCGTATAGAGCTAGACGAAATCGAGAAAGCATTATCTGGATTGCCAAATGTGAGACAATCTTGTGTATTGACAAAAGTAGATCAACATGGAGACAAGTGTTTGGTGGCATATGTCGTTATGAAAGGAGATCTCGATAAACAAGCCATACAATCAAGACTGGAAGAAAGCTTACCGGAATATATGGTTCCCAGACTTTGGATAGTACTGGAAGAGATGCCGTTGACTTCCAATGGAAAGATAGATAGAAAGAACTTGTTAATGTCAGAGAATTATGAGGTTGCCGTTGTAGAATATGTTGCTCCAAGAACAGTATTGGAAACGCAACTAGCAGCAATTTGGCAGGAGCTATTAGGTATTGAACAAGTAGGTGTTTACGATAACTTTTTCGAATTGGGAGGACAGAGCATCTTGGCCATTCGCTTAATAGCAAGAATACGAAAACTGGGTTATACGGTCAACATTAGCGATTTTTATGACGACCCGAGTATTGCGTCATTGAGTACAAAGTTGATTTCCATAGATCAGGGATATAAGGTTCCGGAGAATGGTATTGTAAAAGGTTGTGACTATATCACCCCTTCAATGGTGACTCTGGTAGATTTAAACCAGAATGAACTGGAAACGATTATGGATCATGTTCCGGGTGGTGCTAAGAATATCCAGGACATCTATCCACTGTCACCATTGCAAGAAGGTATTTATTTTCACCATTTGATGAGTGGAGAGAAGGCCGGTGATCCCTATGTATTACCGCTTTTGTTATCCTTTTCATCTTTGGAAAAACGTTCCGAATTACTGGATGCCTTTAGATTTGTTATCAACCGTCATGATGTATTGCGTACTTGTGTTGTAAGTGATGGTATTTCCAAAACTGTACAGGTCGTATTACGAGAAGCAGAACTCAATGTAGAGGCTTTAACTATTGATGACAGTAAAGAAATTTTACCTCAGGTTCAGGCAGCGGTTGCCCATAAAAACTTATGGATAGATGTATCAAAAGCTCCGATTCTAAATGTAAAAATTGCCAACGATGTAACGAATAACACCTATTACTTTGTTGTGTATTATCACCATTTGATGACAGACCGTATCGGTAGAGTCAAAATGATGGAGGAGATGGAATTGTATCTTTCGGGACGAGCAGGGTTACTTCCTACATCATCACTTTATCGTGATTTTATAGGGCATACTTTGAATAAGAAAAAATCAGAGGAGAGTCAAAATTACTTTAGAGAATTATTTAAAAATATTGAAGCACCTACCTATCCATTTAATCTATCGAGTACTAAGATGGATGGTGGAACTAAGGTAGTTGCTTCAAAAACAAGACTATCTGGAGAGTTAAATGATAGTATCCGAAAGGTGTCAAGTGATTTACAAGTAAGTCCGGCCGTATTATTTCATGCAGCCTTTGGGTTGGTTGTAGGAAGATGTAGTGGTACGGATTATGCGCTATTTGGTTCGGTGCTTATGGGAAGATTACAAGCTTCCAAGAGTTCTGAATCTTCCCTGGGTTTATTTTTAAACACCCTTCCTGTGTTATTGAAGCTAAAAGGAGATATACGTTCCTACATCGATCAAACCAATAAACGATTGCAATCGCTTTTGAATCACGAACATACGCCTTTGTCAAGTGTTCATGATTTAAGTGGTATACCCAATGATATCCCAATGTTCAGTACCTTGTTTAATTACCGCCATCAGGAGAAAAAATTATCTGAAGATAACACAAAAACCGCTCTTGATACCGGAATAAAAGCCTTGTCAGCTACTGAACGGACAAATTACCCTATCAATTTAGCCGTAGAGGACTATTCTGATGGTTTTGGTTTGACTTTTGATATCGCTGACATAGGCGTTAATTCTACTGCTATTGTATCTTATATGGAAGAAGCATTGCAGCAGTTAGTCTCCAATATTGATGAACAATCGCAAATAACTGTTGAGGAGCTGTCCATTTTAACAGAAGAAGAAACGCATCAACTACTGGAAGTATTCAATAATACGGACAAGATATATCCAATAGATAAGACGGTAGTTGATCTATTTGGAGAGCAGGTAATAAAGAGACTGGAAGCCACCGCTGTGGTGTGTGAAGGGGACAGCTTAACGTATAAGGAGTTGGACGAAAAATCGAATCAGGTGGCCCATTATTTGATTGATAAAGGCGTTTCTTTAGAAGATATTGTGGGAATCTGCATGAACCGAAGCCTAGAGATGATCATCAGTGTCATGGGAATCATGAAAGTAGGTGCTGCCTATGTACCTATCGATCCAGATTATCCGCAATCTCGCATAGATTATATGTTGAAGGATTCGCGGGTGAAAGTTGTGTTGAGTTCTGATAGTTGTATAGATATATTCAGAAATATAGAGGATTTGGATATTACTGCATTGGACAGTGAGTGGAAGGATAAGATCGAAAAGAGATCGGTGAAAAAGTTAAAAAATGTTCCTTCGTCAGATAACTTGGCTTATGTTATTTATACCTCAGGAAGTACAGGTAATCCTAAAGGAGTAATGTTAGAGCATAAAAATTTAGCTAACTTTCTTTACTGTCAAACAGCATTTTATGGAACTACGGCAGAAGATCAGTCTTTATTATTTACGAGTCTTTCATTTGACCCCTCTGTAGAGCAAATATGTGTGCCACTAATAAATGGAGCAACATTACATGTTGTACCCAAAGATAAATTGTTAAACATAGAAGAAGCTGTTGAGCTACTGTTAGATAAAAAGATCACACATTTACATGCCATACCTTCGTTTCTACGAGAATTACCATATATAGAAGGCAATAGTTTAAAACGAATCATTAGTGGAGGCGATCTGTTTGATAAAGAGATATACAAGAAATGGGGAAATAAGGGTATAAGAATCATCAATGAATTTGGACCTACTGAAACAACCATTACATCAAGTGAACATGAGATGAAAGCAGATACTATGCCATCCGATGTAGGTAAACCTGTAGCCAATACACAGCTGTATATCTTAAATCCAGAAGGTAAATTATTACCTATGGGAGCTATTGGAGAACTATGTATTGCAGGTTCGGGTGTTGCCAGAGGTTATTTTAACAATGATGAATTGACCCGTCAAAAATTCGTTACTAATCCTTTTAAAGAAGGAGGCCGAATGTACAAAACAGGAGATTTGGCACGATGGTTACCTAGTGGAAATATTGAGTTTTTAGGAAGAAAAGACCATCAAGTAAAGATACGAGGTTTCCGTGTTGAACTGAGTGAGATTGAGAACGTATTGTCTCAGTTGGCGGGAGTTATTCAACCCTGTGTATTGGCAAAACAAGACAGCGAAGGAAACAATCGATTAATTGCTTATGTGGTGATGGAAGAAGGTTTGAACAAGGAAGCATTACAATCACAGTTGCAGAATCGTCTACCTGAGCATATGATTCCAAGATTGTGGGTGCAAATGGATGAGATGCCATTGACCTCCAATGGTAAACTCGATAGAAAAGCGCTACTAGAGCAGGATGGATTAGAACTGGCGAGCAAAGCTTACGTGGGACCAAGAACCCTAATGGAAGAACAATTAGTGGAAATCTGGCAGGAGTTATTGAGTATTGAAAAGGTGGGCGTACATGACAACTTCTTCGAATTGGGAGGACATAGTTTATTGGCCACGCGTTTGGTCTCTACCATACGCAAAGAACTAAATGTAGAGATGACCATTCGAGATGTCTTTGCTTATACTACTATTGCTAGTTTAGCAGCTTACTTATCAACTCAAAAAAAAGGGGCGTTGTTACCTAAGGTTATTAGGGTGGAGGAAAGACCAAAGAAAATTCCGTTATCTTTTAGTCAGGAACGTTTATGGTTCTTGGATCGATTACAAGGAAGTGTGGAATATCATATACCTTTTGTATTGAAACTCTCGGGAGATCTGGATAAAACAGCATTGTCCTCAAGTCTAAAAGATATTGTTGCACGCCATGAAGTACTTCGCACAGTAATTTGTTCAGAGGAAGGTACGGGCTATCAAGAAGTATTATCACCTTATGGATGGGAGCCTATTTTTAAAGATATGACTAATGATGTTTCCACATTAATGAAAGATTTAAAAGGTTTTCTATCCTCTCCTTTTGATTTAAACTCAGATTATATGCTCCGCTCATGCTTGTATGATTTGGGAGATAAAGAGTTTGTTCTGGCAGGTGTGTTCCATCATATTTCTAGTGATGGATGGTCCCAAAATATTTTGATAGGAGATTTTATAGAGCTTTATAATGCTTATACGCTAGGCAAAGAAACAAGTTTGCCTTTACTGTCTTTACAGTATATAGATTATGCCCTGTGGCAAAGAGAGCATTTGGAAGGAACAATCATCGATGATCAGTTATCGTACTGGGAGAATCAATTAGAAGGAGTAAGTCCTCTTCAATTACCTACCGATTATGTACGTCCTGCTGTGCAGAATACCTCAGGAGCAACTTTATCCTTTGAATTGGACAATATTCTTAGTAAGGATATCAAGGCTTTGAGTCAGCAAGAAGGCGCTACTGTTTTTATGACCTTTTTAGCAGCGTTCAAAGTACTTTTAGGTAGATACAGTGGGCAGGATGATATTTGTGTAGGAACTCCTGTTGCTAATCGTACTCAGAAAGAGCTGGAAGAGATGATTGGTTTCTTTGTGAATACCTTGACCCTTCGAACTCAGATCAAAGGAGATAATTCTTTCAAAGAGCTATTACAGGAAGTCAAGCAAATGACCTTAGAAGCCTATGACTACCAACAGGTTCCCTTTGAGAAGGTTGTAGAGCGTGTTGTTAAGACACGGGATATGAGTGTGACGCCTTTGTTTCAGGTACTATTTATGCTACAGAACATTCCAAAGGATTATAATACGGAAATGGTGGGACTTAAACTATCCAATTACGAGGTGAGTGGACTCGTCACTTCAAAATTTGATATAACCATTGCCTTGACGGAGACTGAGACCGGTTTTTATTTGGATATGAACTACGCTACGGCGTTATTTAAGAAAGAAACAATCCAAAAGATGTTCGCTCATTATCAAGAATTATTGAAAGCGATTGTTAGCTCCCCAACTGCAAAGATAGGAGATTTATCAATACTTAGTGAGGAGGAAGTACATCAGTTGTTAGAGGTCTTCAACGATATAGCAGTATCCTATCCAAAGGACAAGACAGTTGTTGATTTATTTGAGGCACAGGTGTTAGAGACACCTGATGCCGCGGCAGTGGTGTATGATGCAGAAAACCTAACCTATAAGGAACTAGATGAGAAATCGAATCAATTAGCAAACTATTTGATTGAAAAAGGAGTGTCATCAGAGCATCTAATAGGTATTTGTCTAGATCGTAGTTTGGAGATGATCATCAGTATTTTTGGGATTTTGAAATCAGGCGCAGCATATATACCTATAGACCCATATTTTCCACAGTTGCGTATGGATTATATGTTGGAAGACTCAGGGGTAGCAATAGTGCTAAGTGATAGCAAGAATAGTGGAGGATTATCGAGTAATAAGACTATAGATATGGTTCTTTTAGATAAGGATAAGGATAGGGATATGATAAGCAAAGCATCTAAAAACCAAATAAAAAGAGTCGCTACTCCATCCAACTTAGCCTATGTGATCTATACCTCGGGAAGTACAGGAAAACCTAAAGGCGTCCCTATAACACATGCTAGTCTTTCGAATTTTCTATTAGGCATGGTAGATCGATTAGAGATGAAAGACTTAGAAGTTTTTCTTTCAGTAACGACCTACACATTTGATATTTTTTATCTCGAGTTGTTTGGACCATTATTACTAGGGGCTCAAGTGGTTATGTTAGATAAGTTGAGTATAAGAGAAGGGAATAAACTTCAAGAAGCGATAAAGATATATCAACCTGATTTTATGCAAGCCACGCCATCCACATGGCAAATGTTGATAGATAGTGGTTGGGAAAACAAAGAAGCAGTAACTGTTTTAACTGGTGGAGAAGCTATCAATGAATCCTTGAAGAATAGTCTTACAAGGATGAGCAATACTGTATGGAATTTATATGGACCTACAGAAGCTACGATTTGGGTGACGACTCAGAAGCTAAAAGCTTCCGAAAGAGTGACGCTTGGTCGTCCAATTAGCAATGTGCAGTTGTATGTATTGGATAAGAATAATGCTGTTGTACCTGTTGGAGTTATTGGTGAATTATGCATAGGAGGCGCTCAACTATCTTCTGGTTATTTGAATAGAGAATCCTTAACAAATGAGAAGTTTATCACTAATCCTTTTAGAGAAGGAACGCAAATCTATCGAACGGGAGATTTGGTTCGTTGGTTATCTGATGGTAATATAGAGTTTATTGGTAGGAAAGATACTCAAGTAAAGATCCGAGGCTATCGTATTGAACTGGGTGAGGTTGAGAATGTTTTGTTTCAATTACCAGAAGTGAACCATTGCTGTGTTTTGGTAAAAAGAGACAATCAAGGAAATAATCGATTGGTTGCCTATGTGGTGATGGAAACTGACTTTGACAAGGAGGTGTTGCAAGAACAATTACAAGAAAGTTTACCAGAGTATATGGTTCCAAGGTTGTGGGTACAATTGGATGAGATGCCTTTAACTTCCAATGGAAAATTGGATAGGAAGGCGTTACCTGAACTGGATAGTTCAGATTTGTCCACGAAAGCCTATGTGGCTCCAAGGACAGAAGTGGAAGCTCAATTAGTGAAAATATGGCAGGAATTGTTAGGAGTAGAAAAGGTGGGTATACATGACAATTTCTTTGAACTGGGTGGTCATAGTTTGCTGGCATTTAAAATAGTAACACGTATTAATAAAATTTTAGAAACCGATATCAGCTTAGGCTTACTATTCGAGCATCCAACTATTTCTCAATTAATACCCCATGTGAATACCAAGAGCATGTTTGATAACAATGTCCTTATTCCATTACAAGAATTTGGAAATAAACGAGCTATATTTTTAGCACCAGATGGATCTGGAACATGTCATATCTATGGGAGGTTAGTTAAATCTCTAGGAAATAATCAACCTGTATATGGTTTTCATATCCCAGGTCTAAATGGAAGATTAAAGACTCCAGAGACTCTGGATGACATGGTAGCACTCTTTGTGAATGAATTGCAGAAAGTAGATCCACATGGACCTTATCGAATTGGAGGTTATTCTTTTGGAGCCATAATAGCTTATCAAATGGCTTTACGTCTGCAACAGAAAGGATTTGAAGTTGAAGAGTTATTAATGTTTGATGGAAAACCAGTCGCTGAAATATTTGGAGAAGATGAAGACGAAAATAAGGCCTTTAGAAATTTACTATCGACCCTAATTGAATTTCATGGATCAAGCTTTAAAAATGAAAATTTAAATCAGAATGACTTATTTATTGAAGGCAAATCTGTGGATGAGCAAATAAATCAAGTCTGTGAATTATTACAACCACCTAATAAAAGGGAATTTAAAGGTAGGCTAAAAGTGAGATTTAGTACCTACAAATTTATGTTATCTTATAAACCAATTATCAAAGAGAAATTAAATACAAAAATTATATTATTTAAAGCGATTTACGAAAACGAGGAAGTCAATGGTGAAAAGATAATTAGAGAAAATGTATACGATTATGATTGGGGGCAATATACTGCTAAAGATGTGGTGATACATCCGATTCCTGCTAATCATCATAACGTGTTATCAGTTGAAAATAATATAAAAACGATTACAGAATTATTGGAAGAATAATAGCGTAAATTCTTTGAATTGACTAGAGGTTTATAAAATATGGATATTCAATAGGACCAAACGCGGTAGTTACAACCTAAATAACTCTATTAAACAATTTTAAAATAGATTTAATAAAATAATAAAATAATGGAATTAAATGAATTAGAAATAGATTTTTATGAAGAAAATGGGTATTTAATAATTGAAAACTTATTTACTAAATTAAAAATAGACGCTTTAAATAAAGCAGGAGAAGTGTTTGAAGATTTGAAAACCTCTCCAAATGTTATTTGTGAAGATAATGGAGATATCAGATCTGTTTATGCGCCGCAATTACACCATACTTTATTTGATACATTTTATAAGGAAAGAGAGCTAGTTAGTATAGCAAAAAAAATACTTAAAAATGAGATTTATCTTTACCAATACAAACTTAATAATAAGAAAGCCTTAACAGGTAAATTATGGGAATGGCATCAAGATTTTCCGTATTGGAATATTGATGATGGCATAAAAAAATCTAATATGGTATCGGTTATGGTATTACTTCAAGATACGGATTCTTTTCAAGGTCCTTTATTGCTATTGCCAGGTTCTCATAAAGACGGAGTGGTGAATTTTCAACCTAAAAAGCACCTGGAAAATAAAGAACTTGGTTTTATTAAT
Source organism: Tenacibaculum piscium (assembly GCF_021390755.1). Classification (NCBI taxonomy): domain Bacteria; kingdom Pseudomonadati; phylum Bacteroidota; class Flavobacteriia; order Flavobacteriales; family Flavobacteriaceae; genus Tenacibaculum; species Tenacibaculum piscium. The sequence goes on along the minus strand of NZ_JAJGWR010000011.1, from coordinate 13,418 downwards.
TCTTTAAATACAGATTTAAAGTATACAATTCATAAAGATTTTTTAAAAGATTACTTTACCAATGGAAAAGTTATTGAAGCTAAAGGAAGTAAAGGCACGTGCATATTTTTTCATCCTAATATATTCCATTGCTCTAATTCTAACATCTCTCCATTTGATAGAAAGACAGCTATAATAACATATAATGATATTAAAAATTTACCCCAAAAAGAGAAGGATAGAAGACCTGAATATTTGTGCTCAAGAAATTACAGTAAAATAGTTATATGAAATTTATGAAGTATTCTAATAGTAAGACTTATATTATTTTATTCATCTTGGCGATAGTATCTAGTGTTCTAAGGCTAGTTTTATTGTTTTTAATAAACGAATCTATCCTTGACTTCTCTAAAATACGTCAAACCTATATTTTTACATTTTTTATAGTTTTAATCTTTACGTTTATTTTTGATAAAATATTTCAAGAAAAGATTATTGACCTATCTAATGATTATATTTTTAAAAAAGAGCTCGAAATAATTAAAACAATAGGAAACTCAAGCTTTAAAGAATTTGAGAAAATAGATAAAGGAAGAATTTTAGGAATAATAGAAGACATTAGGAATTTAGTGTATTTACCACATCTTATCTCGAATGGTTTGACTTCAACCGTATTGTTTATTGGCGGATTGGTATATTTATTTCTTGCATCCTATGTAGCAACTATAGTGTTTATTTTGATTGTATTATTTTTTGCTTTAGGGTATAAAATAATAAATCGAATCAATAAAAAAATAATCTCTGATGCTAGAATAAATAACCAAGTATATTTTAAATATCTTGAAGACTTTATCACCGGAATCAAAGAAATTTCTTTAAGTAAAAAGAAAAAGACGACATTAATTGATGAAAAGTTATTGGAGAATAGGACACTTTCAAGAAATTTAGAAATAAGAGTTTCAAACCTATTTTTATTAGGTAACCTGATAGGCAGTTATTCTATATGGTTTCTTTTAGGAATCATTGCTTTTGTGTTTCCTTTTATAGGTATTTTAGAAGTTGATAAAACAGCTTCTTTTATCGTTATTTTACTCTTTTTATCAGGACCAGTAAATAAATTAATATCACTTCAAAATTTTGCAATTAAGATATCTGTATCACTTAAAAGAATGAAGGCTTTTACAAATGAACTTGAAACTATTAAGACTAATGGTAAAGTCGACAAATTAATCAACAAACTTGATTTAAAGCATTTTGGAACTCTTGAATTCATAGAAACTACTTTTAAATATCAAAATTCTCCATTTAGCATTTATCCGATAAATTTAAAAATAGAAGAAGGAGAAACCGTTTTTATTATTGGTGGCAATGGTAGTGGTAAATCAACATTTATAAAGTTATTACTAAGTCTTTATTCTCCTACTTCTGGTGAGATTTTGATTAATAAACAACCTGTTAATAATTTTGGTCAAAATTATAGGGAATTATTTTCTCCCATTTTCACAAAAAATCATTTGTTTTCAGAGCATTATGAAGACTATAATATTGAGACAAACGAAGCGTATAATCATCTTCTAAAGAAAATGAAATTAGATTCCATTATACAAGAAAATGAAAATGTAACTAAAAGAACTTTTTCAAAAGGGCAAGGAAAGCGATTATCAATGATTTATGCGCTTCTCGAGAATCGCCCAGTTTTAGTTCTAGATGAATGGGCAGCTGATCAAGATCCTCATTTTAGAAAATACTTTTATGAAGAATTAATACCCGAATTAAAAAGTCAGGGGAAAACAATAATTGCTGTGACTCATGACGATGCTTACTTTAAATATGCAGACAGGATTTTAAAGTTTGAATATGGAAAAATTGTTAAAGATGTCTATACTAAAAATAGAAAATCTTTAAATGAATTAAATGTATGGTGATTAAAAGTTCTATTAATCTATATGTTAAAAAGAAGTAGGTGTTAAAAAAATAATTTCCATTTGAATAGGTATAAGTGGTAGATAAAAAATGAAAATAGACCTGCAAATAGGAGTGTTTTCTCTTTTATGTTTTTATAATAAAAGATATAGAATAAGGTAATTATCAAAAAAAAGAAATATATGGTAAATAAAAGAGGAATGAACACGCCTTGTGCAATCCTAATACTAGGAATAAAAGTGAGACTGTAAACTCAACTCTGTCTGCATAAAAAAAGTATTAATTTTACTTCAACCATATATCAGAAATCTTATAAAAACCGTACCACCTTTGATTTTCATTATAATTGCGGCTAGCCAGTTTATGACGAATTAGCTTTTCTAGTGGTATTTTGGTGTGAAGAAAAAAACGTAAATTCTCCATCGATTACAGAGAATATTCCTGTTAAATCTTCCCAATGCCGAAGATAATCATATTGTTTTTTAATATGCCGAATATCGTCATATTTCATTTCAGAATAATCTTTTGATAAAATATCCAAAAAAGACATTTCCATTTCTTGGGCTGCAGCTTCTTCTCAAATTGTCCAATCATTATCTGGATCATTCAGAACTCCAAATTTGATTTTGGCAATTTTCCACTTTCCAACAACACTTTATCAAAATACTATGTAACTAAACCCTTCAAATTAGACCGCATCCTCAATTTGTTCCAACTCCCTTAACACAATATTCTCAACATCTGCTTTAATTTGACGGTAATTAGCATTGATTTCTTGTTCCATTATATCATTACCATTTTCATCTAAAAACGAAGTGATTTCAGGAATGGGTTTATAGGCTTTTTCTTCAGAAAGAACCTTCTCCACATCCACTACAATTTCTGCATGAAAAATCTTTTGGTCAATACGCTCATCAAAATTATCAGAAACTGCCCCTATAAACATACCTTGTGTCAAATTAGAAATTTTACTTGGCGGAATTAAATTATCCATTTGCGTGGAAATAGAAGTCGATTTATTTTGCCTATTAATTGTCATAGATTGTCTTTTCTGCAATACTTTACCAAAACGTTCCGACAACGTTTTCGCCGTTTCTCCCACAACCTGACCACTAAAAATATTTCCAACTGTATTTTGAATTACCTTACTTTCTTTATCGCCATAATCTCGTGTTAATTGTGAATAATCTTGAAAACCTAAACACACCGCTACCTTATTGCTTCTTGCAGTAGCAATTAAATTATCCAATCCTCTAAAATAAATAGTCGGTAATTCATCTATAATTAACGAAGATTTTAATTGTCCTTTTTTGTTAATGAGTTTTACAATTCGACTATTGTACAAACCCAATGCTGCCGAATAAATACTTTGCCTATCAGGATTATTCCCTACACACAAAATCTTTGGTTCTTTTGGATTATTAATATCTAACGAAAAATCATCACCTGTCATTACCCAATATAAGGCAGGACTAATCATTCGAGATAACGGAATTTTAGCACTTGCAATTTGCCCTTGTAATTGGTCTTGTGCACCACCTTCCCACGCATCAATAAATGGCGATAAATAGTTTTCTAACTCAGGGTAACTTCTCAAAATGGTAAACACATCTGTATACTTTTTATTTAGTAATTCGATGGCGTGTGGAAATGTACAATATTTTCCATTTTCATAAATTTTTAAGTACCAAATAATGGATGCTAATAAAATAATAGGACTTTCGACAAAGAAATCCCCTTGCTTTTGAATCCACGTTTTATTCAAATTTAGCATTATGGTATAAGCACTTTCGTAGGCATCTGAAATATCTGTCATAAACGTAGGATGAATCGGATTACAACGATGACTTTTCCGTGGGTTATCGAAATTAATCACATAAAATTTTGGAGGGATTTTATATTTATCCGTATGCTTTAATAAATGATTATAAGCGATGGTTGAAAGGTCATCAAACTTAAAATCATAGATGTACATAGAAAATCCTTTTTCAATTTGCTGTTTGATGTAGTTGTTAATCACTGCAAATGATTTACCTGATCCTGGAGTTCCTAGTACAATAGTTGCCCTAAACGGATTAACAATGTTAATCCACCCATCATTCCATTTCTCTTTATAGTAAAATCGTGTAGGAAGATTTATAGAATATTCATTTTCCATCAAACGAATTTCTTGCATAAAACTCTCATTTTCGATGTTAAATACATCGTCCATTAAGTTGTTTTTTAGCAACCTACTCATCCAAACACCGCCCATTAATAAAGTGATATAACCAGCAGACAAACTCGAAATATATACTATTGCTATCTGTATTTTTGGTAATGAAACAGTCAATAACCAAAAATTGAAAAAGAAAAATACAACACCAATAACCAGAGCAATACTAATTTTAGTCCACGTAATTTTTTCATCTTTTATTCCTTTTGTACCTAAACAGGACAATCCTAAAAAGAGAATTGAGAATAATTTAGTCCATAATAAAGACGAAAATAGTCCAGTATTCCGTTCAAAATTCCATAAAATTTTATCTACAATGCGAATGGTAAATTGCCATTCAGTAAATGCTTCGTAACAAAACCAATAACAATGTAAAATGACGAACAAAATACTAATTGCTCTTATAAATTCCATTGTTTTGGCTAACCCTCTAATATCATCTTCGTTTTGCATATCGTTTCTTTTTACGTTTTTTCTTTAGTATTTGATTATCATTTTCTTCTGAAATATCCAAGGGCAGTAAACCCACCAAGGCTTCCAAAATGTGTTTATTAGAGAAGTTCTGTACTTCTGCTATCTGTTCATTTTCTATTTGTTTTTCAAAATGTTGCTCGAATTGTTCTTTCTTAGATATAGGAACTGGATGTTCTCCTTCCTTCCACCAACGGTGGAATACATTTGCTGATAAATCTTTCCCTAAACGAGTACCGTTGAGTACCGTTTTAGAATGGTGGTCGATAAAACTTACACCGTAAATTCTACCCTCCGTATTTTCTCGAACAAAAAGCGATACTTTATTGTCTTGTAAATGCTTTCTAAAATCATCTTGATTTTTATATTTCTGCATTGCTTCACGTACCAATCCACGAACTCGTTTTTGAGGTTTGTTCTTCTGAATAAATACTTTTGATTTTTCCATCTTCTGCTGTAAGTCAGGAATACCAACAGCCCCAGAAAAGCGAGAAGATTTAAACGGATTGCTTACTTTTTTACCGATATCATCAGTAGCGAAATACACCAATCCTCGTTTTTCTTTTCCGTGAATAATGCCTTTAACTTCTTCCGCTGCTACATTAAAAAAAGACAATAAGGCTTTGTATTCACCCATTGTTTGATAGTGGTAATTTTCATTAGCAAACCTTAATACTGAGGCTATTTGTTTTTTTAAATTTAATTGTTTCGTATCTACTTTTTGTAGTGGCAATATTTCTTGTTTTTCTGAAGTACCAATTGCAGAGGTTAAACCAAACTTTTTTTCTAAGTTTCTACATATTTTCATAGAGCGTATTCTCTCGAAACTATCAGAAATACGTTTGCCATATTCATCTACACAAACCGATACAATATGAATATGTGCACGTTCAGTATCGGTATGTTTAAACACTACAAAAGGCTGATTTCCATAGCCCAATTCTTGCATATAGTTTTCTGCTAACTCGCTAAAAAGCTCATCTGAAACCGTATCTTTTGGATTCGGATTTAAGGAGATATGAAGTATTGGTTTTTCGGTACGATTATTAGCAATCAAGTAAGGTTCAAAAGAACTTTTTAATAATGGAATCGTAAACTGCTCAGTAAAGGGTTCAATCATTTTATGACATAACAAGATGTTGCCTCTATTGATTTCTACCTTTTTATAGTTATACAGTAAAACTCCTTTTAAGTGATTTCCACGTTCTATTTTTGCAATCATTATTCTTTAAATTTTTGAGTTAAACGAATGATTTTTTCAATAATAGCAATCAATGCTAGGGTGTGATTTTCTAATTTTGAGAGTAAAAACCGAGCTTTCTTTTCGGTGAATGTGGTGTGTAATGCCTTAACAACTTGATTATAATTGACCCCGACAGCTCTAAACTGCCCATAAAAGGAAGTCAATCGCATATAAAAATCGTGTGCAGATTTGTCAATTTTTACTACTTTAATTTCTTTATCAAATAAAACAGCACGTATAAAATCCGCTTTGGTAAGTAATTCTGAAACCTCAAATTGATCCAAAAACTTGGTATTTTCTTCAGCGTTTAATCGAAAAACATAGCGATATACCAAAGGATTTTCTTTGGGTTTTCGTCCTTTTTTAGTGTATTTTTTTTTCATTTTAATTGTTTTATATACTAAACTTTTAAATCTCGATTATCGAGTAAAACTTCCAGTTCATAATTTCCAAAATCCTCGACTTCGGAGAGATTTTAAACTCCGTAGGACAAGTTTGTAATGAGAGGCACAAAAGTATTTTTGAGGCACTCATTACACAACTTGCTCTGTTCCTATGAACAGTTTTTGGGTGGATTTTAATGTTGTGATTCCATATCACAAATCCCAGAACTAGCTATGACAAAGTAAGAGTGAATAGACGATTGTAACACTATGATAATCAGTGCCAAAAGACGACACAGAAAGCCATTAAGTGCTACTTTATGAAGGTTTGAGAAAAGGAGGATAAAAGTGTTGTTTTTTTGCCCTATAAACGGCTGACTATATAGTTAAAGATGCAAAATGCCATATTGCCAAATAGTCGATTAAAAAGTCAACTGATTGACTAGGTGTAAAAAATTATGATCATCGAGATGGTTTTTCAATCATACAACTAAAAAAATGTTGAGCTATAAAGTTTTCTAACTGATGATATAAATGAATGTAAAACAATAGCAATAGTCAGCATTACAATAATATATAAAGTCCTAAAACTAACTAAAATAATAAACAGTCATAGAGCTAATTATATAGTTAGTTAAAAATATAGAAATAGATATAACCACCAAAAAAAATCCCAATGAAACCCTCACAGAGGGGGTAAGTAAGATGCGTAAATTATTAATTAGTTAATAAAATTAAAATGATGAATAAAAAACCTTTAAAAATTAGTTTTTCCTCTCAAAAAGGAGGTGTCGGAAAAAGTGCAATAACTGTGCTTACCGCAGGAATGCTGCACTACAAGATGGGCTATCAAGTGATTGTTTTTGATTGTGATTTTCCGCAATTAAGTATTGTAAGGCAACGAGAACGAGAGTTAAAAGCTGTAATGGAACACGACCATTTTAAACGAATGGCACACGCTCAATTTTCGCAGTTAAATAAAAAAGCATATCCCATTATTCCGTGTAACGGAGATACTGCTTTGCAAGAAGCGAAACAATATTTAGACAATAGTTCTATAACCTATGATTTTGCTTTTTTTGACTTTTCTGGTACAGTAAACTCAGCAGGGATCCTAAAAAGTTTATTAGGAATGGATGCAATTTTATCGCCAATAACTGCGGATAGAGTGGTTATGGAAAGTACACTTTCTTTTTCACAGGTAGTATCCAAAATATTTAAAACAAAACCAGATAAAAAAGGATTGCATTTATTTTGGAATATGGTAGATGGACGAGAAAAATCTCCGCTCTACAAATCTTATGAAACCGTTTTAAAAGAATTGGATTTACACCTAATGCAACACTATTTTTCTGATAGTAAACGCTTTCGTAAAGAAATCCCTGAAATAGGTAAAGGGTTGGTATTTCGGTCTACTTTATTTCCTCCTCATAATAGGATGATAAAATTGGCTCGATTAGAAATTTTTATCAATGAATTTCTACACCTCTTAAATCTATAATTATGAAAAATAAAGATTGGAAACAGGCACAAACGTATGTGCTAGAAAATTACCCTAAAGCAGTTTGTTTTAAATATAAAAAAGGAAGTGCTTTTGCTATTTTTTCAGATAGAGATATGATAGAAGCAAAACGATTATCTAAAAATCCGTTTGAAGGAAAAACTGCTGATACTAAAGCGATGGCTTGGTTAGAAGCTGAAGAAAAAATAAGAGAAGTAAACAAAGTAAAACAAATTACAGTAAAGCGAATAAAAATATAACTCGATGAAAAAAGATGAAACACCCATAGACGAAAAAAAGTTAATGGAAATGATGGCTCAACCGTTTTCAAAAGATAGAGAGCTACCAGAAATGGGAAAAACAAAATCTAAAAAAACGGAAACAAAGTCTACAAAAAAGCAGAAAGAAATAATCAAGGCTATTTCAAAAGAAAAAGGAACTCCGTATAAAGAGTTGTTTTTACAGAAAACGAACTTAACAGCTCGTAACGGAAAATCCATTTACATTCAACCAGAAATGCACGAAGTGTTATTCAGAATTACACGAGTTATTGCTGGTAGTAACATATCAGTTTCTAATTATTTAGACAATATTTTAAGGCATCATTTTGCTGAATATGAAACCGAAATAAAAAAGCAATTTAAAGAGAAATATAAACCAATTTTATAAAATAAATTAGATGGAAACGTATATACAATATATCATTTTATTGTTGTTGGTTCTTTTGATAATTGACCGATTTCGTACTAAAAAAGGAACTAATAAAACAGAAATAAAAATGCCTAAACCAAAGAATAAACCATCTATAATTGGTGAAAGTAAAGTGGTTATAAAAGAAGAGGAAAGGTTAAACACTCCAATAGAAACTTTCAAAAAAAATGAGAATAAAATAATTCCTAAAGAAGCATTAGACGATGTATTTAATATGGATACTACTCAAACAATTATTGCGAATGATTGGGAATTAATGGATGAGGAAGAAGAACTAAAAACCAATTTTTCAGCAAAAACAGACGAAGATTTTAATACAGGTTTAAGTTTTGAGGAATTACAAGAAATATCTAAAATGCTAATTCAAAAAGAACTTACACCCGAAGCTCTACCTGTAGCAGTAAAAATTGTAGATACCGAGTTATTGGATATTTTAAACGAGCAAATACCTCAAGCACAGCAACGCATTTCTGAATTATTAGACAAGCATCTAAAAACGTATCTCAATCCTAAAACCACAGAAGATTGGCGTGATTTTGATATTGGGGAGTTTGTATAAATAATAATTAATCACACTTACTTTTATGTCTAGCGATTAAGTATTTTAAATCTTTAATCTCCTCTGCTTTTTCAATAGTTCTTTTGTAGTGTTTATTCAAAGGGTATAGCAGATTTAAAAGTTGATAATTTTTTAAATTGGTATAATAACCAATGAAATGAGATTGTAAATTTTTATGAATAGCAACTTTTTTCCCATCTAAATACAAATGGATTAAACTCCAGTCTTTCTGACTAGAGATATTATATTTATCATTAATTAAATTATTGGCTATATAAAAATTGTAGTTTTTTTCTGTTCTCTTTTCTCTAACGAAAGAGGGTTTGTCTAGTTTATATTTTGTTACGAAAGCTTTTACTTTTTTTAAACCTAATAATTTGGCTAAACATAACCTATGCTGACCAGAAGTACTTATATAATGAGTGCCATACATACGAACGTGTTTTTCATCCATATTACGATGTATATGTTCTATCAAGTCCTTTTTTGAGTTGAAATTATCTATAACACGATCAAGTCTTACAAGTGAATGAAATAAGTGCATCCAATTAATCATATTTTCTCTAGGTTCTCTGTACAGATTACCATTATATAGATATGAATATTTGATACCTATTATTTTAGAGGGGTCAATTTCAGTTAGCTCATTTTCCCCTTCTTGTTTAAAAAAATCCTCATAAAAAAAATCAATTTCAGGATGATATACTGGCTCATTATGCCAAGGCTTTTTCTTAAATTCAGGAAAGACACTTTTTAACCAATCCAGCCTTTGTTTGTCATCATATTTAAAGCTCATAAAAGTCTAATTAAATTAATGTTTTAAATATACAAATTCTTCCAAACCCTACCATTCAAAAGCCAACTAAAGCCATAAACGTCACCTTTTAAAAAGGGTTGCATTCTCCATATACATTCGTGTGAAATAAGCTAAAAAACAGCTTGTAAACCACACACGAATGAAAGAAAAACACTTTATACAGCAACATTTTGAGTACGGATAACTACGACCTCAAATAGTAATTACCTGAACCAAAAACATACGAGTTCAGGCACTTCACAGTATTCAATTAATTAAAAAATCATCAAAAAAATGAACACTCGAATTTATAAAAAAATAGCATTTAGCCTGCTATGTTTTTTGGCATTTATAGCCAATACATACGCACAAGATGGTGTAGGCGGAATTAATGAGGCCACCCAAATGGTAACGTCCTATTTCGACCCAGCAACCAAATTAATTTATGCCATCGGTGCGGTGGTTGGTTTAATTGGTGGTGTAAAAGTTTATAACAAATTTTCATCAGGAGACCCAGATACTTCTAAAACTGCGGCATCGTGGTTTGGAGCGTGTATTTTCTTGATTGTTTCGGCAACCATTTTACGCTCATTTTTCCTATAAGCTATGGCAGATTTTCAAATCAATAAAGGCATAGGGAGTACGGTAGAATTTAAAGGTTTAAAAGCACAATATCTATTCATTTTTGCAGGTGGTTTACTTGGGGTATTTATCTCGGTGGTTATACTGTATATGATTGGTATCAATCAATATGTATGCTTGACCCTTGGTTTAATAAGCGGAGTTATTCTAGTTTGGAAAACTTTTGCCTTAAATAATAAATACGGTGAACACGGCTTAATGAAAGTTTCGTCACGTAAAAATCATCCGCAATTTATTACCCGTCATCGCACAGTAGCATCACTTATAAATCTTCAAAATCAAAGCCGATGAGACCCATAGCAAAACGAAGTGCATTAGCCGATAAGTTTCCGATTTGGGCAGTAGAGAATAACTGTATCATAAGTAAAGAAGCAGATATTACCATCGCTTTTAAAGTAACCTTACCTGAAATTTTTACGATAACAGGAAAGGAGTACGAAGCCATTCATGCCGCATGGCATAAAGCCATAAAAGTATTGCCCGATTATACGATTGTGCATAAACAAGATTGGTATTTAAAAGACAATTATACCCCTGAACTTCAAAAAGACAATTTAAGTTTTCTATCTCGAAGTTTTGAAAAGAACTTTAATGAGCGTCCGTTTTTATCACATCACTGTTACGTGTATGTTACTAAAACATCTAAAGAGCGCATGCGTCGTCAAAGTAGTTTTTCTACGTTGACTCGTAAACGTATTGTTCCTCAAGAAATTCAAGACCAAGAGGCAATGCTCAAATTTATGGAATCGGTGGATCAATTTGAACGTATTATCAATGATTCGGGCTATGTTGATTTACAACGTTTGACTGATAGTGATATTATTGGTTCAGCTACTAAAAAAGGACTACTAGAAGAATATTTATCGTTGTCTGGAAATGAAAATTTCACATTACAAGACATTCATTTAGGAGTAGATGAAGTAAAAGTAGGCGATAAAATTTTGTGTTTGCACACCTTGTCTGACACCGAAAATTTACCCAATGAAGTTAGTACCGATACTCGCTTTGAGCGATTATCTACCGATAGAAGTGATTGTCGATTATCCTTTGCCTCGCCAGTAGGTTTATTATTGAGTTGTAATCATATCTACAATCAATATATTTTTATAGATAATAGTGCTGAAAATCTACAAAAGTTTGAAAAATCGGCTCGTAATATGCACTCATTGGGCAAGTATAGTCGAAGCAATCAAATCAATAAAGAATGGATTGAGAATTATTTGAATGAAGCACATTCGAATGGACTGACTTCGGTGCGTTGCCATTGCAATGTATTAGCGTGGAGTGATGACCGTCAAGAATTGCGACAAATCAAAAATGATGTTGGTAGTCAATTAGCTTTAATGGAATGTCGCCCGCATCATAACACGGTAGATAGTGCTACTTTATATTGGGCAGGAATGGCTGGAAATGCAGGTGATTTTCCTGCGGAAGAAAGCTTTTACACCTTTATAAACCCCGCTTTGTGTTTCTTTACGCAAGAAACCAATTACCATAATTCGCTATCACCTTTCGGAATAAAAATGGTGGACAGGTTAACGGGGAAGCCCATTCATTTGGATATTTCCGATTTACCGATGAAAAAAGGAATTATCACCAACCGAAACAAGTTCATTTTAGGACCTTCGGGAAGTGGGAAATCTTTTTTCACGAATCATTTAATCCGACAATATTACGAGCAAGGAACGCACGTGTTGTTGGTAGATACAGGTAATAGTTATCAAGGTTTATGCGAGTTGGTTCGTCAAAAAACTAATGGTGAAGACGGGGTTTATTTTACATATACCGAAGAGAATCCGATAGCCTTTAATCCTTTTTACACAGACGATGGTGTGTTTGATATTGAGAAAAGAGAAAGTATCAAAACACTAATTACCACCTTGTGGAAACGCGATGATGAACCTGCTTCACGTTCGGAAGAAGTAGCCTTGTCAAATGCGGTAAACTTGTTTATCAAACGCATTCAAAAAGATGCAACTACCGATATTTCTTTTAATGGATTTTATGAGTTTTTAAAAACCGATTATAAAACCATTTTAACAGAAAAAGAGGTACGAGAAAAGGATTTTGATATCGCAAACTTTTTAAACGTATTAGAACCTTATTACAAAGGTGGTGAATATGATTATTTACTGAACTCTACGGAAGAATTAGACTTATTAAGTAAGCGATTTATTGTGTTTGAGATTGATGCCATTAAAGACCATAAAATTCTGTTTCCGATTGTTACAATCATCATTATGGAGGTGTTTATTAATAAAATGCGTCGATTAACAGGGATTCGTAAACTGATTTTAATTGAGGAAGCTTGGAAAGCCATTGCCAAGGAAGGAATGGCAGAATACATCAAGTACTTATTCAAAACCGTTCGGAAGTTTTTTGGAGAAGCCATTGTGGTTACACAAGAAGTAGATGACATCATTCAATCACCAATTGTTAAGGAGTCTATCATCAATAATTCAGATTGTAAAATACTTCTTGATCAGCGTAAGTATATGAACAAATTCGATGGTATTCAAGAAATGTTAGGACTGTATTATACTGATATAGGTTGACCTTTTTTAGGTTAATTTATATCGTTCAAACTTTTTTTTAGTTGTTTTATAATGCAAAAAATAATTTGAACTATATTTGTTTTTAAATAGTTAGTTCGGGTAAATTTACATTATTTTTTCGATATGATTTATATTTTATATTCGGATTTAAATGTACTTCCGCAGGTTTTCTTAAATTTAGGCTAAAATGTGTTCTTAAATTATTGTATATATCTACCGTTTGTTTTGTGATTTCTTGAGCAATAGCTGTGTTTTTAATTATTTCTTTTAAAGCATATTCGTACTTTANGTTTTCTTAAATTTAGGCTAAAATGTGTTCTTAAATTATTGTATATATCTACCGTTTGTTTTGTGATTTCTTGAGCAATAGCTGTGTTTTTAATTATTTCTTTTAAAGCATATTCGTACTTTAAAGTTCTATTGATTCTTTCAGCAATAGA
>NZ_JAJGWR010000010.1:0-30640 GCF_021390755.1 Tenacibaculum piscium | reverse complement strand
ACTTCGGATTTTTCGGATATTATGGATTTTTTAAGAAAAGAGAAATGTACTGAAAAGGGAATTTCTCTCTAAGATACTCTAAGAGTATCTATAATACTCTAGCGTTTTTTTTACTTTCAGAAAGCCCTTTATTTATAGTACCTACAGACGTTTTTAAAAAATAAAATTGCACTGAAGTACGTAATCATTGCATCAAAGTACGTAAAAACAGCCTTAAATTGCATTAAAGTACGTAGTCATTGCATCAAAGTACGTAGTTTGATTATTTTTGTTTATCCTGCTTTTTCGGATTTTATTATTTTAAATGCTATCCTGTTTTCTGATTTTTCTTTTTTTTCGCGAAATTCTCTTTTTTCGTGAATTAGAATACTATTTACTTTGCGCATAAGTATCTAATCTTAAAGCCTGCTAAAGGATTTATAAACTTTAACACAAAGTGTATAAAAGGTTTTAAAAAGTGCTTAAATCGGCTAATTACAATCCTTTATGCTTTTTTTCGGAAACTTCGGATTTTTCGGATATTATGGATTTTTTAAGAAAAGAGAAATGTACTGAAAAGGGAATTTCTCTCTAAGATACTCTAAGAGTATCTATAATACTCTAGCGTTTTTTTTACTTTCAGAAAGCCCTTTATTTATAGTACCTACAGACGTTTTTAAAAAATAAAATTGCACTGAAGTACGTAATCATTGCATCAAAGTACGTAAAAACAGCCTTAAATTGCATTAAAGTACGTAGTCATTGCATCAAAGTACGTAGTTTGATTATTTTTGTTTATCCTGCTTTTTCGGATTTTATTATTTTAAATGCTATCCTGTTTTCTGATTTTTCTTTTTTTTCGCGAAATTCTCTTTTTTCGTGAATTAGAATACTATTCAAATTTTTTATTTATTTTAAATATAATTTTAGGTTCTCCTGTAGTTTTAGCTGTTTCTATTTTAAAACTTTCTAATAAACCTAATTTTATCATTGTATCTAAGGCTTTTTCTGTAAGTTCTTTTACTTTACTTTTTCTACTACTTTTCATGTACTTTTCAGCTAATAAATAATAAAGCCTATCTAACATAATTTCTGGAGTATAATTTTTTAGAGCTAAATATTTAGCTAAATATTCTCTAAGCGTAAAAGTAGCCTCTGAACAATTATTATTTCCGTAAGCTATTAAAGTTCTTTTATTTATATCTCCTGGGTAAACTATAAATTTAGTGTTTATTTGCCTTATGAAAATAGGATTTAATTCTATTAAAGTAGATTCTGTTTTACTTGTTATTATTCCTTCTTTACTATATTCCGTTATTTTAAAATTTGGAAGGTTTAAAATAGGTTTATAATCTTCTATTTCTATAACTGTTTTAGTTCCATTTTTTTTATTAATCTCTTCTTTATATTTGATTAAAAAATTCTTTTTAGATATATTTAATAATATTTTAGATACGTTTTCTAAGTCTTTGCCACTTACTCTAGCTCCTGCTTTATATTCTTTAGTAAGATCATATAGAGTAACAGTTAATTGAGGAACTATAGCAATACTATCTCCATAACTTACACGCTTTATGTCTGTTACATTTCCAGTGTAGTAATTTTTATTATTAGGATTTAAAGTTTGGCTATTATGGTGAAGTAATTTACAAAGAGTATCTATTACTTTGGTTTCTGCTGGTGTTAATTTAATTCCTTCTACTATCTCTGAATGCTCTATTCCTTTTATTTCTATTTTCTTTTTAAGTTCTGGTTTTAAACTATTAAATAATATAGGTTTTTTATCCTTAGGATAATTATACTTTAAGAATTGATCTGTAATATGTCCAGAACGTCTAAAGTTTCCTTTATTTTTTAAATCTATTGATTTTTTTATATTAGGTAATTCTCTAAACTCTGAGTCTTTTATTTTTTTTGGAAGTCCAGGAAAACTAGGTATGTTATTATTACTCATTCTCTGAAATTTTATTCATAAAAAAATCATATTCTTTTTTATCTATTTTTAACTCTTCTATCTTAGGACAAATGGCATATTCTTTTAGTAGCTCATGTATGTTAGGATTTAACACTATTTTTTCTTGAAGTTCTCCATAGAATTTACTCCATCCTATTATAGGAGTATCTATTTCATCTCTCATATCTTGTATTTTATCCTTATAAGTTTTAATATTAAAACCTTGTTTTCTTATATAATCTTTAAGAGCTTTTTCCCAACTTATCCATTTTATAACTGATTGAGTAATTTCTTTCTTTACGTTATTCATAACGTACCAAAGGCTATATAGGTCAGTATCTTTATAATTATATTTATCAAATTTTATTTTTATATCAACATACCCTTCTTCATCTGTAGCTATTTTTGTGAAAAAAATTTTTTTAAATTCAGATCCTTTTTCTGCTATTTTTTTACGCTCTATAGGGTCTTTAATTTCGTGTAATATCGAATTTACTAGTATTTCTGAATGCTCTATAGTATTCCAGTTTAAAATATATCCTCTAAGGTTTGAATAGTGCATTTTAGCTTCAAATAAACCACCTTGTAAATTTGTTAAAGCATTTGAAACTGCGTGTTCTGTTCTTAAAAATTTATTCCATAAATCAATATCATTATCTTTAAGAAAGCTTTTCATTAATTGCTTAAATTCGTCATTAGTTAATAATCTATCTTTAGAATATCTTCCTCTGGCTAGATCTTCATATATTAGTAATATTTTTTTTAAAGGAGTTGCTGTAGCTATTATTTTATCTATATTTTTTTTAGTCATTTTTTAAATATTTTAGCCAACATTATTTATTAGCTGATAAGCATCCATTAAAACACTATAAGGTGCTTTTATTTTTTTTGATATATCTCTAAGGCTAGGTAATATAGATATTCCTAATGATTCTTTTATCAAATAAGAAAATGATAAAACCCTTACAATAGTACCATATTGATTAGAACTTAATTTTTTATTCCATTGGTCTGGTAGTCCATATTCTTTAGGCATTATTTTTAAAATCTCAGGGTAAGTAGCTCCATTTTCTACAGCTAATTCTACAGCACGATAATATTTAGTGTACTTTGAAGTTAAAATAATAGCTTCTAATTCTTCTAGTGTTTTAGTTGTTATATTCGTTATTTTTTGAAGTTGGTCAGCATCTTTTATTTTGATACTATAAATACTTTCTATATAATCTATTAAAATTTCTTGAGCTTGGTTTGATTTTAAATCAAAATCAAAAGGAGCATCAATAACAGTTGTTATTACTGTATCCCAATTTTTATTTTCTTGATATACAATTTTAATTTTTTCGAGCTGTTCTTTATATTTTATATTTCTTCTTTCTATATAATTATTCATAAATTTTAATAGTTATTTTACTTCTGTAATGTAAACTTTACAGAAGTATATTAATATTTATTACTGATTAAATGTTTTAAAAATAGCTTATTATTTATATTAATAAGCTATTTTTCAGGTATCAGTTCAATATTTCCATTCTTTTTTTCGTACTTATCGATGCTTTCTTTTAGTGCATTGTTTACGACATCTTTTATTAGTTTTCTATCCCAATAAGCTATTGCTTTTAATTTTTCTAGTAAATCTTCATTGACTATAAAAGTAGCTCTAGTTTCTTTTTCTTTAGTTCCTTTTTGAGAACTTTTAGTAATTTCTTTAGTAGAAGTTTTAGGTCTTCCTACTTTTCGTTTTTCGGTATCTCCTAATAGAGAATTTAATCCTCCTGTAAAATTTTTTTTGCTCATATTTTGCAAATTTACTGTTTATTTGTATTATTAAATAAGTATTGTTTACTTAAATTATTAAGTAATTAATGTTTACTTAGTTTTAATATTTCTTTACTTAATTTTAGATAATCCTCAGCTCCGTAACTTTTAGGATTATATCTAAAAATATCTAATCCTTGAGCGGGTGCTTCTGCTAATGCTATATTATCTCTTATTTTGGTTTTAAATACAGTGTCTTTAAAATGCAGATCAATAGTTGATGCAACATCTCTATTTAATACTTTTCTTTTATCATATTGAGTTATAAATACACCTCCTACTTTAAGTCCTTTATTTAATCTTTTTTTAATTTTATCGACTACTTCTAATAATTTAGTTAATCCTTGTAATGCTAAATATTGAGCTTGTAAAGGGATTAATATTTCATCCGAAGCCGTAAAACTATTTATAGTTAATAATCCTAAAGAAGGAGGACTATCGATTATAATAAAATCATAATTATCTTTAATAGGATCAATCAATTCTTTTAAAATATATTCTCTTCCTGGTTCTCCACTCATTTCTACTTCTGCTCCAGATAAATCTAAAGTAGAAGGAACTAAATATAATCCTTCAATTATTTCGATTGGTTGTAATTCATAATCACCTCTTAAAGCTCCGTATATATTTAATTCAGGTTCTAGCACTCCTAAACTTTGGCTTAGGTTTGCCTGTGGGTCTAAATCGATTAATAAAACTTTCTTTTTTAGCTTCACTAATCCAGCTCCTATATTAATACTAGAAGTAGTTTTTCCTACACCTCCTTTGTGGTTACTGATACTAATTACTTTACCCATATTATTTAGTTTATTAATATTTTCTAGTTTATAAATATTATTATGTTTACTTAAGTTGCTTTGTTTTTTAGTGTTACTAAAATGTGTCAAATATTTCAGTGTTGTTTTTAATGGTTGCTTTGTTACCATTATACTCTAGTAGTTCTGTTAGCCCTACTTTTCCACCTCTTTGTTTTAATATTTCAGTATAAAAAGTATCAGGTATATTTAGATTTTTTTTAGCGATTTCATTTAGTTCTCCATCACTTCCTGTAGATTTATGATTATTATTCCAAAAGGCAACTATTAAATTGGCTATCCTTTCTATGTCTCCAGCTTCTCCTATTTTAGTAGGGTGTAAATGCAAACAGTTCGTTACGCTTCTATTGAATTGCGCTCCTAAAATAATCGGTAATCCTGTTTCTACAGCTACATCTTTTAGCGCTACACAAATAGCTTTAATTTCTTCTTGTCTTGAATAGGTTTTATGTTTTCCTGTAGGTAGGTTTAAAAGTTGTATGTAGTCAATAAATACAGCTCCTATATTGGTATTTTTATGTAAGTATCTTATCGATTCTATAAGTGTTTCAGAATTATAATTACTATAATGAATATTTAGTCTTTTAGTGGTTATCAGATTTTTAAAAAAAGCATCTTTTTTTTCTTTAAAATAATTGATAGCTTCTGATTTTATATATTCTGTAGAGCCAGTAGTAAAATAACTTTTTAAGGTTTTTCTATTATTAATACTTATTTCATCATCTAAATAAGTATTTAAAGCATTGATTAAAATACTATCTCTGTCTTCTTCATAACTGAAAAAATGAACCTCTTTATTTTGATAATTCTTAGCTATATTTATAGCCATATTTATTAAAAAAGTAGTTTTACCGTGTGAAGTAGGCGCACATAAAATACTAATAGCTCCAGAAGGCAAAAGCAATTGTTCTTTACCTATTATATAACCTGAATTTAAACTTTCTGGTTTATTGGCTAAATTATTTCTTATTTCATCTTCTGTAATAGAACTTAGTAGATTACTAAATTCTGTCGTTTTATCTTGAAGTTTTACTTCTTTTACTTTTTTATCTATTAATTCGAGTGCCTTATCAGTATCTCCTTTATCTTGTAAAAATTTAGCTTGAGAAAGTAATTTTTTTAATTCTTTATCTTGATTTTCTTTATCTCTGGTAGCTGTTAATCTATCGATAGTAATGGTTAAACTTTCTACTGTTATTCCTATTTCTTTGATAGGATCGAAGGAAGTAAAAAGCTTTTTATATCTATCTCTATCTATAGGATCATTAATAATTAAAGAAGTATTTATAACATCTTCAAGAAGATTATCTACATCTTTTGGAGTTAAGATTCTTTTATCCTCAATGGTTCTATATTTACTGAAAATTTCATATAATTTATACTCATAATAAGGTAAAGCTTCTATTATGGCATTTTTAAAATTATTAATTCCAGCTTCTTTAATTAGTCTATCTGGATCTGTTTTTTCTCCTTCTAAAGCAGGCAAATCGACTATGTAAATTTTATGGATTCCTTCTTTTAAAAGAATATCAATTGCTGAATGTATTCTCTTTGCAGTTTCTTTTTCTTTACTTTTTTCGTTATCAAAACATAAAGTAAAAGTTTTAGCTCCTCTTTTAAGAGCGTCTTTTACTTGTTCCGAAGCAATATTACTACCTCCGATAGCAACTACATTTTCAATTCCTTTTGCTGTCGCATTTAAACTGTCAAGTTCTCCTTCTACTATTATTATATCTTTGTTTCCTTTTACGGCTAATAGATTAAAAAAGCCTCCTAATCTATCTAATCCTGTCGAGTTTAAATATTTTGGTGTAGCTGTTCCTGTAGTTCTAAATTTGAAGCCTTTTATAGTACTTCCACTTCTATAAGGAATTGTAAGTTGATGAGTATCGCCTATATTTTTGTTTAATTTAATAAGTTCATCTACTAATATTTTAGGATGATTTTTAGTTTCTATTAGATATTTATAAAGCTTATCCTGTGAAGGAATATAGCCTAATTCCATCGATTTTATATCGTCTTTAGAATACCCTCTTGAAGTTAAATACGTTTTAATTTCATCTGGATTATTATTTTCTAAACAGTAAATAAAATAGCTGTTACAGTCTTCTAGTATGTTGGCTGTGTCTTTATAATTTTTGTAGTTATTTTGATTAAAATCAGTATTTTCAGGTAGTTTTAAGTTTGTAAGATCAGCTAGTGCTTTAACAGCTTCTATAAACTCGACTTTATCTCTTTTAATAACATAATTTACAATACTTAAAACATCTCCTCCTTGCTCTAAAATACAACCTATCGCTTTTTTAGTGATGACTGTTTTATCGGTTCTGTTTTTATGAACAGAACCGTTTAAATAAGTTTTACTTTTCCAGCCTCCAGGGTATCTTTTAAAATTGTGTTCTGGAAAAGCGGTATCTATTACCTCAAATAAATTAGGGTAAAGTTCGTATTGAATCCAGTCAGTTATATTACTCATATTATTAAGTTTACTTAAATTACCATACTTTTTTAACTTACTTTGATTATTCTATTTATTAAAGATGTAGTTATCTAAAATTTCAGCATTATTTTGATCTAAATCTAATATAAATTCTTCCCATGCTTTTAGATTATTTTGATAGGTTTCTTTATAGTCGTTTTTTTTATCAATCAAATGACTTAACATATAATCGGCTACTTTGTCTTTATAGATTTTTTCAATAATATCTATATTTTCATTGTAGGTAAATCTGAATACTTTTAGTGCTATCATTTTATTATTTTTTATAATTAATTAAATTCGTTTAGTATAAATTATCGATTAAAGCTTCGCCACTATTCTCTAATCTTCGTTCTTCATTTAAAGTAGCTGTATATATTTGAGTAGTTGCAGGATTTGTATGTCTAAGTGTAAATTGCGCCATTTCTATAGATCCTCCAGCTTTTAAAATATTAATTGCTGTAGTATGTCTAAGACTGTGTGCTGTAAAATTTTTAGAATCTAAACCTATTTCTTTTAATCCTTTTTTAGCTATATAACTTATTGTTCTGGTGGTTAATCTATTTCCTTTAGAATTGTTAGAAGTAGAAGTAAATAAAGGTGCTGATTTTTTTAGGTTGCCTCTAGTATTTAAATAAGTTTCTATAGGCTTATAAGTTTTATCAGTAAGAATTACAAAATTATCTTTTTCATCTCTGCCTTTTCCATGCACAAGTAGGACTCTTTGAGAACCTTTAAATATGATGTCTTCAATATTAGCTCTAATTACTTCTATGGTTCTTAATCCAGTTCTTAAAAGTAAATTAATTATAGCGTAATTTCTTATATTTTTATCTTTATAATAGTCTAGTAAAGCGGTTGCTTGTGCTGGAAGTAATGCTTGTTTTTTAAATTGCGCTTTTCTTTTAGGTGTTTTAATTCCTTTAGCTACATTAGGATAATATTTATTAGCTTCTGTCCATTCGTAAAAACGTCTAACAGATGTTATGTAAGAACCTACCGTTAAATTACTCATTCCTGCGCTTAATAAATCTTCTTTGTATTCTATTATTTGCGGTCTGGCTATTTCTGAAAGTAAATAGTTTTTAGCAGTAACCCATTTAAAATACTGTTTTAAAGTTCGTCTATATAATTTTTTA
Source organism: Tenacibaculum piscium (assembly GCF_021390755.1). NCBI lineage: Bacteria > Pseudomonadati > Bacteroidota > Flavobacteriia > Flavobacteriales > Flavobacteriaceae > Tenacibaculum > Tenacibaculum piscium. The sequence goes on along the minus strand of NZ_JAJGWR010000010.1, from coordinate 22,459 downwards.
GAGCTTTGTTTTATATCTTGACTTTCAATAAAACCATCGACTAATTTACATACTTTTTCAGAGGTTATTTTACGGATGTCTTGCGGTTCTTCTATTGCTAAATACATAATCGTAATTTACTTTTAGTAATACAAATATACTTATATTATTTATATTATAGTAATTACTTATATTATTTTAATTACCAAGTAAACAGTAAAATAAAAAAATCATTAAATACAAGTTAAGATAATGTTTTCTTTTTGAGGTTTTTACACTCTATATTTTAAATTAAAATACTTATATACATATCTTTGCATCTATTAATTTTTTTTTAATCTAAAAAAAAAACATATTATAGTTGAATTTAATAAACAACTTATTAAGTATTTAATTATATTAGTAGTCTTTAATTTTTACATAAATAGTCTGTTATATATAGAATATTTAGGTATTTTTAATTTTTATAAATAGGGGTTTAAAATTATTTTTATCCATGAAAACTCGATAAATATAGATAAATTATCTCTTATATGAATATGTTACCCACAAGCTGAAAACAAAAATGACGACAACTGAATTAAGAAAAAAATTACAAAAGCATAATTACCTAAATGGTTTAATTCTGTGGAAGCTTCTATTGATTATCCAAATATTAATTTCAGTATTCAACTAAAAGGCATTTTAATAATTTAAAAACAAGAATTGAAAATTTTATAAATTAACATTATAACGAAGAAAGTGAAGCTAATTTGACCAGTTATTAGAGACAGGAGGCTAATCCGTTAAGCAGTAACTCAAATTATTTCACTTATGATTCACTTCAAACCGAGTTCTTATTAAAAATTAATAACGAACAACCAAATTCGTTTCAGGGTGCTTACTATTTCATAATTGGCTCACATAGAACAAATAATAAATACGAGTTTATAGGAGCTTTATTAGCTTATGAATTTGAAACTAAAGACTTCACCGAATTAGTCAACAGAAGGAATAAAGAGAAAAGCTCAATTAATAAATTAAGCAATGATTTCAGAGAACAATTAAATGAACCTGAAACTGAATTAACAGAGAATTTAAGAAACTCTTCTAATGACTATAAAAAATATATAGATAAAATAGATGAACTTAAAGAGTCGAAGGAGTCTTTATTTAACGAATGGTTTGAAAACTCTAAAACTAAATTTTATGGTTTTGATTCAGAATTTCAATCAAAAATTATTAAATTAGAAAAAACCTACGAAGAGTTACTAAGATTAAAAAAAACCAGCAGAATACTGGAAAAGAAGAGCTACAACTTTAAAGAAAGAAGGTTGGAAAGCAATTTATTTACTTTTATGGCTAACACCTGAAGGAATGCTTTTAAGTTTTGTAAAAGGAAACGCTCAGACAATTAAATGGTCTGTTATTTATGTGACTTTTATTTCGTTTTTAGCGTATGGAATTAAAGCATTACACAAAGTAGTATTTAGTTCTTTCCATTTAGCTCGAGATTCAGAAGAACGCGAACAATTGACCTATTTTTACTTAGCTTTAATAAAAGAGAAAGCTGTTGACGAAAAAGACAAGAATTTAATAATGCAGTCTTTATTTAGTCGAGCAGATACGGGATTGCTAAAAGATGATTCCAGTCCTACTATGCCAAATGATATTATGGGAAAAATTTTTGAGAAATAAAAGTATATGGTTAACAATGTATAAAAAACATAGAGCGTTTATACTAAACCTAAAATTCTGTACATATTTACAAAGTCCGCTAAATGGCTTCATACCAAAATGGAAAAAATGTCTACTAAACAACTTAAATATATATAAGCATATTATGAATGTAATTATTTGAAGTTATATAATAAAAATTCCAAGGCTCGGTACATCAAGATATTTACCAAGTCTTGGAATTTCATTTCCCCATCTTCATATGAGCTTTACGAATTTATAAAATATTAAAGTATAGGACTAATTTACTTTTTCAAGTAGTACTAAAAATATTGAAAAATAAAAGTTAGATTGTCTTCCTATAAAAAACCGAATAATTTATATTTTAGATGAACATTTACAAATTAAAAACCTTATTTTATTTAAATAATTATGTTCAAAATATCCTATACTTCTAATTATATTTTAGATATTACACTACCCCATAAAATTAGTTTTTTAATCTTCTATTCTATTACCAGTTTTATTTCTCCACATTTAAGCATTGCATTACCATAATATGGGTTCATTATTCTTTCTTCTTTGCTTAGCCAATATGCGCCTTTATTATTATTTACCATAGGACAAAATTCTACAAAGACTTTTTCATTGATACCAAATGATTGAAGAGTATTTATTAAATGTGATGAGAGGTATTTAAAATGATTTCTTTGATCTTTTACATCTGACGTTATAGAAATAGATGTCGCAGAATATTTTATTTCTTTTACTAATGACATCCAATGTGTGTGATCATTATTATCTTTTAATAATTTCATATCAACTTTAGATACATTTTCTAATATCATTTTCGAGACTGACATTGCTTTATTAGCATCATCTTTAACCAAAGCATCTTTTAATTCGATATAAGCATTAAAAACTGTTTTCAGTTGATTTTGAAATTCTTCTGAAACTTCTATTCTTTCCTTTTTACTAAAATTATTTACAGCTGATGAAGTATTTTTATCCATTCCAGGATGTTTTTCGTGACCCGTCATTACTTTACCACTTTTTTGATTCATCATTGACTTTTTACCCTGTAATTGTGCTGCTGCATCTACAGTAAACGTTCCGTTGGTTACAATTTCATCGCCATTTTTAAGACCTTTTAAAACTTCGTAATTAGTTCCATTTCTATTTCCTAATGTAACTTCTTGCATTTCAAAAATCGGTTCATTGTAATTCGATTTTAAATATACTACAGAGCGTTCTCCTGTCCATAAAACTGCGGATGCTGGAACAGTTACTATTTCTTCATTACTAACATTAATTCCTTTAATTTTTCCTTCAACAAACATTCCTGGTTTTAATTGATTCTTTCTATTATTAAGTACAGCCCTTAATTTTACAGTTCTTGTTTTTGTATCTAAAACAGGGTCTATAAAATCTACTTTTGCTTTAATTTCTTTATTCGAATTTGTGGTTATAGAAATTTCTTGTCCTTTTTTAAATAAACCAATCTGATTTTCATACACATCAAAATTTGCCCAAAGTGTGTTTAAGTTTGCTATTTTAAACAAAGGTTGCCCTTGTTTAATAGACGCTCCTTGTTCTACTAACTTTTCTGAAACTGTACCAGAAACAGTAGCATACACAGGAAAGTTTTCTTTTACTTTACCAGAGGTTTCAATTTGATTGATTTGCTTTTCTGAAAGTTTCCATAATTTTAGCTTATTACGAACAGCTTTGTATAAATTGGGTTGTGTTTCTTTAAGAGAGGAAGCTGTTATTAATTCTTGTTGTGCAGCAAATAATTCAGGCGAATAAATTGTTGCCAACAATTGTCCTTTTCTAACTTTTTCACCTGTAGAACTAATATTCAACCGTTCTATTCTTCCAAAAAAATAACTAACCTGAACTGTATTTGCTTCTTCATTTTCCACAATTTTTCCTGATAATTTAAGCGCATTGTCTTCTGCTTTAAAATTTCCAACAGTAGAAGTTTGAATGTTAGCCAAAGCCATCGCATTTTCTGTCAGCTTAAATTGGTCTGCCATTAAACCTTCTGTACTACTTTCTGCAGGAATTAAATCCATTCCACAAATAGGACAATCGCCAGCTTCTGGTTGCATTATCTGCGGATGCATAGAACACGTCCATATTTGATTTTTCTCTGATGTTTCAGAATGAATATTGGTAGTATTATCAGAAGAATTTCCGAAGAATAAGTAACCCAATAACAAGCCAAAAGCAAGTATTCCTAAATAGTTTGCTATATTTTTATTTTTCATTTTCTAAACGTTTTATCATTTTTATCATTTCTTCGATTTCTTTTTTCTGCGCTTTAATAATATCATCTGCCAATTTTTTAACTTCTGGATCTTGAATATCTGCATGTTCACTTGTTAATATTGCAATTGAATGGTGTGGTATCATTGCTTTCATCCAAAGAACATCATCAACTGTAGATTTTTGTTCACGTACTAATCCCAAAGCACCTAAAAAAAGTACCACACTACCTATTAAAATAACAATGTTCTTCTTTTTATTTTTATACATATTTCGCATAAAAAACCACATAATTAATGCCATCGTAGAGATGCCTAAACAGACCATATAAAAACGTGTTAAGCTAAAATATACGTGGTCAAATTCATATGTGTTTAAATACATTGTGATATACATTGCTATAAAAGAGCAACCTAACATTAAATAGAATTTTGTGTAATTGCTCATTCCGTTTTCTTTGTTTGAGTGTTGATTTGATTCCATAATTTTCTTTTTTATTATTAATGATTATTTTCTTTAATTTTCTAATTGATGGTGAGAATATAAACCATAATGTAAAACCGCTTAACACAGTAATTAATCCTAATAGTGAAAATGCTATTAAAACGATTGTATTAAAATTATCTTTTCCTTGATAATCCATTGTATGTGTCATCCATAAAAAATTGAACCAACGCCAATCTCGATGTCTTACCGTTTGAAATTCCCCATCAATAATAGAAATATAGGCCTTAATAGCTTCGTCTGACTTGTATGATATTACATAAGCGGGTAATATTTTTTTTCTGTATTCGTGGTGTTTATCCGTTTCATCAATTTTATCAATAGAAGAAACTTCTAAACCTTCTTTCATATAATTTTTGGCAACATACAGCGCTTCTTCTTTGGTTATATTTGTTTTTATACTACCGTTTATGGCATCAAATAATTTTAAATTATTTACCCAATAATAAGGTGCATTATTTAGGTCTCTTAATTCAATGGTATTAATACCGCCAGAAATAGCAAGTGAAGTAGGACTTATAAGTTTACTAAAAGCTTTAGGTTGATAGTTTAAATTTTTAAATTGATCTCCGTGAATTTCATCAATATCTGTCCAACTAAACCACCAAAAATTATTCTTCCTCTAACACCAGGAGAAGAATAATCCATATGAATAAGAGCATCACCAACCATTGCCATAGTAGATTGATGTGGACTTAATACTTTCTTTTTTGGTATATTCTCTTTCACTGATTTTGTAGGATGGTTTTTATGTTCATAATTATCTGTTTTTTTAGTTTCATTTTTACAACTAAAGATTGTTGTTATTAATATAAGTACGATTACTAATTTTTTCATATAATTATATTTTAATTGTTTTTAACCTTAATGCATTAACAATTACAGAAACCGAACTAAAACTCATTGCTAATGCTGCAATCATTGGAGATAATAATATTCCGAAAAAAGGGAATAAAACACCTGCCGCAATTGGTACACCCAATATGTTGTAAATAAGTGCAAAAAATAAATTCTGTTTAATGTTTCTCATTACACCATGACTTAAATTTCTTGCCTTAACAATACCGTATAAATCTCCTTTAACCAAAGTTATCATTGCACTTTCAATAGCAACATCAGTTCCAGTACCCATTGCAATACCAACATCACTTTTTGCTAAAGCTGGTGCATCGTTAATTCCGTCTCCTGCCATAGCAACAACATTGCCTTTTTCCTGTAATTTTTCTACTTCTTTTAATTTATCTTGAGGTAACATACTCGCTTTAAAATCAGCCAAATTTAGTTCTGTTGCAACTGCTTGCGCTGTATCATGATTATCTCCTGTAAGCATAATAACTGCAATGCCCATATTTTGTAATTCTTTAATGGCTTTAGCACTTGTTTCTTTTATTTTATCACCAATAACTACATACCCAACAATGTTTTGAGCAACTGATAAATAAGAAACTGTTTTTCCTTGTTTTTGAAAAGAAGCAGCTTTTTCTTTCATTTCTGATGAGATTTTTGCGTTTGCATATTCCATCATTTTAGGATTACCTAATGCTACTTTTTTATCATTAATAAGGGCTTCAACACCTTTACCAGTAACAGCAGAAAAAGAATTAGATTTTAAAATTTCTGCATTTTGATCTTTCCCATATTTTACAGTAGCTTCTGCTAAAGGATGTTCACTATTTGAATTTAAAGAAACAATATAATTTAAAACCTTATTTTCAGTATAATTATCGTCAAAAGAACCAATTTTTTCTACAGTTGGTTTTCCTTCCGTAATTGTTCCTGTTTTATCAATAATTAGTGTATTTACTTTGTCTAATTTTTCTAAAGCTTCCGCATTTTTAATTAGCACCCCATTTTGAGCACCTTTACCAACACCAACCATTACAGACATTGGTGTTGCCAAACCTAATGCACAAGGACAAGCAATAATTAAAACTGCAATTGCATTTACTAATGCATATGCTGGTTCTGGGCCCCAAATTGCCCAAACAATAAATGTAATCACAGAAATTAAAACGACTATTGGAACGAAGTAACCAGAAACGGTATCTGCTAATTTTTGAATTGGCGCACGACTTCTACTGGCATCGTTTACCATATGAATAATTTGAGAAAGTAATGTATCACTACCCACTTTTTGGGCTTTCATTAAAAAAGACTGATTCCCATTTATAGTTCCACTACTTACTTTATCGCCTTCTGATTTGTTTACAGGAATTGGTTCTCCAGTAATCATAGATTCATCAACAGTTGTATGTCCTTCTGTTATTTTACCATCGACAGGAATTTTATCACCTGGTTTTACTTTTAAAATATCATCTAATTCTATTTTATCAATAGATACTTCTACCTCTTCGCCAGCTACTATTTTGGTTGCTTTATTAGGTGCTAATTTTAAAAGTTCTTTTATAGCAGAATTTGTTTTACTATGCGCACGAGCTTCTAATAATTGCCCCATTAAAACCAATGTTAAAATTACAGTTGTAGCTTCAAAATAAACATGTACAGCACCAAATTCAGTTTTAAATTGATCTGGAAAAACATCAGGAAAAAGCATTCCGAAAACACTAAACAACCAAGCTACACCAGCACCAATGCCAATAAGTGTAAACATATTTAGATTCCAAGTTTTTATACTTTTATAAGCACGTTCAAAGAACATCCAAGTCGCATAAAATACTACTGGAATTGATAATACAAACTGAATCCAATTCCAGTTCTTCTGCTCTAAAATATCGTATAATGGATTATTAGCCAGCATTTCGCTCATTGCTATAAAGAAAATAGGTAATGTAAACGTAACTGCAATCCAAAACTTTTTAGATAATTTTTTATATGCTTTTTCTTCGGCAGAACTATCAGCCTCCATTGGCACTAAATCCATTCCACAAATCGGGCAATCACCAGCTTCATCTTTTACAACTTCTGGATGCATTGGGCAGGTCCATTGTTCTGAATTTGTAGTTGATAAATTTTGTTCTTCCACTAAATCCATACCACAGACTGGACAATCACCAGGTTTTTCATACGTTTTTTCACCCTCACAATGCATAGGGCAATAAAAAGTACCAATTCCTTTAGGAACTTCTTTTTTTTCTTCTTTTATATGATGGTGTCCTCCTTGTTTGTGAATACTATATCGTCCACCATCATTTTTTAAAGCTTCTTGAAATGTTTCTAATTTAATATGAGCATCCATTTCTATAGTTGCTTCAGCTTTTTCTAAATCTACAGATGCTTTAGCAACACCTTCAACTTTTGAAAGTATTTTTTCTACGTGACTTCTGCAACCATTGCAAGTCATTCCTGTTATTTTATATGTGTGTTTCATCATTTTTAAGTTTTACATTTTCATCATTTCTTCTTCATCCATTCCCATTTTCATATTTCCATCTTTATCTGTGTGTGATTTCATGAAAAGAAATTGAAACAGGAAAACAAGAGCTATTCCTATACCTGCTACTACAAGTACAAAAGGGTCGTTAACATATTTTAAATAAATGAATGCTGATAAAATAACAATATCCATCACTATTGCTATTATTGGAATAACTGGATTAAATTTCACTTCTTTTTTAAGGTACCTAAAAAGCCCCCAGTGAATAGCAATATCCATTATTAAATAAAAGATAGCACCAATGGAAGCTATACGAGTTAAATCGAATAAAACAGTTAGTAGTATGGCTAAAGAAACAGTAAAAATTAACGAAGGGTTTTTAAATTTCTTCATTTTGTTCATGTCAGGTACTTGTTTCATACTACCCAACATTCCCAACATTCTTGAAGCAGAATATACGCTGGCAATTACTCCAGAAACTGTTGCTACAATTGCCAATAGAATTGTTAAAATTGAACCCCAATCACCAAACAAAGGTTTTGCTGCTGCTGCTAAAGCATAATCTTTTGCTACTATAATTTCTTCAATACTTAAACCGCCAGCAACCGACAATGCTAAAACAACGTAAATAATTGTACAAACAGCAATTGAAATAATAATGGAGCGCCCCACATTTTTATGTGGGTTTTTAATATCACCACCTTGATTTGTTATCGTAGTAAACCCTTTAAAAGCAAGAATTGACAATGCCAAGGCAGCCACAAATCCAAATCCTTCAGGTAAGGCTTGACTATTATTTGCTACATAATTACCTGTTATAGTTGGTAAACCTGAAATAATTAAACCAGAAATTGCTAACAATGCAATACCTGCTACTTTAATAATTGCTGTAAAAGTGGCGGTAACTTCAATAATTTTATTACCAGAAATATTTACTATATACGCTACTCCAATAAGAATTACACCTAATATGGATGCATATCCTGAATATTCTTCCGGAAATAAGCGTAAAGTATAAGCACCAAAAGTACCTGCAACTAAACTTTCGGCGACTACCATTGATATGTACATTAGAAGAGAGAAAGATCCTGCAGCTGTTCCAGGACCAAAAGCTTTTGTTAAAAATTTTGCTACACCACCAGAAGAAGGATATGCGTTTGAAAATTTAACGTAAGAATACGAGCTAAAACCAACTACAATTGCGCCTGCTATAAATGCAATTGGAAACAAATCACCTACTAACTCTGCAATTTGACCCATTAGCACAAAAATACCTGCGCCAATCATTACACCTGTACCCAAGGAAACAGAGCCTAATAATGAGAGTTTTTGGTTTGTTTTTTTTAGTGTTTTCATTTTATTTTAGTTTTTTTCGCATTGCTTCAGAAATATTTTCGGCATAAACACCATAAGCATCTACCAACAATCCTTTAATTCCGTTTTTAGATGAAATGGCGTAAAGAACGCTGTTATCATCGGTACTGCTCATTCCTTCAAAGCGATGCATCTCATCTACATTAAAATCTTCTGGATGTAATTTTAGTTTTAAGGCGTTACATTCTATATGTTTTGGGCACAAGTTTAAGTTATACGTGTATCCGTTTGCTTGTAAAGTGTTTATTGCTTCAGAAAGAGTGTCGTAGCTTTTCATTATTTTAATTTATTTATAAATGAATTGTCATCACAGGTTTTTTCGAGTTATTTGTAATGTTTTCTGCAATACTTTTAGAGAATATATTAGACAAACCACTTCTATTATGCGTGTACATTGCTACTAAATCTACTTCATTATCTTTTTGAAAAGTTTCTATACCTTTTAAAATGGTAGATTCATTATAAACGTGCATTTCATAATTTTCTAACTCTGGAAAGTTTGTTAAAAATTCTCTTATTGGCGCTATGCCATTTTTAATATTATTAAAATCTTTATTTGTATTGATATTTAATAAGTGAATTTTTGAATTACATTTCCCTGCTATTTTAACAACTTGTTTAAACGAATTAGACATATCTTCCTTAAAATCAGAAACAAAAACAATGTTTTTAAAAGGAAATAGTGTAATCTCTTCTTTAACAACTAAAATTGGGACGTGGATATCTCTAATAATTTTTTGAGTATTACTCCCAAAAAATTGTTTTGAGAAATCTTCTTGTGTGCCTTTACTACCTGTTATTATGAAGTCGTGATGAAAATTGTGAGAATGTGCAGAAATTGCTTTTACTTCTGAAATAAATTCCAAGAAAGTCCTCGATTTTAAACCTTTGTGTTCTGCATCTTTATCAAGACTTCTTAACTTGCTTTTGGCAATGCCAATCGCTTTTTGAGTATCAGGATAATTATGCTCGTCTGTTTTGTTTAACTTAACCCAGTCTACTGGTGTATGTATTTGATGTAAAAAATGAATTTCAGCATTAAAAAGTGTGGCAATTTCAATTGCTAAATGAGCTGCTTTATCACAAGTTTTTGAAAAGTCTGTTGGAACTAAAATGTTTTTCATAATCAATTAGATTTTTAGTTTTTTAAATGAGGTATGAGAATGAATTATCTTCCATTTTCCATCAATTTTTTGCAATATTGATGTTGCTACTCCCTTACTTTTAATGGTTCTTTCTTTTGTGTCCTTGGTTTTATTACCTTTTAGAACTATTGTGTAGATGTAATTTTCAGTTGTATAAGCGTATGTCGAATTTATAGTTGTCTGAATTTCATAATCAGAAAAAATAAAACTCTTAAAATGTCCTAATTCTGGTCCCAAATGATGATATATATATTCCTTGTAAGTACCTTCTAATTTTCCTTGCTCGAATATGATAGCATTTGGTGTAAAGAGTTCAAAAGTGCCTTCTGTTGTTAAATTTTGTATTGCATCTTTATAAGCTTTCATTACGGTTTTTACTTCTTTTTTGTCTTTAATGTTAGAAGTGTCCTGTGCATTTGTAAGATTAACTGTTAAAAGGAAAACAGTTAATAGAGTAATAAATTTAAGTACTTTCATAATTTAAGTTTTAAAAAGGATTATTTGTTTACATGGATTCTATTGATGTTTGCAATACCAAAAACTAAAACGAAAAAGCTTAAAACAACTTCTAAAATAACAATTAGTTTTCCTGCTATAGAAATGGGTACAATATCTCCATATCCAACAGAAGAAAAGGTTATAAAACTGAAATACAAAAACTCGAAAAATTGTAATAAAAACGAATTATTGGGAATAGTTTCGAATTTAAAATTTTCTGAATTTAATATATATAATGCCTGGTAATCTGCTGAAAATGATAACACAATTAAAATAATTAAGATCCCAAATAAAGTAAGAATGTGTGTCAGTTGATGACTTTCTCCTATTATTTTGCTTAATTGTGTAAAAGTTAACTTTACGATAAAAATGGTTTTAAAAAATGCCAAACTAACAATTAAAAAAGGTAGAAATATACTGTCAGAATCTACAACAATCCATAAGGTATAACTTAAAGATGAAGCAATAACTATACTGGTAGTAAGTATCACTTTTTTAAATAGTTGTTTATAAAAGTCTGTACTTTTAGATTTTTCTACAGTGTTTTCTTTAGGCATTTTAACTTATTTATTAACTAAATAATTGAAGTACAAATGCACCACCAACTATTAAAAATAATATTATATATACTATATAATTGAACCATTTTTTTATATTAGACTTATTTTCTGTGTCTTGAAAACCGTTTTTACAACATTCTTTCATTTTAATATTTTATTAAAATAATACCAAAAAATGAGAGTTAGACTGTATCCAATCAACCAAAAAAATAAGACTTTCTCTCAAGTTCAAGTATCTTCTACTAATTTTTTATTTTTATAAACTATCTTTTAATTGGGCGATAAAATTGATTATTTCATTCGTTTCTTCGCTTGAGAGCTTTGCATCTCTATGAATTAACGTGTAAGAATTTAATGGCATTTCTCCGCTTTCTATTTGTTTAATAATTAATCGTAATTTGCTGGCTTTTCTTCGATTTGATAATGACTCCCATTCATTAAAATTTAATTCTTTTTTACCATCTTTAATATGTTCTTCTAAAAACCAAGCAACTGGTTGTATTTTATTATACCAAGGGTATTTAGTGTTGTTGCTATGGCAATCATAACAAGATACTTGCAAATTGTTTTTTATATTATTTGGCACATTATTTACCAACATAAAATCGGTTACTGGTACAATATCACTTTGGTTACGTTCTGTGGGAATAAATTGTATTCCCACAAAAGCGACCAATAAAATCAACAATATGATTTTAACAGTTTTCATTTAGTTAATTTCTCTTTGTACTTTTCCGCATTTAAGCATTTTACTGCCATAATAAGGGTTACGCACTTCTTTATTCATACTTAACCAAGCACTTCCTTTTTCATACATTGGGCAATATTGCTCATATAATTTATTAGAAGCACCAGATATGGTAACCATATCTATAATGTCTTTACTTAAAACCTTAAAGTGTTCTCTTTGATGTGCTATTGGGCTTTTAGAAATATGCTCTGCGTGTTCTTTAGCATCAATAATAATATCTTTTAATTCTGATTTTTGAGCATCAGTATATTTAGAAACATCAAAATTGCTTAAACTTTTTTCTAATGAAGCACCCAATTCTTTTGCTTTTGATTCATCATCTGCTACTAAAGCATTTTTTAAATTGAAATAAGCGGTTAAAATTGCTTCGGATTCGGAGTTTTCTTTTTGATTCACCGAAATTACGGTTTCTTTTTTATCCTTACTATGATGACCATCATTAGCATTATGATTCATTTCTGAATGATTTACTTCATTTTTACTTTGTTCTTTCTTGTTGTTTTTACAAGAAATTGCTGTAAATGTCATTAATACAAGTGCTAAAATTGCTGTTGTTGTTTTTACTGTTTTCATTTTATTTGTTTTTAAATTTATATTTGATTTACTACTATTCATTATTAAAATCTTACTGATAATCCACCACCACCGCCAAAACGATTGTCGTAACTCGCCATTAAAGAGAAATTTCTTGATAGCATATATTCTGCTCCTGCGCTCCAAACTGTTTCTGAAGTGAAATCTTTATTTGTTGGTAAAGTGTCAACAAAACCTAAATCTATTTGATATTCATAATAACCGAAAACAGACAGTTTAGGGAAAATCATTATACTTCTTCCTAATCCAATTCTTGGTCTTAATTTATTATCTACTCTAACATCTAAATTGAATAAGTAAGGTGTTAAATAACGAAGACCAACAACTGCTGTAGTATTTAATTTATCTAAACTACCACGTGTTTCATTTTCTATATTTACCCCACCAAATACTCTTAAATAATCGTGTAGATAGCGTTCATAAGTAAATTCTCCTTCCAAATTTTTGTTCCATCCGTATTCGAAAGATGCATTAAATTGATTTCTTAAATTAGAAGTTGTTAAATTAATTGCTGTGTTATTTGAAGCAATATCTGCCAATCCCCAAGAATACCATTTATCTGTTTCTGCGATAATTTTTGAAGCTGTAAATTCGTCCATTCGTGGGTCTCTTGGTGTGTCATAAGACATTACTCTTGCCATACCACCCATCATATGGTAAAGAATGTGGCAGTGGAAAAACCAGTCGCCAGCTTCATCGCCATTATTTCCATAAAACTCTAAAGTTACTTTTTGCATTGGTGGCACATTTACTGTATGTTTTAATGGTGAATAGTCTCCATTTTTATTCAATACTCTAAAAAAGTGACCGTGTAAATGCATTGGATGGTGCATCATTGTCAAGTTATTGAACGTAATTCTTGTTACCTCTTTATTATTTATTTTGATATTATCAGCTTCAGATAAGGGAACACCATTCATACTCCAGATATATCGATTCATATTTCCTGTAAGGTTTAATAGAACTTCTTTTACAGGAACATTTTTATCGTAGTTGGTTTTCTCTGGCGACTTCAAATAATCGTAATTATATTCAGCAAATAAATCCATTCCTTCCATTTTTATTGCTGGCATAGTATTCTCTTTTTTCATATCCATTCCTGTCATATTAGAATGGTTCATTTTACTCATTGCTACAGTATCTTTTGGTTTGTTCATATCCATCCCAGACAATTTGGAATGATCCATCTTCATTTCTCTATCCATTTTCATTCCTTTCATTTTATCCATCTGCATACCATATTCATCCTTCATTTTAAAACGTTCATCTTTATTTGGACGATATTTTAATGCGTGTGCACCCATTTTCATATCCATTTTAGCCATTTTCATCATCATTCCAATTTTGTCTGGCTTCGGAATTTCTTGTGCTTTTAAAACTTTACCAGTACCCAAAAATGCGGATGCTGTTCCAGAACCATCTTGTGCTGTAATTCTGAATTCTATTTTTCCTTCTTCTGGAATAGTTACTATAAAATCATAAGCTTCTGCTATACCTATAAAAGTTTTATTCTTTTTAACAGGTACAACATCTAATCCATCTGAAGAAACCAATACAGGTGTTTCACCACCAAAAGTCATCCAAAAAGAAGTTGAAGCACCACCATCAATAATTCGTAACCTTACTTTTTCGCCCGGTTTAAATTCTGGATACTCAATGCTTTCTTCCCCATTAATTAAAAATGCTGGATAATATACATCTGCAATATCTGCTCCTTCCATACGTTGTCTCCAGAAATTAAGTTGTGCACCAAATGCTCCACGAGCAATCACTTTATTTAATGGTGTAGCTGTTCCTTTTTTGATGCCATACCATTCGTTTCCTCTTTTCAAATTTTTAAGAACATTCATTGGTTTTTCGTTGGTCCAGTCTGATAACATCAACACCAATTCCTTATCATATTCTAACACTTTTTCTTTAGGTTGAATAACAATGGAACCATAAACACCACTTTGTTCTTGTAACATCGTGTGAGAATGGTACCAATAGGTACCAGATTGTTTTATTGGGAATTCGTATTTCTGTGTATGCCCAGGTTCTATAGGTGGTGTATTTAAATAAGGAACACCATCATAAAAATTTGGCAATAAAAGTCCGTGCCAATGCACAGAGGTTTCTACACTCATTTCATTTTTTACATAAATAACAGCATATTCACCTTCTGTAAATTCTAAAGTTGGTCCAGGAATTGTCCCGTTAACGGTCATTCCCATAACATCTTTTCCTGCTTTATTTACTATAGCTTCACGTAAGGTAATCGTGTGTTCTCTTACGGGAAGGTTATTTATATTTCCTTCTATTACTTGTTTCTCTTGTGCAAAAACTATGGTAGTTAAACCAATAAGAAATATTGAAATTATTTTAGTTTTCATTTTATTATTCATTTTATAAGTAATCAAAGTTACTACTGAACAAAAAGGTATTGTATTATAATTATGGTTCATATCTACACAATTTGGTCTAAAGGATTCCTATAATTTCTCTGCTCATTTTTGTAAGATGTCAAGCTCATACCAGTTTCATTTTTAAATTGACTACTAAAATGGTTTACATTGCTATAATCTAATTGCTGACTTATCCCTGTAAAATTATTTTCTTGCAATTGAATCAACTCTTTTGCCTTTTCTATTTTTAACTTTATAAAATATTTTTCAATGGTAATATGTTCATTCATAGAAAATATTTTACTGATTTTTGAGTACTCTAAATTCAATTTTGATTCTAAATATTTAGAAAGTGTTTTTTCTAATTGTAATGGTAATTTCTGCAATAATTTAATAATTGTTATTTTAGTTTGTTCTACTAATTTTTCTTCCTGTCCTAATAAAATTTCAAAACCATTTTCTTCTAAAGCAGCCTTAATTTTTTTGAAATCATCTTCTGATTCTTCATGGAAGATTATAGTACCAAGCTCAATATGTTTTAGCTCAATATCTAACTTTTCAAATTTAGTTTTAATGAATATTATACAGCGATTACACACCATATTCTTTATGAATAATTTCTTTTCCATTGGTTAATCAGTTAGATAATTAATAATCGTTGTTTGTATGAAGTAAGATTTAATAGACTTAATTTGATTCATTTCAAACTTCAATTGTAACTCTTGAATATCTAATACATCATTAAAATCAATTGTACCTGTTTCATAATTTTTAATTAAAATTTTCTCGGCATCATTGGCTTGTTTCAAGTTCTTCGTTTGCGTTTGATAGTTTATTCTTGTAGAAATACGATTGTTTATGGCTTTATCTAAAAGAATTTCTAATTTATTTTTACGGTCTTGTTTCTGTGCCAAAATTTCTTTTTGTTGTAAGCGATTTTGTTTGGTTTTTGATTTGTAACTATTATTGAAAATAGGTATCGAAATAGAAACCATTGGCATTACAATATCTTTACCATTATCGCTAAAATCCATATTAGAGCGTTTTGAAACGTTGATATAATCCAACCCAAAACCAATCATAGGCGCACTTTCTTTCTGATTTAATAATTCTGATTTTTCTATGGATTGATACATTTTATCGTACTTTAATAATTCTGGATTTACAAATAAATTATCAGTATTAATATCAAAGTTTTCAGAAGGGAAATTCAAATCATTAATAACATTTACTTTAATTGCTTTATCACGATTTAACAGCTTGTTAAAATTAGTTTGTTCTGCTAAAAATTGTTGTTCTAAAACATCTTTTACTTGTTGCATTTCATTTTGTCTCATTTGTAATCGTAAAACATCTACTGCAGAAGCTTTGCCAACTTCAACAGACGTTAAGGCTAATGTTTCGTAAGTTTCGAGGAGTTTTATATTTTTTTCTAATACCTTTTGATTTGCCTTATTTGCATACAAATTATAATAGGACTGCGAAACGGAAGTAATTAGTTTACGTTTTGCAATTACAATATCTTCATATTTAGCATCTGCCATAGAAGAAATATAATTTTCTCTTGAAGTAATTGTACCAAACCAAGGCAACATTTGTTTTATTGAAATCTTAAAACGTTGTGCGCCTGTCCTTGTTTCTGGTTCACTCACAAAATAACCTGCACCAAATTCAGTGTTTGGTAACGTGTTTACCCCGTTTACTTTCTCGGATGCAATATTATATTGCAATTCAAATTTTTGAATTGCTGGGTTGTTAGCCATTGCTTGTTCCAAATAGCTTTTTAGTTCTTGACTTTGACTTTTTATAACAAAGAAAATAGTACAAAAAATAAAGAATTCTCTGAATAGTTTATTTATATTTTTCATATTAATCTGCAATTTGTCTTGATTCTTGATGCTCTTTTTTCTCTATTCTTTTCAATTTAATCTCTTCTCGCCAACTATACAAAACTGGTAAAAGAAAGTAAGATGTAATGTCTATGACCATTCCTCCAAAAATTGGAATTGCCATAGGAATCATAATATCGCTTCCTTTTCCTGTGGATGTTAAAACAGGTAACAAGGCTAAAATTGTAGTTACAGTGGTCATTAAACAGGGACGAATTCTTTTTTCTGCAGCTTCTAAAGCTGAAGCTCTAATACTCTTTTTATCAGCAGGTTTTTCACGTTCAAAAGTTTGTGTTAAATAAGTTGCCATAACTACACCATCATCTGTAGCAATACCAAACAATGCAATAAAACCTACCCAAACTGCCACACTTAAATTAATAGTTTTCATATTGAAGAGATCCCTCATATTTTCTCCAAAAAAGCTAAAATTGAAAAACCAATCTTGACCATATAACCAAATCATAATAAATCCACCAGCAAAGGCAATTGTTATTGCTGTAAAAACCATAAGTGATGTAGAAACCGATTTAAACTGAAAATATAAAATCAAGAAAATAATTGCCAATGCTAATGGAACTATAACAGACAATGTTTTTTCTGCACGTAATTGGTTTTCATAAGTTCCTGTAAATTTATAGCTGATTCCTTTTGGCACTGTTAATTCTCCTGAGTCTATTTTTTGTTGAAATAAAGCTTGTGCATTTTCAACTACATCAACTTCTGCAAAACCATCTATTTTATCAAACAAAACATAACCTACTAAAAAAGTATCTTCACTTTTTATCACTTGTGGCCCTTGTTCATATCTAATGGTTGCTAATTCGCCTAAAGGAACAGGGTTCCCTTTTTCAACAGGAATATAAATATCTTTTATAGATTCAGGGTTGTTACGCAATTCCCTTGGATAACGAACTCGAATTCCATAACGTTCTCTACCTTCTACAGTTTGGGTCAACTGCATTCCACCAACTGCAACTTTTAAAACATTCTGAACATCCTCAATAGAAATTCCATAACGTGCAATTTTTTCTCTATCAATATCAATCAGTAAGTAAGGTTTTCCAACAATTCTATCCGCAAAAACAGCTTCTACTTTAACACCTTCTGCTTGTTTTAAAAGGCTTTCTAATTGCAGTCCAAAAGCTTCAATTTGTTTTAAATCTTGCCCTTTTACTTTTATTCCCATTGGTGCACGCATTCCTGTTTGCAACATGACCAACCTTGTTTCTATTGGCTGTAATTTTGGAGCAGAAGTAACACCTGGTAACTTGGTAACTTTCACAATTTCATTCCAAATATCATCTGGAGAATTAATTTCTGGTCGCCAGTTTCTATAGAATTCGCCATCATTATCTTCAATAAGTTTGTCGTGTTCAAGTTTTGTAAAACTTGCATTTTCTGAATTATTTGGGTTTTCAATAAATTGTCCGTTTTTCAATTCAAAAGCACCTTCATTATTTATTTTATAACGCTGTCTTTTTCCTTCTGAATTACGCATATATTCAGTTTTATACTGAATCATATTTTCATACATCGATAAAGGTGCAGGATCTAAAGCGGATTCCGTTCTCCCAGATTTCCCAACCACAGTTTCAATTTCTGGAATAGTGGCTACTGCCATATCTAATTGCTGTAAAACGCGTTTATTTTCTTCGACACCAGAATGTGGCATTGAGGTTGGCATCAATAAAAAAGAACCTTCATTTAAAGAGGGCATAAATTCTTTACCTGTGTTATAAAATATCCAAAATCCAAATACAAGAACTGATGTTGGTATCGTTAAAAACAAGAGTTTATTCGCTAATGCCCACTGTAGAATTTGTCTATAATAGTTTTTTAAAACCGAGAATATACCTAAAATACCGAAACAAATAATGGCTACAAAAATCAAGTTGATGAAGATACTTCTGTCAAAACCTAATGGTCGCCAATATTCTGCAAGTAAGAATATAATAGCAGTACAAGAAATAATGATATTTATAAGATTGCTTTTTTTCTCATTCAGCTTTCCTAAAACAGCAAATAAACCGTTAATTCCAAAAGCAATTAGAATACTTCCTAACCAAAACCCACTTATTATAATTACAATTCCAGCAACTATTAAAGTGATGTTTTTAATATGGCTAAAAGATTTTTTAAGTTTTGTTTTTCTGAATAAATATGCTGCAAATGGCGGAATTAAAAATAAAGCAATAACCAAAGATGCAGATAATGCCATTGTTTTGGTAAATGCTAAAGGTCTAAACAATTTACCTTCTGCGCCAATCATTGTAAATACAGGCACAAAACTTATAATTGTAGTTAAAACTGCTGTTAATATTGCTCCAGAAACTTCTGCAGTTGCATTGTAAATTATTTGATCTGTAGTGTATTTTGTACCATCTTCACTGCTTTGCAATTTCTCATCATCTAAATGACGAATCATATTTTCGGCGAGAATTACGCCAACATCAACCATTGTTCCAATAGCAATTGCAATTCCTGAAAGTGCTACAATATTTGCATCTACATTAAATAGTTTCATCGTAACAAATACCATTAATACAGCAACAGGTAATAAACCAGATATTAAAATAGAAGCCCGAAGATTAAAAACCATTACAATAATTACCAAAATGGTAATCAGAATTTCTAATATTAACGCTTCATTTAGTGTGTCTAAAGTTTCTTCAATTAATTCTGTTCTATCATAAAAAGGAACTATTGTTACTTGTGATGTTCGTCCGTCAGCTAAAACTTTAGAAGGTAAACCTCCTTTTAATTCTTCAATTTGAGTTTTTACATTTGTAATTACTTCCATAGGATTTGCTCCATATCTCGCAACTACAACACCACCAACTACTTCTGCGCCTTCTTTATCCAACAATCCTCTTCTTGTTGCTGGACCTAAAGAAACTTTACCAATATCTTTTATTTTTATGGCTATAAAATCTTCTGAAGTAACAACAGCATTTTCAATATCTTCAATGGATTTTATATAACCTAAACCACGAACTAAATATTCAGCTTGATTTATTTCTAAAGTCTGTGCTCCAATATCTTGATTACTACTTTTAACTGCTTTTACAACTTGATTTAAGCCAATTTTGTATTGTCGCATTAATTCTGGATTTACATCCACTTGATATTCTTGAACATAACCACCAATTGAGGCAACTTCGGAAACTCCACTTGCTGATGACAAACCGTATTTTACATAGTAATCTTGAATACTTCGTAATTCTTGTAAATCCCAACCACCAGTAACATTTCCTTTTTCGTCACGACCTTCCAAAGTGTACCAAAAAATTTGCCCCAAACCTGTAGCATCTGGTCCCAATGCTGGATTAACACCTTCTGGGAGTAAATTACTTGGTAATGAATTTAGCTTTTCTAAAATTCTACTTCTGCTCCAATAAAACTCAATATCTTCCTCGAAAATGATATAGATACTTGAGAAACCAAACATAGAAGAACTACGAATTGTTTTAACTCCTGGAATACCAAGTAATGAAGTTGTTAGTGGATAAGTAATTTGGTCTTCAATATCTTGTGGAGAACGACCATCCCATTTAGTAAATACAATTTGTTGGTTTTCACCAATATCTGGAATGGCATCTACCGCAACAGGATTGCTTGGTAAAAAAGGAATATCCCAATGAAAAGGTGCGTTTACAGTTCCCCATCCAATAAAAAGGGTAAGCATTAAAACTGCGACAAGTTTGTTTCCTATTAAAAATTTAATGCTTTTATTGAGCATAAGTTTTGATTATTAAATAATTAGACAATGGTATTTGTGAAAATACCGCATACAAAAAAACATCCTTATAACATTGCAGTTATAGGACAATAAAGTCTATTTATTAAAAATCAAATTAAATATGTCTCGTCAAGTTTGTAGATATTCTTGACAATGAGAGTTGGTGGATACCCTGAAAATGAAGTTGTATTTTGTTGTAAACCTTCAAAAAGGTTGATATAGGTGTAAATAAAAGAAACAACAAATTTCTGTTGTTCAAAAGAAAGACTATCAAAAGATACCTTTAATTCATCTTGACCATTAACAGCTACTTGCTTATCACTACAACAGCTCTTTTTAGTAATAGAGCAATCTTTGCTTGAAAGTTTTTGCATTTCCATTCCGCAATTTTTTGCTTTTTGGAATATTGCAGTATCTACTAATTCATCACCACAATAATGCATATCCACTGTAAATGACATTGTAGAGAATAACACTACAAAAGTCATTACAATTGACATTATTTTATGGAATATTTGTTTCATAATTAATTACAAATATACAAAAATTATATAAAAATTATAAATTCAGCACAATTATTAAATTATTGAAATAAATTAATAATTTATTTCAATAAATTTTCAAATCGACTGCCTACAACTCTGGTATAGTTAACAGCATGTTTTGGGTCTCTATGACCTAAATAATATTGAATTAACCTTAAATCACACACTTTATTTGCTAAATAGAATCCATAAGAATGTCTTAATATATGCGGGTGAACATTTATAATTGAAGTTTTGTCCGCAGTAGTTTTAATTATGTAATTTACAGCTTAGTCTTACTAAGTGGTAAGTTTCTTTCATTTACAAAAAAACAAAAGAATCTCCATTCGAAGTAAATACAAATGGAATTTGTAAAATTTCAGAATATTCTAAAGCTTGTTGCATTCCATGTCCAACAGCTTTTTTATTATCTTTTGATTCAATAATTGCAATCGGAATATTTGGCTTGTAATAAAGTATGTAATCAGCTCTTTTACTTTTACCTCTAGTATATAATTTACCTTGTACAATGATACGTCCATCTGTAAAAGAAACTTCTTCTCTTACTTGTGTTCTCATATTCCAGCCAGCTTTTTCAATAGCAAGATTTATAAACTTTGTACAAATATCTCTTTCACTTAAACTTTTCTTATTCATAAGGTTAAAAATAAGAAAACAAAATGATATTTAATTAATAGGCTCTTAAAATATTAGAAAACAAGTATTATTTTTCGTTTATTCTGTCTTCTCGTAAAATTCATAAAATTCTCTTTTTTAGTGAATTAGAATACTATTTACTTTGCGCATAAGTATCTAATCTTAAAGCCTGCTAAAGGATTTATAAACTTTAACACAAAGTGTATAAAAGGTTTTAAAAAGTGCTTAAATCGGCTAATTACAATCCTTTCTGCTTTTTTCGGAAACTTCGGATTTTTCGGATATTATGGATTTTTTAAGAAAAGAGAAATGTACTGAAAAGGGAATTTCTCTCTAAGATACTCTAAGAGTATCTATAATACTCTAGCGTTTTTTTTACTTTCAGAAAGCCCTTTATTTATAGTACCTACAGACGTTTTTAAAAAATAAAATTGCACTGAAGTACGTAATCATTGCATCAAAGTACGTAAAAACAGCCTTAAATTGCATTAAAGTACGTAGTCATTGCATCAAAGTACGTAGTTTGATTATTTTTGTTTATCCTGCTTTACTCCCCAACACGATTGGCTTAATGATTTTAACCATCGTATTTACCTT
>NZ_JAJGWR010000009.1:0-33499 GCF_021390755.1 Tenacibaculum piscium | reverse complement strand
CCCCAGAATACCAATGATCATCTCCAAACTACGACCCAAGCAAATGCCCACCATATCTTCTACAGATACACCTTTATCCATTAAATAATGAGCGAGTTGATTCGATTTCTTATCTAATTCCTTATAGGTTAAATGACTTCCTTCATTAACCACTGCAATAGCATTTGGCGTCTTTAAGGCTTGCGTCTCAAATATATCAACTATTGTACTATCCGTTGGATCGTTAAAAATACTATTGTTGAATCCTTCTAATACATGGCGCTCTTCATCTGGTAGGATTGAAACATTCTCAATAGGCTTATCCAGACATGATTCAAATTGCCTTAGAACAAAAAGCAGTCTATTTACAAACAATTTTATTTCTACATCATTAAAATATGCTTCTTGGTAATCTATATGTAATTCTAAATGTGCTTCTTGACCATAATCAAACCAACGGATTAAAAGAGGAACTCCTAAATGTGAGGCGCTCTTTAATTGCTTTATCTGCACCTTAAAATCAGAATCTGTTATATCTGTAAAAGGAAGAAGTTGATAATTTATTAAAACATCAAAAAGTTGTAATCTATTCTTTGAAAGTAATCTCAAGGATCTATTTAAATGAGAAATAGGATACAATCCATGTCTAAAATCATTTCTTTGGGTTTGTTTGACATTCGAAATAACATCTGACAGTAGCTGATTTGGAATAAATTCTCCTTTAAAGGGAAGTATTCCTGTAAACATTCCAACTATTTTCCTTTCCTCCCTACCTCTTCTTTTGTGATTCGAAAGTCCGAAACAAAAACTCTTCTGCTGAGTTATTTTTCCAAAATATACTAATAAGGCAGCAATCGTTAGCTGAGACACATTAGTTTTGGTCTGTTCACTTAGACGTTCTAATAGTATTCTATCAAATTTAGAAATTGGGAAAAAAAATGAACGAGCACTATCATTTTTTTGTATCTTATGGCTAAATATTAAATCTGGAATGTCTTTAAATTTTTCTTTCCAATAGACAGTGTCTTTTCTGTAGTGCTTAGACTTCCAATAATCGAGATTTCGTTTTACAGCATCTGCATAAGAAGGATATTGGTCTTCAAATTCATTATGGTTATCTAAAAGTTTTCTATATTCAGTTATAAGATAATTAAAATAAATTGCAAATGCATATCCATCAACGATTAAATGATGAAAACAAAAGAAGCAATAATATTCATCTTTTGATACTTTAATCAATGCTATACGATATAATTTTTCTTTTTCAAGATCAAAAGCTATATTGAATTGATTTTGCATCCAATCTAAGGCTTCTTTTTGAGGTTCTTGCGTTGATGAAAAATCTAATTTATCAATATATATAGGTATGGGAGCGTCTACTATATATTGAGCAGGTTCTGCACCCTTAAAATCAAATTTTATTTTATGAAAATCAAATACTTTTGAGGAATCTTTTAAAATTGATTCAAACCTAGAGATATCAAACTTCCCTTTAAAATTACCGTATCCTCCAACATTATATAATGAACTTTGTGAGTTCATTATTTGCCCATAATATACATCTTGTTGAGAAAGATGCAACTTCATTTTTTCTTTCATACAATTTAGCTTGAGTTAAAAATTATTTTAATTCAATAGAGAAACTGAGAAGAACTATTATATTTTGTAACGGTTTACTACTTCTTTTTAAAAAAGGAATTTAAATCAGCAATTTCCATACTTATATCTCAATCAATTTTTCTAACATCAAACTTACTATAAAAACAGATTAAAAAAAAAATTATGTAGGAAAATTATAATTAATTTTGATTATTTTTGATTATTTTTACGCAAAACTTATTTATATTATATAACTAGTTCTATTCCATGAATAATTTAGCTCAAATATTAAAAAAATTTGGTGAATCTAATAAAGACATCTACTCTATTATTACTTTTGGGTCATTTTTCCATTTAGACCGTGAAAAATGTTCAGATTCTTTATCAGATTTAGATCTTTTTCTATTTACTAATGATGTAAAAAAATATAGCAATCAAAATAAAACTGAATGGCTATCTAGCTTTCCAAATCCAGTACTATCGGTTTATATTCAAAAAGGGGGGGGGATAACAAACGTAACAATACTGTTCAAAAATTTTTTTTCTATTGATATTACAATTTTAGATAAGAAATTACTTTTATTATGTAAAAAATACATACAATTAAAAAAGTTTAAGGTTTTTAATTTTTTGATTAAAAAAGGAGGACGAATAGACAATCAGATTTCAAAGTTTTCCAATTATTTATCTTCAGGATACAAAATTGCTTATGGTCATGATAAAATTCATCCACTAATCAATGAAATAACTAAAAACTATAGGTTAGCACGTAAGGAATTTACTGTGGCAGATTTTAAGGTTAATTACAATGGATTTTGGCAAACTTGCTATAAAATTTACATTACAATTAAAAAAAACGATATGCTTTTTGGCGTGTTGATGAGGGATAATAGTTTAAAACGAATAATCATTGAAGTCTTAGTATGGAGAGAACAAATAAACACTCCTAAAGAATCTGCAATTTTTAGAGGAAAAAACATTAAACATTGGGGAAATAATTACTATTCAAAGATGAAGAATGATGATTTAATGTTTACTCTAAATACAAAAGAAGCTTATTCAACACTGTTAAAGAATATTTTATTTTACAAATCTATCTCTAAAGAATTGAGTGAGTGGCATTTACCCGAACTTGAAAAGGGTATAATATCTTTATTAGAAAATGAAATTAGAGTAAAATCAATTCAAGATGAACATCTGGCTCAATAAAATTATGCCTTTTTAAGGCATTTATAATTTGACATTCCTGTTAAAAAATTAGTAATATCAAGTACGCAACAAAAAATTAAAAAATATGAATACAAAAAATATAGAATCCTTCCTAGGAATAAATATGCTCTATACTATTAAAGATCATAACATATCACCATTGGAGTGGGCACTAAAAAATAAAGAAGAAGTACAAACCCATTTAGAGAAAACTGGCGCGCTTCTCATTAGAGGGTTTGAAGATATTAAAGAAGAAGATTTTGGAACGATTCTCTCCTTATTGTTTGGAGGAGAACTTATTGATTATACCTTTAGATCAACACCTCGCACAGAATTAAAAAATAAAATTTATACTGCTACGGAATACCATCACACAGAATGGATTCCACAACATAATGAAAATGCTTACTCTAATAAATGGCCTTCCCGAATAGGCTTAGTATGTAAAATCAAAGCAGAGAAGATGGGCAACACACCGATTTCTGATAGTCGCATTGCTTACAATCAAATTCCAGCAGAAATCAGAGACGAATTTGAAAAAAAGAATATCATGTATGTTAGAAACTATTCTAATATTATAGATTTGCCATGGGAAGAAGTTTTCCAAACTAACAATAGAAGTGAAATAGAAGCTTATTGTAAGGGCAATAATATTTTGGCGGAATGGACTCCTAACGGACTTAGAACTAAGCAAATTAATAATGCTACTCTCGTTCACCCTAACACGAAAGATAAATTATGGTTTAATCAGGCTCATTTATTCCATATAAGCAATTTGAATAGTGAATTACGAGAAGATTTGACAGCAATATTAGGAGAAGACAATCTGCCAAGAAACACTTATTTTGGTGACGGAACTTCAATTGACCCAGAAGTATTGGACATAATAAGAGACGTTTATAATAACACTAAGGTAAGTTTTGATTGGCTAGAAAATGATTTGCTATTGCTAGATAATATGTTATATACTCATGGTAGAGAACCATTTGAAGGAAAAAGGAAAGTACTTGTCGGTATGGCAAGAGAGCACAGCGCGTCCTAAACAATCTTATTTGGTTAATTTATCCAAAGAATAAAAAAATGAAAACGACTGTTTGAAATTCAGTTTGTTATTTGATTTATTTTCCCACGGAGATGCTGGGAAATAATCGTTCGGTTTTAAAGCATCCCAAAAGACCAGCCAGAGTTATTTAATTCACTTTTAATTTTGAAAGAAGTAAACATATTTTATTCAAAAATAATAGATAGACCTATTAGTCGTAATAGTGCTTTACTAAAGAACTTGCCTAAAAATCTATTAACAAAAAACAAAAACTACAAACGTTGGAAAGATCGAGAATTAAATTTACTAGGAAAATTACTACTAATAGAAGGTTTAAAATTATATGATATAGAATTAAAATGTCTAAAGAAATTAAAATACAATAAATATGGAAAACCATATTTAGATTTAGATTTAGATTTTAATATTTCTCATTCAGGTGAATATGTATTATGTGCATTGTCAAGAGGCTTAAGGTTAGGGATTGATATTGAAAAAATAGAAAAACTTGATTTGAATTCCATTACTGGAGTTTTTACGAAAAATGAATTATTTCATATCAATTCTTCTGAAAAAAAAGAAAAGACATTTTATGATTACTGGACATCCAAAGAATCGGTTGTTAAAGCGATAGGAAGGGGTTTATCCATTCCATTGGAAGATATTGAAGTTTATAAAAACCAGCAATTAAGTTACGATAACGACACTTGGTATATTCAAAAGGTGCAAATTGACAATCTGTATTCTTCCCATATTGCATTTAATTATAAACAAATTAAACTAAATTATTATTTTATAGATTTTTATAATTGTGACGTAAATCTCATGGAACAAGTATTATAAGCTTTACAAATAAACCACTATGGACTACAAGTCCATAGTTTTAAGCAAAAGAATGATTTTTTTTTAAAATTATACTCTAATATCAAATTGCCTTTCTCTGAATTGGGTTTAGACCCTTCCTAACAAGACTAAATTATTAAGCGAAAGAGATGAGTTCATATATTAGATTTGGATGAACCAAAAAATATATTGAAATTAGTTTAAATTATTTTTTATAATATTTTTGATACTTAAAATAGGCGAATACACTTAATAATACTGAAACTCCAAGCCAAGTCCATATCTGCATTGGAACATCTGCAGATTCACCAGCAGCGTAAGAATGCAATCCAGATAATAGATGATTTACTCCTAGGTAGGTCATTAAAACAGATGCAAAAGCAAAAACTGAAAATATATTAAAAGTCAATCTTCCTCTTAATCCAGGAATCAATCGAGTGTGAAGAATAAATGCATATAACATGATACTTACTAACGCCCAAGTTTCTTTAGGATCCCATCCCCAATATCTCCCCCAACTTTCATTTGCCCACATTCCACCAAGAAAGTTTCCAATCACAAGAAGAACCAATCCTACATTCATAGACATTTCATTAATGATGGTAATTTCTTTAATCATTAAGTCAACTTTCGGTTTATTTTTTTGAGTAGTGATAATCATAAGAAATAAAGCAAGCATCCCTAGAATCATACTTAGCGTAAGTGGTCCGTAACTAGCAACAATGATTGAAACATGAATCAGCACCCAATACGAGTCAAGAACTGGAACTAAATTAGCAATTTCAGGATCCATCCAATTTTGATGGGCATAAAATAAAATAATGGAAGTGACAAATGCTGTTGCAGCAATTGTCAAAGTAGATTTTCTTCCAAAAATTAATCCAAATAACATAGTCGCCCAAGCAATATAAATCATAGATTCATAGCCATTACTCCATGGAACATGACCGGAAATATACCATCGAATTCCAAGACCTATTGTATGGTAAGTAAACAATAAAACAACGATCATTGTACTTACTTTTAAAAGTACTCTGACTAACTTAGAATTATTAAAAATATTGATGATAATGATGATGAACATAAAGACTCCAGCCAACATGTATTGCCAGAATAAATTTTTAAAGATGTCATGCTTGTTATAGTAAATTTCTAAGTCAACTTTATTCCCTTTTGGAAATACTTCTGCTCCAAATTTTCTCTGGAATTTTTCTATTCCTTCAAGTAATTTTTCAGATTCTGTATAATCATTATTCTTTTTAGACTCTTGCAAAGTCTGAAAGTAGTATGGCAAAATTTGTTTAACAAATACCGAGTCTTTTCCTGAAAATTTTACTTGACTTAATTCAGGATAAGAAACCCATTTGTAAGTTGGGTCATTTGGCACAGGGAAAATTTTCATAATTCCTCCTCCAATTGCTGAATACAATAAATTAGCACGTTCACTCACAGAAATCACACTTTGTTCAAACTTACTTTTGATTTTCTTTTTAAATGCTTTTTCTTGGATATCTTGAATTTTGTAAGCACCTTTCTCAGTAAATAAATCTGCAAGACGAGCATATTTTTGATCGTGAGGTATCTCAATAATATCTCGAAGTTTTGTATTGATAGGATTGATATAAATGATAGGTACGCTAAACCATAATTTTGGGTTTTCTTGAATTGAAAGAAAGACTTGATTTGCATCAAGGCTTTTATAAGTATTTTTTTTGCTTACTTTTCTCAAAAGTTCAGAAGCGAATGTATTAACTGGTTTCATACGCCCACCAGCATCTTGAATTACAATACGGCTGAATTTTTCTGCATGAATAGGATCAACTTGATTGGCTATTAAAATAGAATCAATTTGTGCTTCTGAGACTTGATGTTTATGTTGAGAAAAACCAATTGAAACACTTAAAAGTAATGCGATTGTTAATACTGTTTTTTTTGCCTTGATTTTGTTGAGGTTTCTTCTTAAATCCGAAAAACGAGTCCCTCTAATAAATAAAGATAGAAGCATACCTAAAAACAACATTGCATATCCTATATAAGTAATTGTAGTTCCCCAAAAATCATGATTTACCGATAAACGAGTTTCTTCATATTCATCCGTAATATTATAACTTGACTGGAAGAATTTATAGCCTTTATAATTTAGGATGTGATTCATAAATATTCTAAAATCAAATGTTTCCTTAGGATCAATTACAGTAATCTCACTTGCATATGATATAGGATTTTGAGATCCTGGATAATTAGTCAGTTGAAAATCAAGAAGTTTTATATAAAAAGGTAATTCTATTTCTTTTGAACCATAATTCACACGAAACCTTAAGCCTCCTACACTTATTTCAGCTGGGCTTTCAATATTGTATTGGCCTCCATTAACAACGAGTTGCTTTGTCTCGTCACCTACGGTCACGTCAAATGTGAGTTTGTCAATAGGATTTTCTTCACGTTCTCCTGTTACAGTTGTAAACGTTCCTTTAATAGCAGGTTTTGGGATTACAAAACTCAATCCAGCCAACTGATGTAGAGAAAGCAATTGTAGATTTTGAATAGAATCTTTTGCGATCGTTCCAGTGAATTGGTCAGCCATACGCAAATAAGTTCCTTCATGGACTGATTTTAATTTTAAAGCATCACCATCTGCAATAATATCTATTGAATTATTATTGACATTATCGTAACCTACTAAAATATTATGGATTAATTGGCTTGTACCTTTCTTTATATAATGATCATGGCGAGATCCTGAAGTTGATTCTACAAAATGAATATAAGTGTCTCCATTTTCATTTTCTTCAAATACTTCTTTGGCAAATGGAATATATTCTACTAGATTAAATTTGAATTTTTTATCTCTGAATTGGTCCGTAAAAATATAGTTTGGTTTCCCTATAGCAGATAATAAAACCTTATCTGATTTAGAAGGTTTTTGATCTTTCCCATCATCAGTCATCACATCAAAGTAAATTGCATCAGAGAACATTTTATTACTTGATTCACCTTCAATAATCGGCATTATCCCTTCAGAACTTACATAACGAGTAATTCCAGCACCTATTAAGATGAAAAGAAAAGAAATGTGAAATAAGAAAACAGACCATTTTTCTTTTTTATACAACCGATATTTGAATATATTTCCAAAGAAATTAATTACAAAAAAGATCATGATTGCTTCAAACCACCATGCGTTGTAAATTATTTTTTTAGCAGTTTGAGTGCCATAATCATTCTCAATGAATGTGGCAATTCCCATTGCAGTAGCAAAGAGAAGAAACAAAATGGCCATTAATTTGGAAGAGTACAAAATTTTCTTAATTAATACTAACATGAAGAATTTTCTTTAAGTTTTGCAAAGGTAGGACTTAAAATCGATTTGTGTAAAATTTTATTAAAGAAAAATGTTAATTAACTAATTAACATTTTGAGATGTTAAGGAAAGTTATTTTATTTATACTTAAAAAAAATTAAGTATAAGAAACATCAAAAGCCTTCATAATTTTTTGAGCTATCATCTCTGAATTTTCATGAATAAAAAAATGATTTCCTTTTACGATTTCAAAATTGCAAGTAGCACTCGTCTCATTTACCCAATCTTTCATCTCTTTTATTGAAGTCTTCTCTTCTTCTCCTATTTCATCTTCTCCCATCATTATATTCATGGGAATCGAGAAGGGTCTTTTCATTTTTGAATAACTATAATTTTCAATCGCTCTGAAATCATTCTTTAAAACTGGATAGAAAATCTCCAATAAGTCTTTTTGGTTAAAAAAATCTTTAGGCACACCTCCAATCTTACTAATCTCTTCCCAAAATAACTCTTGAGGTAAAGTTGATTTCTTATTCGTAAAACGATTATGCTTCGGTCCACCTCTTCCAAGAAAAAATGCACAAAAGGGTAATTTCAAACCATTCTTACGAATCTTCTTTATAAGCTCATAACCTAGAAGAGATCCCATACTATGACCAAAAAGCACATAATCACCTTTAATTATATGCTGATGTATACTGACATACAAATCATCAACCATGTCAGGAATATTATTTAATAAAGGCTCTTTAAACCTCTCCCCTCTCCCCGGTAGCTCTAGCGTGATCCATTCAAAATCAGATGATATATGTTGTTCTATTTTATTAAAACTATATTTATTACCGCCAGCAAAAGGAATTGCCACAATTTTTGACTTAGATAACAAAGTACCGTTCATATATTTTCTTCGGAAAGAACTCATAAATTTATAATGGTTTTTACTCTTAATATTTATACAAATATAGGAATTTTAAATACTCTAGAAACACACCTATAAACACCACAAATGGATAAACGGAGAATCAGGATGGTTCTGTTTGAGTAACTTTTCTCGATTTAAGACTTTTATTGTCTAGTTAAAGGTTAAAACCCTACAATTTCATTGCAGTTACTTTAGTTTCTATTTCATAAAACTAATTGAAGTAATCAATTTGATTGACTATACTTAACTGATTTCACGAAGCAGACTTTTAGTCTGCAAACTAAAATTATGGACTTCCAGTCCATAGAGTGGTTTATTAAGCTATTTACACCTATTATGGAGGTATCAGGTGTAGGAAAAACCACTCTTACTAAAGAGCTAATTTTTCAAAATTCTAGTTTCATATATATATAAAACCTTATACAAATAGACCTTTAAGGTCTAACGAAATAGATAAAATCTTTATATCTACAGAAAACCTAATTAAACGAGAATCTAAACAAAAGTTTATTACATATAAGAAGTTTGGTTTTATGTATAGAATTTCAATAGATGAAAGTAACCCATGAAGAATTATTAGAAATAAATATTAGCAGAAACGAATTTCATAGAGAATGAAATTACATAATTAAACCGTGATTATTCTATAGGATTTACTTATTAGAGATAATACTCTAATAATATTATCTTTGAGTTTAATGAAAAAGTTTATAGACAAAACAGGTATTCGAGTTTTTTTTATGAATTAAATTTACCACAACCAGATTCAAATAGAGGTTATTCTCCTAATCATATTGTAGAGTCCTTTTGGCTTAGTATTTGGACAGAAGCCTCACGCTATATTCATTGTGATTGGCTTGGATATGACAAGATTTTGAAATCGATTTTTTGTTGGGATTAGATGCCATCACAAAGCACCTATAGTCGTTTTTTTGGTAAATTTTCACAAAAAATAAATATAGAAGTCTTCCCAAAATTACAACATTGATTTTTTGATCAAATTAATGTAGATAACATTACTATTGACTTTGGTAGTACTGTAATAACACGTTATGGAGAGCAACAAGGAAGTGCAAAAGGCTACAATACCAACAAGAAAAGTCGTAATTCTCATCATCAACTAATGGTGTTTGTAAATCAAACCAAAATGGTAGCTAATGCTTGATTCAGACCAGGAAACACAGCAGACAGTATTGGTTGTAAGGCATTTATGTAAGAAACCTTTAATGAGGTTCTAAAAGATAAAAAAGTTGGTTTAGTACGTGCTGATAGTGGTTTTTACATCGAAGAATTAATGAGTTATTTAGAAAGTGAAAAGCTCAACTACATCATGGCTATGAGAATGTACCCTACTATAAAAAATACAATAGGAGGCTTACAAGAATGGGTTCAATTAGCTAAAGGCATTAAATTAAACCAGATCAAATTTAAACATGAAAATGGAAAACTAAAAAGATATATCATTGTTAGAAAACAAGTTGAAACACGACCTAAAGCAGGAGGTAAAATGCTTTTTGAAAACATACCTGGCTATCGATATAGTTGCTATGTTACAAATTTAGACTTGCCTTTAGATCAAGTTTGGAACATTTATAACACTCATGCTGACTGTGAAAATAGAATCAAAGAACCAAAACAAGACTTTGGGTTAGAAAACTTCTGTTTGAAAGACTTTTGGGCTACAGAAGCCTCTTTTATATTCATAATGATAGCCTACAACTTGATGAGTTTATTTAGATATTTCACTTTAAATCAACACAATAAATCAACCTTAAAAACTTTAAAAGTCTATTGCTTTGCATTTGGAGCTTGGAGGATAAATCATGCCAATAAAAAGGTATTGAAAATCTCATTACATGCCAAAAGAAGACCTTGGTTAGACGGTATTTTCTCCCAAATCAAAAATACTAGCCCTCCTTTTGATCATTCTATTGCATAATGCGGGTTAAACCAAAATCAACTACTAACCTCAATTATTTCATATTTTATATCTCTCATTTTTAATATCTATGTACTCATTAACATTACTGCAACTTAAATCGTTATCCTCTTTCAAGCCCTCTACCTCAACATCAAGCGTTATTTCAGCTTGAATTTTCCGTTCCAATACCTCTAATTCCGATTTTAATTCTTTTAAATTAGGTTCTTTACGCCACTCAGAATCCACTACTTGGGTAAGTATAGGGATTTGCACCTCATTTTCTCGTAACTTCTGCTGCTCTTTTTCTAACAATGATGGAATTTTATACAATGCATTTAAAAAATTAGAGGAAGCTAATTTAAGGTCAGAAGCCATCAGTCCGTTGTTGTATGTGTATTTTATATCGCCACTACCTAGTACAAAAAAACGGTTTTGTATAAAATCAAATCCATCTTTCATAGAAGCTTCGGTTTTTACAAGTAAATGAAAGCCATATAAACTACCAATACTACGATATTCTCCTCTAGTATTCATTTCTTTTGATAGCTTGTTTAATTGCTTACCAATAGCCTCTATATCGGTAAAATTAAAATCTTTTAACGTAATGGGGTTTAAAATAGTTCCTTCTTTATCCTTTTGAAGATTCGTTAAAAACTGTTGCTGGTCGGAAGCCAATGCTGTAATTCTTTCTTTACCAAGCACTACCAAGTTGGTAAGATTTTTCAATTTGTTTTTAGAACTCCATTTAGAACTATGAAATGCCTTCCGTTCACTTTCTAAAGCGGTGATTATCTTTTCTAATTTCGTTTTTTCTAACAGATCGGTATTACCAGATAAAATGGCTACATATTCAGAGAAATTCATTCCCGATTTTTCGTCCATACTACCCTCGTCAATGGTTCGTTTTCCAAGACTATTTTTCTTTAATTGGTCTATAAATAGTTGCTTGTTGTGTAGCAAATTGAATTTATAGCTATCCAATGATTTTTCTACAGCATAAATAATGACATCTACTTTATTATCTGCAAAATGTTTCGCAATTTCATTCCCTTTTCTTACCGCTCTACCATCACGCTGTGCCAAATCACTGGGTCGCCAAGGCGTATCTAAATGATGAATGGCAACAGCTCTTTTTTGAGCATTTACGCCTGTACCTAACATTTCCGTAGAACCAAATAATACCCGTATTTTTCCTTCGTTCATTTGCTTTATAAAGTCCTTTCGAGTACGTAAATTTTTAGCTTCTTGAATAAACCGAACTTCATTTGGAGGAATCTGATAATCTTCTACCAATTTTCGTTTAATTTCTGAATATGGTGTCCAGATATTGGGCTTGTATGTTCCTAAATCTGAAAACACAAATTGTGTTCCTTTTTGTGCTTGAAATTTGTAATAATACTCACTAATTTTTTTCGCACAATGCGATGCTTTATTATCAATATGATCGCTATACTCTTGTGAAATCAATCGCATATCGAGCGACATTTTTCGTGCATAATTGGTAGCGATTAACATTTTAGCTTTTTCTTCTTTTTGCGAAAGTGGTGCTCTTCCTAATAATGTTGCATCTCCTGTTTTAGCAAACTGCATTAATCTATGTATGAAATCTTCCTGTTCGGGGGTTGGTGGAATAGTATACAATATTTCATTTTTTTCGGGTCGGTCAATTCCAATATCTTTTGCTGTTCTATAATCTGTTATTTCTGAATAGAACTGTGCCAATTCTGGAACTTTAATAAAATATCGAAAACGTTCTTTTTGTACAATACTATTGATTACTGAAAACTCATAATCCGTTGTTTTTTTCGCATAAATAGCCGACCACGCATCAAAGCAATAAATATGTTGTTTTTCAAGAGCTTTCGGACGTAAATATTTAAACAATAAATACAATTCCGTCAAGGAATTAGAAATGGTGGTACCTGATAAAAAAGTAGCTCCTAAATCTTTGCCTGTACGTTGTTGAATGGTTCTAATGGCAAACAATAAATTCAATGCACGCTGACTACCTTGTGAATTACCCAATCCTGCCACTCGATCGTGACGTGTATTGAATATCAAATTTTTAAATTTATGACTTTCATCTACAAACAAATGGTCAATCCCCATTGTTTTAAAATCCATCATATCATCTTTTCGTTGTTCAATATCATAGGCTAATGATTTTAGTTTTACCTCTAAATTTTCTTTGCGCTTATACATCCCTCGTATCATACCTCTTGATACTTCTTCGCCTTGTTTTTCTAAAAGCCATAAATTTGTTTCTACACTATCTAATTCTGCTTGTAGAATTTCTTGTTGTACTTCAGCAGACTGTGGAATTCTTCCAAATTGATCGTGAGTTAAAATAATAGCATCCCAATCATTATTTTTAATAGCTCCAAAAATACGCTGACGTTTATTAGGTGTGAAATCTTGCTTTCCAGGATATAAAATCTTAGCATTTGGATAGGCATTTCTGTAGGTTTCTGCTATTTCGTGTACATTGGCTTTCAATCCGATAATCATAGGTTTATTTACTAATCCTAATCGTTTTAATTCATAGGAAGCACAACACATAACCAAGGTTTTGCCTGCACCTACTTCGTGGTCACAAATTGCTCCACCGTTATTTTTAATCATCCAAACAACATCTTTTTGACTATCGTATAAATCATCAATACCTAATCTTTTTCTATCCAATTCTGGAAAAGTTTGATGGCTACCATCATAATTAGGGCGTACAAAACAGTTAAACATAGTGTTGTATAAATCGGTCAAACGTTCATTAAATTCAGGATTTTGTACCTGTAACCAATCTATAAACTCGCTTCTTATTTCATCAATTTTACTATTTGCTAGTTGGATAGCTTCACTATCTGAAATTTTGACTTCCTTTTCATCAACGGTTATTTTCTTAGTGATTTTTGGTGTAGTATTTACCAAGGCGTGTTTAAACAAAGCGATACCATCATAGTTTCGGCTTTCGCTTTTTACATTGTATTTATCCCAAATGGTTGCATTTTTACGCTTGCAATTCACTGAAAATTCATCGCCATTAGGCGAATAATGAATACTAACATCGGTATCTAATAAATGTGAAGCAAAACGACTGTATATGCCTGTGGGAATCCAACGTTCGCCAAGATTAAAGTCTAATTCTTCAAATTCAATACGCCGAGGAAAAACGTCTCGCAATGCTTTTAAGGAATCTTTTGCTTGGGTATCATTCGCATTTTCATTTACATAGGTCTCTAGTTGTTTTGCTTTTTCAATAACATTTCCTGCAAGAAATT
The DNA here is from genome assembly GCF_021390755.1 of Tenacibaculum piscium. NCBI lineage: Bacteria > Pseudomonadati > Bacteroidota > Flavobacteriia > Flavobacteriales > Flavobacteriaceae > Tenacibaculum > Tenacibaculum piscium. The sequence continues at coordinate 19,408 of NZ_JAJGWR010000009.1, read as the reverse complement.
GGTCTGTAACTTGATATTCTTTTTCTAACGGATGATAAAATATTCGCCCTTTTAGTGTTGTTTTTAATTCCAATTCTGAAAACCCACTAATTTCTTGCATATAGGGAATATCTACCTTTGAAAAGGTGTTAAGCGAAGCACTTAATGCTTCATTAGGGGTTTCAACTTCAGTAACTTCATTCGGATTGAATGCAACAGGGCAATGAAAAATATCGGCTTTACGAAAAGTTTCTCCTTGACTACGTTCCAAGTATAAAATCTCATTACCAATCGCATCCATTTTTAGCAATTTTATGGAGCTGTTACTGTTTAAATATCCGTTTTCTTTTGTAAAAATATCGTAATATTGATTGAGTTGTTCTCGTAGTTTTGGGTGCTCAGTTTGAGTTTTTAATTCTTTTTGATACAACTCAAAATAAGTATCTCGTAGAGGAATATACCTTTCCATTTCTTTTTGTTGTAATGAGTTTACATACAAAGGGTGAAAGGTTGGATTTTGTGGAAATGATTTTAAATAACCCAACTTATTTTCAAAACGTACCAAACAGCCTTCTTTGTAATGTGGTAAAATTTCATCTAAAAAAGGTGTTGGTTCTTCTGAAATTTTAGGTGGTTTTTCTACCCTTTTAGAGGTAACTTCTGATTTTTGGTTTTTGGTTCGTGTTGCTTTTTTGGTTTTGTAATTTGGATTGCGTTCTTCCTCTGTAAAATTGAATAAATCGTACAAAGTTACAATCGATTCTTCTTGATTGTTAATTGGTTCTTTTCGAGGTTTTATATTTGTAAAAAGTGTTTTTTGTTGTTTTTGAGATTCTTGCAAATACAGATTTTTATTAAAATTCGCTTTTATATCCTTTTGTAAAATGGAAGCAAAATCTTCGGCAATTTTAACAATACCTTCGGTGTGTAAATGAATAATAGCAGGTTGCCCATACGGGTCGGTATCTATAAAACTGTTGTTCGCAACAATAGTATCAAACGATTGAAACAAACGACTGTTTGAGATGCCTTTTTCTGTTTTGTAGCTTTCAATAAATCCTTGTTCGATTGCTGATAATGTTTGCTTTTTATTGTCTTTTTGAAGTAAAATAAAATCACTTCCTACTTCTGTTCCTGCATTATCTACAAATAAATTATTGGGTAATCTAATGGCGGATACTAGATGCGTGTTTTCTAACAGTTTTTTACGGATAGGTTCGTTTCTACCACTATTTAAAACACCTTGCGAAGTAATGAACGCTAACAATCCACCTTCCCGAAGTGTGTCCACAGATTTTAAAAAGAAATAATTATGGATGCTTTTAGAGGCTTGCACACGAATTGTATCCTTACTTTTTGAAAAATCGGAGTCAAAAATACTAATATCTCCAAATGGAATATTGCTACTTACCACATCAAAATAATTATGAAATCGTTTGTCTATCGTTTCAAATCCTTGGGCATTTACCGTAATATTTGGATGCGTGTATTGCAACATTTTTGCAGTAAGTAAATCCTTTTCAAAGGCTACAGCATTATTATTTCCCAATGCAGATAAAAATACCCCCATACCTGCGGATGGGTCTAAAAAACGATTAATAGTAATATCATTGTCTTTTAGCGTTTGTCCTAATTTTTGCACGAGTTCGTTTGGAGTATAAAAGGCTGTAAGTACACTACTTCTGATGCTATTTATATAGCGTTTGTATGTTTTTTCATCAGTAGTATTTTTTTGTAAAGTTCTATGGAGTTCACTAACTAATGGAAATAAGTTTATTTCAGAATTAGACCAGTGTACCATATCACTAAATGAATTAGCGGGATGGAGTACACATTTTAATCCGCCAAAACCTACATATTTTTGTAATACTTCAAGTTCTTTTGTATTGGCTTGTCGTTGTGTTTTTTCGAGTATTAAGACAATTTTAATAGCCTCTATATTATTTTGAAGATGCTCTTTTTTTGAAAACCCCATAGTTATTAATTGATAATTTTTAAAATTATCAATTAACTATGTTCAATTTTATTTAGTAAACCTTTTGGCGTTGTTTGGCGGTTTTAAGGGTTGATTTTACGTTCTGTTTAGAAGATGTATCTTTCTGAAATTTCTAAGTAATCGAACAGGAAACATTACCAATCCAACAGTTATAGAAAGTAAAAATTTTACGATAAAATAGATTAACCAACCAACAAGAGGTAAAAAGAGAAAAATATTAGGAGTGATATAAGTTAATGTTTTCCATCCTGCAATTAAAGCTCCTCCCAAATAAAATCCTGAAACAACTAAAAATACTTTTTCAAAAATTCTACCTTTTAAAAGCGAACTATCTACAGGTGTGTAAATTTGTAATAACGAGTTTGTTTATGGAAAGTTGCGGTTTTGTGTGCGAGGATTTTCCAACGGAAAATCAGAAGTACATAAAAACGCAACGAACTTTTAGTTAAGCACTAATTTAGCAATTTTTTATAAACGGTGTTGGCTACTGATAAAAAGCCACATTAATTTTGATAAAAATTAAAATACATACATCTATGAAAGCGAAAGAATTATTAATACCAAGATTTGAAGTTATTGAAACTTACCCAAAAGGTAAATTTAAAAAAGGAGATTTATTAGAGAGAATACCAAACGCAACAAATAATTGGTATAACCATAATAAATCTTTAATTGATGCAGAAATACTATTAGAAGACATTGAAAAACATCCTCATTTATTTAAAAAACTTAATTGGTGGGAAAATAGAAAAGTAGAAGAAATGCCAATGAAATTAAAATCTCTTTGCAATAAAGATGCTATAGATTTTGATTTGGAAAAAGAAGAAGTTTTTCTAATTGTTAGTTGGGATATGAAAAATAAATATGGCTTTCTTACAAGTGTAAAAAGGGAAATTTGTGATTTAGAAATATTTGCACCTGAATATGGATATATACCAGTTGATTAGCGTATTTGAGTGGGTGGCTTTTTATTTGTTGCCAACAGGTAATATAAAACACAACCAAAAACAAACATTAAAAATAATTCTTTGTAAATCTCCTTCTTTTGAGATTGTTTTCTTTGGCTATTACATTGGATACAAATAGGAAAAGTATAAAGGCTTGCACATCCATTGCACAAACCTTTTTGGCAGTCTTGACAAGAAGCTACTGCATTTTCTTCTGGGTGATTAAAACAATTCATATACTTATTAAATTACCAAATGCTCATCCATCCAGAGCTGAATAGTTCCTGTTAATTCTGTGTACAATGAGGCGTACATTTCATCATCTTCAAAATCCTTATCTAATTTGTATTGACTAAATATAGATTGACAAATTGGATACATTTTTTCTGTAAACGAGCGTAATTCGTTATCAGGAATATCTCTATTAAATTCTTCACAAACTACATTAAAAAGCATATCCATTTTTGAAAATGGCAAGTCTGAAAATAAAACTTCATTAGCCTCGTAAGATGCCTCTAAATGATTATTACCACTCTTAATGGCATCTGCATACATTTCTGTTGCTAAATTTCCCTTTACAGTTATAGATTCTTGGTCTTTAGCTAATTCAGGATAACTTTGATTTAAAAATTCTTGTAAACGTAGCTGGAAATATGATAAATCTCTTCTTTCTGTTGTTGTTTCCATAATGGTATAGTTTAAAATGAGAAAGTTCAGGTACTAGATACTAAAAAATTGAATACCAATACTACTATAAACGATATTTTTAAAGATTTATTTTCGCCTTTTTACAGGAAATTCAAAAGTAGTTGCGCCACCAAAACCTAAGACCAAATATGCATCAAAAGTATTATCCGCTTTACTCTTTAAGCTTTTTAATAATGGACTTTTACCTTTCTTTAATAAGATTCGAATAGCGTTTTTAGTCATTGTTTTACCACAAATATTTCTGAATAGTAACCACTCACAAGTATCATCCATACATTTGGTGACTTTCGGAAATATTTTAACAGATAATTCTTTACATTTTGGGCAACATAAAAGTTCCTTTTGAATCGTTTTTATTTCAGTCAGTAAAAGTTCTGCCGTTATTTGTTCCGTATATACTTCAATCGCTTTTTGAAAGCTATCTACATTCATTTCGCCTTTTTCTATATTGGCTAATGATTTTTCCCATAAACCTGTCATAGCTACATCTGCTATACGTTTGTCTTTTACAATAGCATATACTTGCAATCCTTTTTCCGTAGGAATAAGCGATTTTTTTTGACGTTCCATATAATCACGTTGAAATAGCGTTTCGATACTATTTGCTCGTGTTGCTGGTGTACCCAACCCTACGTCTTTTATTGCCAATCGTTCTTCTTCGTTTTCGATGGTTTTACCCGCATTTTCCATTGCTGATAATAATGTAGCTTCCGTTAATAATGGTTTGGGTTGGGTTTGTTTTTCTAATAAAGAACTATTTTTTATTTTTAATGCTGTTCCTTGCTCTATTTCAGGAAGTTTTTGATTATTTCTTTGCTCAAAATGCCCTCTGACACCTCGCCAACCTTCCGAAATAATAACCATACCATTAGCGGTAAATAGTTCTTTTGTCACCTTACATTTTAGATCTGTAATTTCTTTAATACAAGGCCCTGAAACGGATTCTAATAAACGGAAGGCTATTAAACCGTAAATAGCATTTTCTTCTTTCGTTAAATTAATTGGAATGTTTTCAGTAATCAATAATGCATGATGATCCGTTATTTTTGCATCATTTACAATACGTTTTTGTAATTTTTGTAAACGTAGTTCTTTAGCATATTCCTTTAAACTTTCATTTTTTTCTAAACTTCGGATTAATTCTGGAATACCCTCCCACATATCTTCTGAAATATAGCGACTTCCTGTTCTAGGATAACTTATCAATTTATTTTCATACAACGATTGAGCAATAGCTAATGTTTTTAAAGCTGATAAATTAAACTTTGTATGTGCTTCTTTTTGTAAGCCTGTTATATCGTAGAGCAAAGGAGGTTGTTCTATTTTTTCTTTTTGTATGACTTCAACTACTGTTACCGATTTTAAAACATCTAGAGTTTCTATGACCGATACTGCTATTTTTTTATCAGAAAAAGAAGTATCTGATTGCGTATAAAACTTGATGCCATTTACAGTATGTTGTAATTGGATTTTCCAATAGGTTATTGGTTTAAAGTTTTTATTTTCCAAATAACGCTTACAAACCATTGCCAAAGTAGGTGTTTGTACTCTTCCTAAAGAATACACACCATTATTCGCTTGAATACTCAATGCTTGTGTTGCATTGATTCCTACTAGCCAATCCGCTTGATTACGAGCTTGTGCTGCTTGATACAACCTATCATAATTATGACCATCTTGTAAATTCTGGAAGCCTTCAGCAATAGCTCTATCGGTCAAGGAGCTAATCCATAGACGTTCAAAAGGTTTTTGACATTGTAAATACTGATAGATATATCTAAAAATCAATTCGCCCTCACTACCTACATCGGTTGCTACTATGATTTTATCGCAACGCTCAAATATTTCTTTAATAATTTGTAATTGCTTAAAAGCTCGCTTATCAACCTTATAACCATTTCTAATTTTTATTTGTCGAGGAATCAATAAAAAACTAGTAGGAATAATAGGTAAGTTTTCTTTTTTAAACCCCTGAAAACCATAGCTTTCTGACATTGCTAATCCTACTAAATGTCCAAATACCCACGTAATGGCATATCCGTTACCCAACCAATAACCGTTTTTACGCTGGGTAAGCCCTAAGTGTACCGCTAATTCGTCCGCTACACTGGGCTTTTCTGTTAATATTGCTATCATCTTTTATAGCTTTTTACCTTTTGGTTTATTCGATTTTTCTTCTGGTTTTTGCGCTTCCCCTTTACTGGTTTCTTGTCCGACTTTATCTTCTTTTTTATTCGGGTTTTTAAATGAAAAATCTACGCTACCCTTGTTTCCGTTTAACTTCAAATAGCCCTTGTAAGCCTTTCCTTCTTTACTCACAAAACCATCTATATAAATGGTTTTTCCATCTTTTAAAAGTGTACGTTGGTCTTTAGTCAATTCCTTACCTCTAATCATTTTTGGAATTTCTCCCGAAGGTGTATTCTTTTGTTTTTGTTGTTTATTTTGAGTCGGTTTATCAAAAATAAATTCTACATAACGTTTATCGGCATTGAACTGCACCGTAGCATTAAATTCCTTTCCTTTACTTGAAGTCATCCCTTCTAAATACAAAGATTTACCTTCTTGTAGAGATTGTTTTTGCTCGTCACTTAATGTAATTCCTTTAATTTCATCAGGAATTTTAATGTATTCGATTTTTAAGGCGACCAATTCATTAGTCAGTTTATCTACACTAACAATAGAAGGAATCATTTCGCCTGTTTTTAGGTTTTGTAAATCAACCACACGTCCCATATTTCCTGTATATTTAAGATTTTTCTTATCTGCATCACTAAACTCGTGTCCGAAAAAAGGATAGTTTAGCATAGGCTCTTTACGGATGCCATGAATTGCCATCGTAACCTTTCCTTCATTGTTTTTTTGCAAGGATAAACGGGCATCTAATCGGCTAAAAGCAGTATTAACATTAAAACTAACAGGAACTAACTCATTGGTTCTATAGCCTTTTAATAAACCATCTAATAAGTTTCGTTTTTCTAAATTTTCTTTGGTAATACCCAAATTTGATAAGGTTTCCCAATCAATATCTTTTTCTTGATAACGATAGTCACTTTGTTTGTTGGTGTTTTCTGTTTTCTTTTCTTCTCTTTTTGGTGTTACTGCCTTACTTTCGACCTCTTGATTTTTTGCTTTTGTTGTCATTTGTGTTTCCTTTTTTAAATTAAATTTTGTGGTATCTATTTCATGATGTTTCATCATATCACGCATTGCTTTTGTTGGGTTTTTTAATTGCTCTTTAAAAACTTTTACTATTTTTTCTACTTGCTTTTTAGGCACTTTAAAAAATCTAAAACGTGAAGGGTCTTTTGCTTGACGGAAATAATTCGAAAAAAAATTAGAAAGCATATCACCGTGCTTATCTACTTTTAAAAAATCATTTTGATTTGCTTCTTTAGGGTCGGTAGTTTCTAAATTTCCATTTTTATCCAACCCTTTTACTGCTCGAATTTCTTTTTTTTCTTGGTCCAACACCAATAAAATATCCGAAAACTGTTCCGGTAACTCTTGATTTGTTTCGCTCATATTCTTTTTATTTTATGATTATTAATCAAAAATAAGAGGAGAGAAATATTAAAAATATAACCTTTATCTATTGACGTTCTTTGACTTACCAAAACCTACTTTGGCGTTACGGGATGTTTAAATAAGGTTTTGATAAAATGATTGATATCTGAAAGACGGTAATACGTTTTTCCGCTAATAGCGTAGTAAGGAAGTTTTCCTGATGAACGATAACGTTGCAGCGTTCTTGTACTTATTTTTAAAATAGTCAGTACATCTTGATTGTCTAATAATTGTTCCCCCTCAATAACATTTTTTTGACGCTGTAAGCGTATTAATTTTTCATCCAACAAATCAAATCGGTCTTGAATACGATCCATCCACGCAAAAAATTCTCTTCTGTCTAAATTCATAACCTATTGCTTTAAATGACGTTTTGCTTGGGTAACTAATGCTTCGATATAATCTTCTTTTGATGCTACAGCACGTTTGTCTAATAATTCTTGAATTGCTCCAATGGTATAAAAATATTGTCGCCTATTTTCTGAATAGGTGATTTCGCCTGCTTTACGCATTCGAGTGAGTGTACGAGAACTAATTTTTAGATAAACACAAACCTCATGATGATTGAGCCATACGTTTTTGTATGTCTCTTCTTCTGGTTTTTCGAAGTAATTATGGATAGCTTCAATTTGAGATTGAAGTTGCTTCCATACTTCGGATTGTAATGTGATAAGTTCCATCGCTTATAAAATTAAAATGATGGGGCAAAGATGAAGTGGTTCAGGAAGTATTATTGCCAAGGGCTTGGCAATGGGTAGTTGTTTTTAAAAAAAATCAGTCATTTAAGAAAGACTGATTTTTAATCTACGATGTGTTTTTGATATTTATATATCACCTTTATTCAAATGTTTTGTCAAAGCATCTTTTAATTGGTCTAAAAATATAGTTCGGCTTTGAGTTCTGTATTTCATTTTATGGTATGCATGATGAATATCCCCAAGTTTCATATTGAATATTTTCTCAAAAACAATTGCTATGGTGCGAATATTAGTTTGTGGGATGATATTCGAAATAGATAAGGCATAAATTAATTCTATCATAGAATTTTTAGAACCTCCCCAATTTAATTTTTGAATATCAAAAGATTTATTTGTCTTGATAAGAGCTATTTTAGACATAATATAAGAACAATATTTTTCCTCTCCTAACAATAATGAAAATATACAATCGTAGCAGGTAGTAAATTTTAAATCTGTAAATACAAATGAATTTCCTACACCACAAGCAAAATCTTTATTTCCTCCTCTTGTAAAATAGTCCCCATCTTTATCTGTTCTTTTTGCTCTAATATATTCTTGAAAATATCTTGCCTTGTTACATCCCAAATTATTCTTTGAGATTTGTTTTAATGAACGTTTGTAATGAGTGATTAAGCATTCTTCATCTCCGATTGGACAGGAAACTTCTACTTTATAAACATAATTATAGTAAATTAACAGTCCTTGTATTTTGGGTTTTGTTTCTTTTAAAAAATGCTATTTCTTCTTTAACATCTCTAAAATCATTACGTAATACTTCATCTTTTAAGGAACTTAATATTTCCTTAAGGAATAGAATCATTTGGTAAGATACTTCTATTATGGAATCATACATTTTGCTGTTGAGCTCATTTTCCTTTTGGCTTATCTGCTTAAATATTTCTTGGTGATTTTTCTTTTTATTATTCATTTTAAACATTTTTAAATTAGACCTTAAAACGCTTAAAATGAGCTTCTTATTTTTTCATAACTTATTTAGTTTTTTTATATATTAAAACCTTAACTTTGTAATGAAGTTATTTGAAATTCAATGAAAATGGGAGTAGTTAGTTTCGTTACTAAATCGTTACCTATTTTTTTTAATTCTTCTGAAATACTCGTAAACAAAGGCTTTTCATAATTTTTGTGACCTCCCTCGCGAATTTTCTTGGTTCGTGTTTTATTTACTAACTTTATTGCTTAAAACACGCAACTTTCCTTATACAAACACGTTGGCGGTAATGTAAAACCAACCTCAAATTGAAAAAGAGAATACTGAATTTATGGACAAAATTATAAGCTCGTTTATCGATTCAGCTATCCAACTGAAACAACTGCAATTTTCACCCAATGAGACTGATTTTGACAAATTATTATTTGAAAAAAAAATTCTCAAACTAGAAAACGATAAAATATCTATAGCTGATTTTGATTTAATATCTTCCTGCTTCTTAGAAAAATACAAAGAAAAATTAGATTTTAAAATAAGTGTTGAGTTTCAAATTAACATAGATTTTATAAAGGACATTAAACAAGATTTTACGAATAATAAATATATTCCTGATTATCATATTTTAGAAAAGGAATTTTGGAAATTCATAATAAAAGAATCCAATACTATTTGGAATTGTAATTTTAATGAACACCTAAAATCATTAGATAAAGACAATAAATCTGATAGAATATCCGATTTCACAAATGCATATTCCTGTCTTTTACCATCACTTAATTTGACAAGTACAGTAATATTTGATAATGCACTTATTCAAACTGAGCTAACAAAAAGTGATGCACACTATAATGTTGATTTAACCGCTGTTTTAAATGGTATAAAGAATAAATGTAAGGCTGACTATGACATAGGTCTAGAATTATTAAACAAATCTCTTTCAGTAACTGAGGACAAAGAAAACCTAATATCCTACATAGTCTCTGGGTTATATGAAAATAAAAACATTGAATTCTATGATTCTGTCTTGAATGATTTGATACAAAAAGAACATAAACTAAACGCTATTTTCTTTGGATTATCAAACATTTCAAAAATTGAGATTAACGAATGTGAATTATTTATCAAACTGATAAATAATAACAATAAGAAGAATTTATTAATTATTTCCGTGCTATCACTTGTATTCTCTATTCTAAAATCCAACAATACAAAATATCACGCTTTTTGTTTTGAAGAATTAAAATTAGCTATTGAAAATGAAAAAGCAGCTTACTATATCTTAAACAATTTAAACATAGTAAATAATTATAATAAAGAAAAAACTGAGATTTTAATCAAACTAATAAATCAAAATTATTTTTCAATTGAGAAATATATAAATCCGATAAGTAATGTGTTTTGGCATTTAAAAGAATTTGATTCATTTAAAAATGTTGTATTAAAAATAATTGAACAGAAACCCTTCGAAAAATTCATAAAAAGCTTTGAATCATATTTCCATTCTGTAGATAAAATTGAATTAGACAAATTCACAATAGACCTTTTAACGAGCAACCTAGCTAGTAAAAGAACAACAGGTATTGAAATTTTCAATCAATTGTCAAATTATAATGCTTATCGTTTTACGTTTAATATTTTAGAACTACCATATATTTCACAATATAAATTGTGGATGTCTTTAACTCAGGACTTTCACGAACCTAAAAATAGATTAATTGCTTTACTTCCATTAATTGGTTCTAAAAGTGAATTAATTAAAGAAAGCTTTTTATGTAAACTAGAAGAAATATCGGAAGACTATGGAGGTCACGTAAGTAAAGTATTGGAAGACAATCTAAACAAAGATAATCCTAACTATAATTTAGTAACTAAAAGGATTAAAAATTATATTGAGGATTACTACGGCAAAAACATTGATATAAAAAATTCTGTATCTGAATTGAATCCCTATCACACACACTATAAACATATTAAATTGTTCGATGAATTATTTTCTAAAAAGATGAGTAAATCAGTAGATAAAGGTGCAAGAGAAAATAGTCTTCTTTCAATACTAGGAACAAACACAGTACAATTATCTAAAGGTGGTGGTTGGCGATTTGGGGCAAATAAAGAAATATCACAATTAGGTAAAGTTGGCACTAGTTTTACAATGCCTAGAAGTTATTTTGTAAATCCAAATAAATATGAACTTGAAATAGGGTTTATTGTTAGTCAAGATTGGACAGATGAAGATTTTGTAGAAATTAAAAACTGTCTTGAAAATGAATAGCAATAGTATAATAGTACGTGAATACCTCGCTTCATTAAAAGAAGATTCAGAATTAGATTATCTATTTCCAATTCTTCTAAACATTATGGGTTTTAGAATTATTCAGACTGCAAAAGAATCAAAAGGGCAATCTCAATATGGTAAAGATATTATTGCAGTAGGTAAAGATGAAAATGGAATAAAACATAAATGGTACTTTGAATTAAAAGGATATTCTGACAAAGATATAACTCAAGCCAATTATTCAAAAGCAGATGGTATAAGAGAATCAATAATTGAAGCCAAAGATACATTTTTCAAAGATTCCACTATTCCAGGTTTCAACGATTTACCTATAAAAATAGTAGTTGTACATAATGGAGTTTTGAAAACCAATATAAGAGATACTTTTGAAGGTTTTATTTCTAGGGAATTTAAAGAAGGGGAATTTGAACGTTGGGATATATACTATCTAACGGATATTTTTAGTAAATACTTGTTTAATGAAAATTTACTTTCAGATGAAGCAAGTAATAGATTATTTAAAAAAACTTTAGCTTTTCTAGATTCACCTGACAATGAATATTTAGAATTTAAAGAATTAGTAACTATTCAATTTAATAAAGTTGAAAACATAAAAAGCAGAGCTTTTAAAAAACTATTTGCAACATTAAATCTCTTAAATTCTATTATCTTTCATTATAGTAAAGAAAACAACTATCTAGTACCTGCAAAAGAATGCTCAAAGTTTTTAATTTTAAAAACTTGGAATTGGATTTTAGAAAACAATTTGCAAAACAAAAAACCGGTAGTTAAAGAGTATAAAAAATTATTAAAAGGTCAATTTAAAATATTTGACAAGTATTTTCAGAAAACATTTTCTATTGCAAAAATTGAAAATGGTTTATATTCTGAGTATGGTGCCTTCTATGAGAAAATTGGTTATCCGATAAGATGTTTTGAATATTTAGATGATATCATTTATTATTGTAGATTAAGAAGTACAGTATTTGAATCTAAGCAAATTAAGCGTCTTAAAAACAAACAAAAAGACTTACTAATTGAATTAATAGATAATAATAGTGGATTCAATCGACCATTATTTGATAATCATTCCATACCAATAATTCAATTGTTTCTATTTTTTTCCGACAAAAACTGTCTTAGACAAAAAGACGTTGCATTCTTGGGTGGATATTTCCAACTTACTATAGCAAATCTTAGAATTGAAAAATTCAAACACAATAGACTGCCTGAATTACATAACAGGATTAATCCAATAATTGAATTTATTGCAACTGGAGACAAACCAGATGAATATTGTGACAGCTCTTCAATTTTACTTGCAATATTATTAGAAATCTGTGTTGTATTTAATTCAGAAAATTTATTCAAAGAAATACTGTCCTTTATAAATGATAATTTAAGTTTACAAATAGTATCAATTGATTCTAATAAATATAATGTTGAGAAATTACTATTTGAAAAGCATCTACACAATGAATATTTTGTTGACTGTATTGAAAGAGTTCAAGATGGTTTAAAATTATTAAAGAACGAAGCTGATTTTAATGAGTTTAAAAAATCAGTTATAGAAAAAAAAGAAACAACAAATTCATACGAAACTGATATTTTGGGACTTTCTTGTATTAGATATTTAGCGCATAGTTATTTTAAAAATGAAATTTTACCTGAGGAATGGAGAGATTTAATTAGCGAAAAACAAAACACTACCGCCAACAACGTATAAAATTAATTGCTAGGTTCTAGCCTACTTACGAAAGTCCTCGCGGACTTTCTATGTGTGATTTATTTGCTAACTTTAGTGCTTAAACCACGCAACTAATCTTATACAAACCGTTGTAAGTAATTCGCAAAAATTACGCAATTAGAACCTGATTTTCAAGTAAATACAGAAATTTAAAAATATCGGTAGAAAAATATTACGAATAAAATTTAGAATCTATAAATACTTGAATTTACTCTAAATATGAAAATAAAATTAACCGAATTATTACGTGAAATTTGAATTTATAACGTTTGTAGAATTGAGAAAAATACAGAATAGAAATTGCAAAATTTACGCAAAATCTGAAAATAAAATCGACTGAATTATTATTTAAAATATGAATTTATAACGCTTATAGAATTGAGAAAAATACAGAATAGGAATTGCAAAATTTATGCGAAATCTGAAAATAAAAATGACCGAATTATTATGTAAAATCTGAATTTATAACGTTTGTAGAATTGAGAAAAATACAGAAAATAAGAATTCAAAAATCACGTAAAATCTGAATTAAAAACTTGTCGAAATTACTCAAATGTTGAATTAAGAAATAGAAAGTTAAATCAGAATTATAAACTGAAAAAAAACAAACTACTTACAACAACGTATATAAAAAATGCTTAATTTGGTCATAATACAAAAGTCAGTGCCGTTTTGCTACATCTGATTTTCCTGCGGAAAATCCTCGCACACAAAACAGCACTTTTCATATACAAACCGTTAGCAACAATTAGTACGAACAAAAAACCACACAGAATGAATCAAATTTTAGACGTTATTTTAATCCTAGGAATCAAACTAGTCCTTTTAATTGGATTTATACTTTTAGTAAAGTTATGGCTTAAAAAAAAGAACAACTTTATACCTGTAATTACTTATTGGATTTTAGGTCTCTTCTTCGTTTTTATGATGTCTCATCAAATTGCAGAATGGTTCTTAATGCAATTCTATTATATAGAAAATCACCTTACGAGAGACAAAGATTCAATAGGCTCAATAAGTGCAATAATTGGACTTGTAATCTATATTTTTGTAGGTGTAAAATACTTCAAAAGAAAAAAAACTTTATAAATAAGCCCTAAAATGAAGTATAAAATTCTAATCTTTCTTTTCGTGTTTTTATTAGTTTCTTGCAATTCAAAAAGTTCTAAGCCAAAGAACATTGATTCAGGTTTTGAAAAGTCTTTTAAAGAACAAAACGAAAACACATTTAACGAGCATATAGATTCAATAACAAACATATATTCCAATTTTAAATATAATGTTGCGTACGACGGTCCTGATAAATGGAATTTTGATACTGGTGTTTCTGAGCATACAATTTATAGAACTTACGAATCAGATAGTGCAATTACATTTTCAGTAAATGTTATTGAAGTTAAAAAGAATTCAATTAAAAAAAATAAAAACTTGAATATCTGGACTTTATATCAAGAGAATAAGGAACAAATGGATAAGCCACTTACTAAGTTACTTGAGGAACAATTAAATACCAAAGTAGAGGGATTTAAAGCAACCAAAGCATATTTAAAAAATAATGTTGCCTTAAGAAGAACTTTAAACTATATGATTAGAAATTTGGATTATGAATACGATAACACAGTAGTACAATATCAAGTACTCATTGATAATTTAACTTTCACATTTAGCCTTGATATACCAACAATGTTCTATAAAGAAAATCCTTATTACTACGAAGAATTATTTAATAATGTCTATTTCTTAAAAAACGGTGAAAGACTTAATCAACTTATGAATAACCAAAACAAATGAAAATATGTCAACACAAGCCTTAGCAAATGAAATCAGTTCATTGAACGAAACAATTAGTGGATTAATTATGGAAATTCAATACTTACGGAATGATTTGGAGAAAAATAGAGATGAGAGTGAATCATTAAGGTTTAGGCTATCCGAATTAGAATCCACAATGGAAAGGAATTAAAACTGTTGCTAACACCGTATATAATTTATTGCTAGTTCTAGCCTACTTACGAAAATCCTCGCGGATTTTCTATTCGGTTTTTATTTGCTAAATTAGGTGCTTTAACACGCAACAAACCATATACAATAACGTTAGCTTTCATTAACAAAAAGAACTTTACTGAAATAGGTTGACTAAAAATTCATCAATTATTGATAGTCACTTATGAAATTACAAAAACAACCCTGGCGAAAAAAAACGTACGAAAAAGTAACATTAGAACTCAAATTATTCATCGTTGACCAAATTCAAAATGGTCAGATCTCTACAAACTTTGCTGCCAAAAAATATGATGTTCCTAGAACTACTATTGCATATTGGATTAGAAAATATACTACCTTAGCTCAACAAAATAATGGTATGAGTAAATTAGATGAGATTAAAAAACTAAAGGAACGAATTGAAGAACTGGAGTTTGTAAAAGACTTTCAGCAAGATATTATTGCAGATATGGAAATCATTACTGGAGTCGATATGTCAAAAAAGTCGTTGCCCGAAACATTAGCAAAAGAGATAGAAATAAAGAAGAAAAACATTTTAAAAGAAAATGGTTCTATCAGTGTTTTGGGATTAGTAAACAAGCCTTCTACAAAAGAATTAAAAAACAAGAAAACAAACAGTTAAATGATAAAAAACTAATTAAAATGGTGCAACAATATCGTAAAAATGTAGGTTCTAAAACTGGAGGAATTAAACTCTATACCGAATTGAAAAACGATATGGTTAATCAGAATATTAACATAGGTAGAGATAAGTTTTACCGATTTTTAAGGCTTCATAACTTACTTATTCCTAAAAGAAAAAACTATGTAACAACAACAAATTAAAAACATCTTTTTAGAAAATATAAAAACATTGTAAAAGACCACGTTCCTACTCGACCAGAGCAACTTTGGGTAGCTGATATTACATACATCAAAACTGAAAATGGACACAACTACTTAGCAATCGTTACTGATGCCTATTCCAAGAAAATTATGGGATATAAACTCGATAACCACATGAAGACATCACTTTGTACCGATGCGCTTGCTATGGCTATTAAAAATAGGGAATACCCTCATGAAAAACTTATCCATCATTCTGACAGAGGATTCCAATATTGTAATCCTAAATACACTGAGTTTGCTGAAAGTAATGGAATTATAATGAGTATGACGGAACAATATGATCCATACGAAAATGCTATTGCTGAAAGAATCAATAGAACTTTAAAGTACGAATATGCTTTAAAAGAAATAATTAAAAACACAGCTATTGCTCAAGAAATTACAAAACAAGCGGTAGGTATATACAATAATTTAAGAACACATTTTAGCCTAAATTTAAGAAAACCTGCGGAAGTACATTTAAATCCGAATATAAAATATAAATCATATCGAAGAAATAATGTAAATTTACACGAACTAACAATTTAAAAACAAAGCTAGTTCAAATTATTTTTTGCATTATAAACCGCTAAAAAAATAATTTGAACGATATAAATTAATCTAAAAAAAGGTCAACCTATATCAGTATAATACAAAAAAACACAGAAATGACAAGAATCCTAAAAAAACCTTATCCACTAAATTTATATTCATGGAAAAAAGCAATCACTTTTGGAATTTTTATTACACTTTTTCTTTTTGCTTTCCAACCCTTTGGTTTACACATTTTTGATACCAAACATAAAATATGGATAATCCTAGGTTATGGTTTTTTAACTTTCTTTGCTGTTGGCTTTAATCAACATATATCACCTCTTTTATTCCCTGCTATTTTCAAGGAAAAAAAATGGACAATTTTTTTTCAAATTATTTGGTTGCTTTGGAATGTATTTTTAATTACTATCCTTAATTATTATTACTCTATTTACGTTATAGATATTCCAAATGACTTATACATTTTTCTACATTTTATTCTTTACACCTTTGTTACAGCGATTATTCCTCTTACTACTTTAACTATTGTATCACATAATAGAAAGTTAGCAAAAAATTTAAATCAAGCTTCCGTACTAAATAAAGAATTGATTAATCAGGTTAGCAAAAAAAAGCCAAAGGGGGAATTACAACTCTTTGCATCAAATCGCAAGGATAAGATTAAAACAACGGTATCTGATTTGTTGTTTATTGAATCCATTGGCAATTATGCAACTATTAGGTGGGTTGAAAATGAAGGAATTAAAGAAAAAACAATGCGCAACACTCTAAAAGATATTGAAAAACAACTAGAAAATTTCGATTCTATATTTAGAAGCCATAAAGCTTTTATTGTAAATTTAGATCAAATAAAAGAAGTAAACGGAAATGCCCAAGGTTATAGATTAGTTCTTAAAAACGGAAAAATTCAAGTGCCTGTTTCTAGAAATTACATTAAATCATTTAACGCTAAATTGGGCAATATCTAGAATATCTCATATCAATAATGTAACTTATCACAAAGTCGTGTGCTTTGTCACAGGCTTATTGTCTACATAGGTTTTTGTTCTATCATTGTTAAATATTTTAACTTAAAAAATACACAGATATGAACAAAATTTTAATTATTACGATTACATTTCTTGCGTTATGTAATACATCAAATGCACAATTCGATGAGAAATTTTATTTTCCTTCTAAAGATTACTCTATAAATGAAACTGTAAATCACGAAGATTTATTTTTTGAAATAGATACTGTAAAAATTCACACACTATGGCTTAAACCAAAAAAAGAAACTCAAACTTCCATTTTATTATTTATAGGTGCTAGTGGAAATGCTTCTAAATATACTCCTATTGCAAAGTCTTTTCTTTCTCTAGGGTATCAGGTATTAATATTTGAGCCTAGAGGATATGGTCTTTCATCAGGTGTTCCTAAACACATAAATGTAATCTCAGATGCTCAAATAGTATTTGATAGTTTATTGAAAAGGAGAGAAATTGAAAACACCAAAATTGTAGTTTATGGAGCTTCGCTAGGTAGTCAAGTAGCTACTCATCTTACCAAAAATAATCAAAACAAAATTAGTGGATTAATTATAGATGGCGGTATGAGTTCGTTTACAGATATAGCCTTGTCACAAGCACCTGAAACTCAAAAACCAATGATACAACAATATCTTACTTCACCTTATTCAGTAAAAGAAGACATAAAAGAAATAAAAGATTTACCCAAATTAGTTATTCATAGTATAGAAGATAAAACTGTTCCATTTTCCCAAGCAGAATTAAACTACAAAAATGCTCAAAAACCTAAAGAATTTTGGATACATAAAGGTGGACATCTTCAAGCTTTGAGAGAAGATAATATTGCTTATATTAAAACTATAGGTGAATTCATAAACAATTTAAACCAAATAAAATAATGTTTATGGAGATTGAAACAATTGCTAAAATATTAATTTATTACATACATGCTCCAATGGGTGGAGTTGCTTTATTAGCTGGTGGAGTTGCCCTTATTGCAAAAAAAGGAAATAGTATTCATAAAAAAGCAGGTCGCATTTTTTACTACGCTATGCTAATTTCTGCATTAACAGCTTTCGTAATATCTGTAATGCCGAATCACGAAAGTCCTTTTTTATTTTCCATAGGTATGTTTAGTACTTACTTCTTGATCGGAGGATATAGAAGCTTGAAATTCAAGAATAAAACCCACAATATATTTCTTGATAAATTAATTGCTATAATTATGGTTATTACAGGACTAGTTATGATTATTTATCCTATTATTTTTGATAAAAACATTGATATTGTATTACTTGTATTCGGACTAGTGGGCATTAGTTTTGGTATTAGAGATATTCGTTTATTTCAAAACAAAAAATTGTTAAGAGAAAAGTGGCTAAAATTACATATCGGTAAAATGACAGGTGGGTATTTAGCCTCTATAACAGCATTTTTTGTGGTTAATCAGTTTTTGCCATATTTATTTAATTGGCTTTTACCAGGAGTAATTGGAAGCATATATATAACTTATTGGATTAAAAAGCTTAATCGGAAAAATCTGTAGCTAACACTCTGTATAATTAATTGCTAGTAATCGCTTACTTGCCAAAATTCTCACGAGCTTTCTTGGTTTGTATTTTATTTACTAAATTAGGTCCATTGAACAACGCAACAAACCATACACAATCACGTTAGGCACAATAAAAAAACTGAACTTTACTGAAATAGGTTGACTAAAAATTCATCAATTATTGATAGTCACTTATGAAATTACAAAAACAACCCTGGCAAAAAAAAACGTACAAAAAAGTAACATTAGAACTCAAATTATTCATCGTTGACCAAATTCAAAATGGTCAAATCTCTACAAACTTTGCTGCCAAAAAATATGAAGTTCCTAGAACTACTATTGCATATTGGATTAGAAAATATAGTACATTAGCTCAACAAAATAATGGTATGAGTAAATTAGATGAAATTAAAAAACTAAAGGAACGAATTGAAGAACTGGAGTTTGTAAAAGACTTTCAGCAAGATATTATTGCAGATATGGAAATCATTACTGGAGTCGATATGTCAAAAAAG
>NZ_JAJGWR010000008.1:2500-41626 GCF_021390755.1 Tenacibaculum piscium | reverse complement strand
TTTAAAAACATTTTATAGTTGAAAAATCGAATCCGTCAAACTGAATTTATTTCAGTTTGACGGATTCGATTTTTCAACTATAAAATGTTTTTAAATAAAATTTAAACAGGCTCTTAGAATATCCTTGGCTAGCGAAAGTATCTTGCTTGTGCTAAAATATTTTTTATTTCTTGTGTTTTTAACTTTGTTCACGAGCAAGATGCTCGCGATAGCGATATCTAATTTTTACAGTAAATTTAAATAGGCTTTTTTTAGAATATCCTTTGCTAGTGCAAGTATCTTGCTTTTGTTAAAACAGTTTTTATTTCTTGTATTTATTTTGTTCACTAGCAAGATGCTCTCGATAGCGATATCTAATTTTTATAGGAAATTTAAATAGTTTTTTATTAGAGCCTGTTTAAAAATTAAATAAAAAACCAAATTCTCGTCATTCTGAATTTATTTCAGAATCGCATAAAGAGAAGAACTACGGCAAATCAGGATGCGAAACTGAAATAAATTCAGTTTGACGGATTCGATTTTTCAACTAAAAAATGTTTTTAAATAAAATTTAAACAGGCTCTTAGAATATCCTTTGCTAGCGAAAGTATCTTGCTTGTGCTAAAATATTTTTTATTTCTTGTGTTTTTAACTTTGTTCACGAGCAAGATGCTCTCGATAGCGATATCTAATTTTTACAGTAAATTTAAATAGGCTTTTTTTAGAATATCCTTTGGCTAGCGAAAGCATCTTGCTTGTGCTAAAACAGTTTTTATTTCTTGTGTTTTACTTTGTTCACGAGCAAGATGCTCGCGATAGCGATATCTAATTTTTACAGGAAATTTAAATAGTTTTTTATCAGAATATCCTTGGCTAGCGCAAGCATCTTGCTTGTGCTAAATCTTGGTTTTTACTTTGTTCACGGAAGTTTAAATAGACTTTTATATAATATTGACTTCAATTTCTAAAGAAATATCAAACTTATCAAGAATAATTTTTTGAATTTTTTGTGCTAGTTTTAGAATTTCATTTCCAGTAGCATTTCCGTAATTTACTAAAACGAGGGCTTGTTTTTCATGAACGCCACAACTGTCAAATCTTTTACCTTTAAATCCGATTTGTTCAATTAACCAACCTGCTGGAATTTTAACCTGATTTTTTGAAATTTCATAATTCGGCATTAACGGAAATTGATTGATAAGCGTTTCAAAAAGTTCTTTTGAAATAATAGGATTTTTAAAAAAACTTCCGCTGTTACCGATTTTTTTAGGGTCGGGAAGTTTTTCTTTTCGGATAGCAATTACGGCATCAGAAATATTTTTTATCGTTGGGTTTATAATGTTTTTAGAGTTCATTTCGGCTTCGATAGCACCGTAAGAAGTATGTAATTGATGTTCTTTTTTACTCAATTTAAAACAAACAGAAGTAATAATATATTTGCCTTTCGAAGCATTTTTGAAAATAGAATTTCGATAGCCAAAATTACAATCTTCATTTGAAAAGGATACTAATTTTTGGGTTTCAATCGCTACGGCTTCCACACGCGTAATCGTATCTTTTACTTCCACGCCATATGCTCCGATATTTTGAATCGGGCAAGTTCCTACATTTCCAGGAATTAACGATAAATTTTCAAGTCCTCCATAATCTTGAGAAACGCACCAAAGCACAAATTCGTGCCAATTTTCACCCGCATTTACGGTGATAAAAATGTTGTCTTCAGTTTCACTATCAATAGAAATCCCTTTGATATTAAGATGAACCACTAATTTTTCAATATCTTTTGTTAATAGCATATTGCTTCCACCAGAAATTAAAAATAACTCTTTTTCTGATTTTAAAAGTTGCTGTAAATTATAAAGGGAATCAATACTAACAAAGCGTTTGGCATTCACAGAAATGCCAAACGTATTGTAGTTTTTTAAAGATATATTTTCTTGAATTTTCAATGAATTTCAATTTTTTTGATGAATTTATTGATGCTTTTATTTATTAGGATATTTTGTCAAAGCAATTTTTAAGATTTCAACCGAACGAATTAAATCAACTTTATTTAATACATAAGCGATACGAACTTGATTTTTTCCTTCTCCTTCTGTCGAATAAAATCCGCTTGCAGGAGCTACCATAACTGTTTCGTTATGATCATTAAATTCTTCTAAAAGCCATTGTGAAAATTTATCAGCATCGGCAACAGGTAATTCTACGACACAATAAAAAGCTCCTTTTGGATTCGCAACTTTTACGCCGTCAATTTTTTGTAATTCAGAAATTAAGGTATTTCTACGTTCTTGATATTCTTCAATTACTTCATCAAAATAACTTTGAGGGGTGTCTAAAGCCGCTTCACTAGCTAATAAAGCATAGGTTGGTGGGCTTAAACGTGCTTGTGCAAATTTAATTGCAGTGTTCATAAATTCCTCATTTCGAGAAACAATACAACCGATTCTTGCACCACACATACTGTAACGTTTTGAAACAGAATCAATCATAATTGCGTTTTCTGATAAACCGTCTAAAGTCATTATTGAATGATGCTTTGCACCATCATAGGTAAATTCACGATATACTTCATCAGCAATTAAAAATAAATCGTGCTTTAAAACAATTTGCTTTAATTTTTCAATTTCAGCAGCACTGTATAAATATCCAGTCGGATTTCCTGGATTACAAATTAAAATTGCTTTTGTTTTCGGTGTAATTAATTTTTCAAAATCTTCAATAGCAGGTAAGGCAAAATTATCCTCTATTTTAGAAATTACAGGAACTACTTTTACTCCTGAAGCCGTAGAAAAACCATTGTAATTCGCATAAAAAGGCTCAGGAATAATAATTTCATCACCTGGATCGGTAATACTTCCGATGGTAAATAATAACGCTTCAGAACCTCCCGTAGTGGCAATAATATTATTTGCCGTTACATGAATGTCGTTTTTAGCGTAGTAATTTGCAAGCTTCGTTCGGTATTGTTCAGAACCCTCCGAACGAGCGTATGATAATACTTCAATAGTATTGTTTTTAACTGCATCTAACGCTACTTTAGGCGTTTTAATATCAGGTTGACCAATATTTAAATGATACACTTTTGTGCCGTTTTTTTTAGCAGCCTCTGCAAAGGGAACCAATTTACGAATTGGTGATTGAGGCATAGAATTCCCTTTTAAAGAAATAGTAGGCATAGGATATAATTTTATGGTTGTTTAATGCAAATTTGCAAAATATATTTCGAAAAATAGAGCTTATATATAAATAAAAAGAACTTTAGATAATGCCGAAACTCAATAAATAGACTTAGCCCCGATTGAAGCATCTGTTTGAGCTCCTTTTTTTGATTTTTCTTCAAAAAAAGAGCGAGTGCGGAAAGCGGGAAATAGCTCCAAAAAAAAAGTGTCAATATTTATGCAATATTGACACTTTAAAAAGACTTTAAAAAGAACTATTATTTAGTCTTAATTATTTTACAGAAGCTACATCTTTCGAAATAAATCCTTTGATTTTGACACGCTTTCTGGTGTTCTTTGCATTCGAAACAATTGTTAACGCCTTAGAGAATCCTCCAATTCTTTTGGTGTCGTAAGAAACATCGATACTCCCTTTCTGACCTGGCATAATTGGCGCTTCAGGCTTTTTAGGAACCGTACAACCACAAGCAGAAATAATATCTTTAATAATAATAGGCTCATCACCGATATTCGTAAATTCAAACGTGCGTTTTCCTTCAGAACCAACCGCTATTTTACCATAGTCGATAGTTTCTGTTTCAAATTTAAATTCTTGTGCGCTAACTGTTAATGTTATAAAAAGAACAGCTACAAATGATAAAATGGTTTTCATAATTGATACGTTATTTAAGGAAATTAATCCGTTACAAATTTAATATTATTTTTTTAGTTAAAAAAAACCAACATCTAATTTTTTATACCACTATAGATAATTGTATTTTTGTTTTTTTAATTTCAAAAACAATGCCAAAGCATAAGTAATTTGAAAAAACTTATGGCATAAATATACATAAAACATATGAATATTCCATCAAAATACGATTCTAAAGAAGTAGAAGGAAAATGGTACGATTACTGGATGAAACATAACTATTTTCATTCAGAAGTAGATGAGCGAGAACCTTACACCATTGTAATACCGCCACCTAACGTAACGGGAGTATTGCATATGGGACACATGTTAAACAACACGATTCAAGATGTGTTAATCCGTCGTGCTCGTTTACAAGGTAAAAATGCGTGTTGGGTGCCTGGAACCGATCACGCATCAATAGCAACCGAAGCAAAGGTAGTCGCAAAACTAAAAGAACAAGGAATCGATAAAAATGATTTAACTCGTGAAGAATTCTTAGCGCACGCTTGGGAATGGAAAAATGAATACGGAGGAATTATTTTAGAGCAATTGAAAAAATTAGGTGCTTCTTGCGATTGGGAACGTACTGCCTTTACAATGGATCCTGCGTTATCAGCATCTGTAATTAAAGTTTTTGTTGATTTATATAATAAAGGCTTAATCTACCGTGGTTATAGAATGGTAAATTGGGATCCTGAAGCAAAAACAACCCTTTCTGATGAAGAAGTAATTCATGTTGAAAAACAAGGAAATCTTTATTATTTAGAATATAAAATTGAAGGTTCTGACCAAAAATTAACCATCGCAACCACACGTCCTGAAACTATTTTCGGAGATACTGCAATTTGTATTAATCCAAATGATGAACGTTTTACACATTTAAAAGGTAAAAAAGCAATTGTTCCTTTATGTAATCGTGTAATTCCTATTATTGAAGATGAATATGTAGATGTTGAATTCGGAACTGGATGTTTAAAAGTTACTCCAGCACACGATGAAAATGATAAAGTTTTAGGAGATAAACACAAATTAGAAGTAATCGATATTTTTAATGAGGATGCTTCTTTAAACTCTTTTGGATTACAGTATCAAGGAAAAGATCGTTTTGTAGCTCGTAAATTAGTCGTTAAAGAATTAGAAGAAAAAGGAATTTTAGTAAAAACAGAAGTTCATATTAATAAAGT
This sequence comes from Tenacibaculum piscium, assembly GCF_021390755.1. Taxonomy (NCBI): domain Bacteria; kingdom Pseudomonadati; phylum Bacteroidota; class Flavobacteriia; order Flavobacteriales; family Flavobacteriaceae; genus Tenacibaculum; species Tenacibaculum piscium. The sequence continues at coordinate 36,608 of NZ_JAJGWR010000008.1, read as the reverse complement.
AGGAACTTCTGAAAGAACTAATGCTGTTATCGAACCAAGATTGTCAGATCAATGGTTTTTAAAGATGGAAGAGTTAGCAAAACCTGCTATTGAAGCTGTTTTAGGAGAAGATAGCGAAATTAAATTATATCCGAAGAAATTTGAAAACACGTACCGTCATTGGATGGAAAATGTACGTGATTGGAATATTTCGCGTCAATTATGGTGGGGACAACAAATTCCTGCGTATTTCTATGGCGATGGAAAAGAAGATTTTGTAGTTGCTGAAAGTATTGAAGAAGCGGTAGTTTTAGCAAAAGATAAGACAAAGAATACTTCGCTGTCGGCGTCCGACTTAAGACAAGATGAAGATGCGTTAGATACGTGGTTTTCTTCTTGGTTATGGCCAATGTCTGTTTTTGATGGAATTAATAACCCTGAAAATGAAGAAATTAAATATTATTATCCAACAAACGATTTAGTTACAGGACCAGATATTTTATTTTTCTGGGTAGCAAGAATGATTGTTGCAGGATACGAATATAAAGACGAACGTCCATTTGAAAACGTTTATTTAACAGGTTTGGTACGTGATAAACAACGTAGAAAAATGTCTAAATCGTTAGGGAATTCACCTGATGCTTTAAAGTTAATTGAAGATTATAGTGCCGATGGAGTTCGTGTAGGTTTATTATTAAGTGCTGCTGCCGGTAACGATTTAATGTTCGATGAAGATTTATGTAAGCAAGGAAAAGGTTTTTCAAATAAAATTTGGAATGCTTTTCGTTTAGTTACAGGTTGGGAAATTGATGAAACTATTGAGCAACCTGAATCAGCAAAAATAGGTTTAGAATGGTATGCTGTTAAATTTCAAACAGTGTTAGCTGAAATTGAAGATCATTTTTCTAAATATCGTTTATCAGATGCTTTAATGGCTATTTATAAACTAATTATGGATGATTTTTCATCATGGTTATTAGAAGCCGTAAAACCAGCGTATCAACAACCAATTGACAAAAAAACATTTGATGCCGTAATTGCTATTTTTGAAGATAATCTAAAAATATTACATCCGTTTATGCCTTTCTTATCCGAAGAAATTTGGCAACATATTACGGATAGAACGCCAGAAGAAGCGTTAATTATTGCAAAATATCCTGAACTTAAAAAAGTAGATACAACAATACTTGGTCAATTCGAATTTGCTACGGATGTTGTATCAGGAATTAGAACTATCAGAAAAAATAAAAATATTTCATTTAAAGATGCTGTTGAATTATCAGTAGTAAATAATGAAAATTTCACCAATAAATTTGATGTTTTAATTGAAAAATTAACCAACGCATCAACAATTAAGTATGTTTCAGAAAAAGTTGATGGAGCTTCGTTTAGAGTAAAATCGAACGAATATTTTATTCCTGTTGCTGAAGAAGAAATTGATGTAGAAGCTGAAACCATTAAGTTAAATGCTGAATTAAAAAGAGCAGAAGGTTTCTTATTTGGAATTCAAAAGAAATTATCAAATGAGCGTTTTGTAAGCAATGCACCAGATCAGGTAATTGTTATTGAACGTAAAAAAGAATCAGATACGTTAGCGAAGATTGAAACGATTAAAAGTAGTTTAGCTTCTTTAAAATAATTTTTTTCTCATAAAAAGATAAATCCGATGATTGTAAAAAATTATCGGGTTTTTTGTGTTTAATAATTAGAGGCTGTTTAAATTTTATCTGAAAAAAATATAGTAATAAAAAATGACTGCAAGGGGTTAAAACCCCTTGTTAAAAGGAACTAAAAATCACAAAAAAAAAGCTAAAAAATGTGGCAAATCAGGATGCGAAACTGAAATAAATTCCCTTTGACGTATTTTTATTTTTAAAACAAGGGGTTTTAACCCCTTGCCATGCTATTTTGACGGTACAAAAAATTTTGGAATAAAATTTAAACAGGCTCTTAATAAGAATCTTTCTAGTTGATAATGTTAATAAAATGGCTTTATATATTTAATAATTCCTTAAAAGTAGAATAGATACATTTGTTTTTGTATTAAAAATAAGTTGTATTTATGAAACATAAAAACGTTTATATACTTTTAATTATTTCGCTAATAGTTTTTACAGCAGGTATTGGTAGTATTGATATCTATTTTTTAGATGAAGCTAAAAATGCTATTTGTGCCAGAGAAATGATGCAAAATAATAACTATATCATACCAACGTATAATGGTGTTTTAAGATCCGATAAACCGCCATTACATTATTACTTTATGATTTTGTCATATAAAATTTGGGGCGTAAATCCTTTTGCTGCCAGATTTTTTTCTGCAATAATGGGGGTGTTAACAGTTGTTTGTTTGTATTTGTTTTCAAAAAAACATGTAGGAACTAAAACCGCTTTTTATGCAAGTTTACTTTTAGTTAGTTCTTTACATTTTAATATACAAATGCACTGGAGTGTTCCTGATCCTTATTTTATTTTTTTAATGACACTTTCAGGGCTTAGTTTTTATGAATTTTATAATACAGGGAAAATAAAATGGTGGTTTATATTTTATATATCATTAGGCTTATCATTTTTAACCAAAGGTCCGGTAGGTATTGTTTTATTAAGTTTAGCTGTTTTTTTATTTTTAATTATAATGAAAGATTTTAAATGGAAAACAATCAAAAAAATTAATCCTTTTTTAGGGATTCCATTGTCTTTAAGTATTGCTTTTCCGTGGTTTTATGCTGTTCATAAAGCTACAAAAGGTGAGTTTACAAATAATTTTTTCTTTAAACATAATTTTGAGCGTTTTACCAGCGAAATGGAAGGGCATGGAGGTGTTTTTTTATTAACCATACTTTTTGTGATTTTAGGTTTAATTCCTTGGTTTTTCTTTTTATTAAAATATAAATTAATTAAGATAATTATAAAAGAAAACAGTTTTCTTTTATTCAGTTTTTGTGTTTCGGTAAGTATTGTTGCTTTTTTTATGATTTCAGGAACAAAATTACCAAATTACACCGTTCCTGCTTATCCGTGGATTTTTATGTTGCTCTCAGCAATATTGATGAAGGTTCAAAATAAAAAACCTTTTTTAATCGCAATATTAGTAGTGTCAATTATTTTGCCTATCGGAATAATTATAGGAATACAGCAAGATAAAGTTATTTATAATCTTTATCTTTTGGGAACATCTTTCTTTATAATTACTATAGGAGCATTAATTGCTTATAAATTACGAAACACAACGTACAAATGGATTCATGCTTTAAGTGCTAGTTGGCTTTTGATGGCTTTGGTGTTTTTTTATGGAGTTTTTCCTATTATTGATAAAGAAAATCCTGTAGAGAAAACAATTTCATTATTTGAAGAAAATCAAAATGTAGTAGGTTATGGAGTTATAAATTCAGCATTTATTTTTAAAATGAAAAAAGAAATTCCTATTTTTAAAAATATTGATGACTTAAAAACATATATAGATAATCATCCCAAAGGAGGAATGGTTATTACTCGGGCTCATAAAAAGAATGAAGTATTATTTGAATCTTTAGGTTTAATAGAAGTTGCAAGAGAAAGAGATTTGTTTGAAAATCCTACAACATTAATTTTAAAGTTCTAAGTTTTTTTGATGACTAAAACAATAAATGTTGAAATAAATCCTAAAAAAGCACCAAACGCTACATCTATTAGAAAATGTTGTAATAGATAAACTCTAGATAAACCTGCTAAACAAGTTAAAATAAGTAACGTAAATTGCCAGTTTTTATTTATCTTAAAAAAAAATAGCGTAAAGAAAAATAAAGAAAATACAGTTAGCGTATGCCCTGAGGGAAAACTATTATAACTATGAATAGTTACTTCGGGTACTTTATGTAAAGAGCTAAATAAATCATTACTAAAGTATGCTTTTGGTCGCGGTGCACCTTTGAATATTAATTTTTTTAAAAACCAAGAAAAACCTGTTTGTATCAGTAGTAAGTAAATTAAATATTTTATGTTTTTCTTTTTTATAAAAAAACATAAAATAGCTAAAGGCAAGTATAATAGAGCATCTCCTAAATAGGTAATGTATTTAAAAAAAAAGTCTAAAAACGAATTGTGATATTTATTAAAAGTAATTAAAAAATCTCCTTTAGGCATACTTGTGCTAGAGAAAAATAAAGTAGAAAGAATAATAACTATTGATAAAAAAAGGATGAGGTTTTTTTTAATAAAAGAACTTAAAAAACTAAGATAGTTATCATATTCTTCTTTTTTCGAAATATAAATAGCGTCTTTATAATTTAACATTACAGTTTATTTAAGGTTGAGTTCCAAAATTAAAAAACCGCTTTTATCTAAATGTTAATTATTTTTTTATTGATTTTATGAAATAGTTAATTGTTTTTTTCTTTTTGAATAATGATAAAAAGAGTTCATTTTTCTTTAATAAAAGAAATGTTAATTAATAGTATCTAAAGAAAAGAAGATTTATAAACTAAATCAAAATATGTATATTTGGCACAATGGTTGAGACTATAAAAATTATAGAATGTCCGAGGGACGCAATGCAAGGAATAAAAAATCGTTTTATTTCTACAGAAGCTAAGGTAAAATACATTAATTCACTATTAAATGTAGGCTTTGATACGATTGATTTTGGAAGCTTTGTGTCGCCCAAAGCAATTCCTCAAATGAGAGATACTGCCGCTGTTTTATCAAAGTTAGATTTGTCAAAAACACGTAGTAAATTATTAGCAATTGTAGCAAATGTGAGAGGCGCAAATGATGCCGCTCAATTTGAAGAAATAGATTATTTAGGATATCCTTTTTCAATATCTGAAAATTTTCAAATGCGAAATACGCATAAAACAATTGAACAATCGGTGGATACTTTAAAAGAAGTTTTATCAATCGCCAATAGAAGTAATAAAGAAGTTGTGGCATATATGTCAATGGGTTTTGGAAATCCGTATGGAGATCCGTGGAATGTAGAAATAGTAGGAGAATGGACGGAAAAATTATCCAAACTAGGCGTTAAAATTTTATCTTTATCAGATACCGTTGGCAGTTCAACTCCTGAAGATATCAATTATCTATTCTCCAACTTAATACCGAGTTATCCTGAAATAGAATTTGGAGCTCATTTACATACGACTCCTGTAAAATGGCACGAAAAAGTAGACAGTGCTTTTAAGGCAGGATGCAAACGTTTTGATGGCGCAATTATGGGATACGGAGGTTGCCCGATGGCAAAAGATGAATTAACAGGGAATATGCCAACAGAAAAATTATTGTCATATTTTACTGCAAAAAAAATAGCAACAAATATAAAACCAATGAGTTTTGAGAGTGCTTATAATAAAGCTCTTGAAGTTTTTTAAAGCTTATGAAATTTAAAATTAACATACTTTTCTTCTTTCTAATTGTTTTTTGTCAAACGATTTTTTGCCAATCTATAACTGATGAGCGAATAGGAGTGTGGCAAATTAAAAACGGTATTTTAATTATCAATAATTCGAATAAAAATGATTTAGCGAACGATTATTGGAAAGAATTTTACCGTATTTTCCCAAAAGAATTAACTACAAAATATGTTAAACGAATCGTTTTAATGACCGATGGTGTAGATAATAAAGTCGGTGCATTAGTGTCTTTAAATGCTAGAAATGATAAATGGCAACTCGAAATAGATGTAAAAGATGTAAATCTTAAAACTAGAAATAAAAAAAGATTACACGAATCTATTTATACGATGGTGCATGAATTTGGACACTTATTAACACTCAATAAAACACAAATAAGACCAACTACAAAAATAGAACAAGGAGAAGGTGAACTTTATTTAACACATGAAGGAGAGGCGTATCGAAAAAGTTATATCAACCGATTTGTAAACCTATTCTGGAAAGGAAATCTATTAACTCGATGGGATAAAATTCAACGAGATTATTGCTATACTGAAGCAAATTGTGTAGAAAAATTATACGATTTATATCAAAATAATTCTACAGAATTTTTAACAGATTACGCCGCAGAAAGTCCTGAAGAAGATATCGTAGAGAGTTGGACAGCATTCGTTTTAAGACCAAAAATTAAAAAACCAAGAACAATCGCTCATAAAAAAAGAAATTTTTTTTACCAATTTCCAGAATTAGTAGAATATCGTAAAACAATCAGACAAAATACCCGTAAATATCTTCATTAGAGATTTGTAAATTATCAAAAAAAATAGATTAAAAATATAAATGAAACAATTTAAACTACTAACACTCGCCCTACTAACAGTCCTTGTTAGTAGCTGTGGTTCTCAAAAAAATGCACAAAACAACTCGAAAAATAATTCGAAAACTGTTTATCAATTTAAAAAAGATTCTACAAAAACATACTTTAATATTCTACAATTAAACGATGTGTACGAAATCGCTCCGATTCAAAGTGGTAAGTTTGGCGGAATGGCAAGAGTAGAAACGGTGCATCAAAACTTAAAAAATGAAAATAAAAATACCATGCTCGTTTTGGCAGGTGATTTCTTAAATCCATCATTAATAGGAGCTATGAAAGTTGATGGAGCTCGTGTGAGAGGTCAGCAAATGGTGGAGGTAATGAATGCGATGAATTTTGATTTGGTCGCCTTTGGTAATCATGAACTAGACCTAAGTTACACCAACTTACAAGAACGATTAAATGAAAGTCATTTTGACTGGATTTCATCAAATGTATTGCATCATAAAAATGGAAAACATCATTATTTTCATAAAGTAATCAACGGAAAAAAAGAAAGCTTAGAAGATTCATATATCAGAGAATTTTTAAATCCTGACGGTTCGACCTTAAAAGTTGGTTTTATAAGTGCTTGTATTGCATCAAACCCAAAAAGTTATGTGTATTATGGTGATGTATATCAGGAGATAAAAAGAGCTTACAATGAAATAAAAAACAAGGTAGATGTCGTTATTGGACTAACACATTTGAACTTAGAACAAGATAAAAAAGTTGCCGAATTATTACCAAATCTTCCGTTAATAATGGGCGGACATGAGCATACAAATAGTCATGATGAAATCGGAAATGTTGTTATAGCCAAAGCAGATGCCAATGCTAAAACAGTCTATATTCATCGATTTGAATACGATCCAACCACTAAAAAAATTCAACTAAAATCAGAATTAAAAGAAATTAATCATAAAATTCCTACCGATCAAAAAATAGGCGTTATTGTTGATAAATGGCAAATGATTCTAAAAAATAAAATTCAAGATATTGTATCGAATCCGTACGAAGTGATTTATAAAACAAAAATTCCTTTAGATGCTAGAGAAACACCTATTAGAAGTACACAAACAAATATGGGTGAAATTATCGCAAAATCAATGAGTTTTGCCTACAATAATACGGTTGATTGTGCTTTGGTAAATGGTGGTTCTGTTCGTATTGATGATGCTTTGGTAGGAAAAATAAGCGTTATTGATATTTTTAGAGTATTGCCTTATGGAGGACAAATTCTGAAAGTGAAAATAAAAGGAAAATTACTAAAAGAAGTATTAGAATTTGGCGAAAATTCGGCAGGAACTGGCGCTTATTTACAGCGTTATAACGCAACAAAAATAGGCGATACCTGGAAGATAAAAAATCAGCAAATAAATAATAATAAAATATATACGGTTGCTTTTTCAGATTATTTATTAAAAGGATATGATATTCCAATGTTATCCGAAAAAAATCCAGACGTACTTTCTATACATACTCCAAAATCATCAGAAGTGAGTTACGATATTAGAAAAGCGGTTATTCAATATCTTAAAAAACAATAACTACATTCTAGAGTTTGAAGGTAATTTGAAGGTAAGAGAGTAAGCTCAAGACAAGGGGTTAAAACCCTTTGCCATCATTTTTTGCCACTATTTTTTTCAGATGAAATTAAAACAGGCTCTAAAATAAATTAAAAGTTTATTTTTTATTTAAAATAAGTCTTAATAAGTTTTGTTTAAATGATTATCTATTTTACATTTGCACCCGTAAAACAAATAATTGTTTAAATTTAATCTTAATAAGTTAAAAAATCAAAAAATGAAAAGAATATTTCTATCAACATTAGTGCTTTCAACGTTACTTTTTGCTTCTTGTTCAGAAGACAAGTCCGACCCAGTTGTAAATGTTGAAGCTCCAGCAACGTATAATTTTGAAAACGTAAGTTTTTCAGGACAAGTTACTCGTTTAAAAATGGCAGGTGAATTTAAAAACGCCTTAGGAAAAGATGGTTTTGCTATTAAAGAAGACGTTTCTGCTGAAGTTGCTTTAACAAAATTAACCAATATGTTTGCTAAGGGAACTGGTTTTGCTGATGCAACATTAAAAGGTAAAATATTAAGAGAAACGATTGCATCAGGAAGTAGTTCTACCTTAACAAGTGTTCAAAGTGATGCGTTACGTACAAAAATAGACGGCTGGATTAAAGATTTTGCACAAAATGTTGTACCAGCAAAAACAAACGATGCATCTAAAGGTATTGCGGGTAATTTAGAGAATAAAAGATACGTAAATGCAAAAGGTATTGAGGTAAATCAAGCGGTTGCTAAAACAATGATTGGTGCTATTATGTTAGACCAAATTGTAAATAAATATGTATCAAAAGAATATTTAGCAGGTGCAACTGCTGATAATGATGCAGATAAACCATATAAAGAAGGCGCTAAATATACTAAATTACAACATGGTTGGGATGAAGCATATGGTTATGTTTTTGGTTTAGAAGATGATTATAAAAAACCTGTAAATAGCACTGATGCTAGAAAAGGATTTTTAAATTCATATTTAAAATCAGTAGAAGCTGATGAAGATTTTAAAGGAATTTTCGATAACGTAAACAATGCCTTTAAAAAAGGACGACAAGCAATTGTTGTTAAAAATTACGAGGTAATGCACGAACAAGCAGCAATTTTAAGAATGGAATTGTCTAAAGTAATCGCTATTAGAACGGTACATTATTTAGTGAAAGGAAAAGGTGCTAAAAATGCAAGTACATTACACGCATTGTCGGAAGCTTATGGTTTTGCACACGCAATGATGTTTGCACACGCTAACGGACCAACAGGAATACAGCAAGTCGGTGCAATGATGAACAGCACGATTGAAGCCTTAGAAAAAGATGGTTTATGGTCTGTAAAAGATGAAACATTAGATGTTTTATCAAAAAAATTAGCAAGTTATTACGGTTTTACAGTAGCAGAAGCATTGTAATATTTGTAAATAAAGGCAAATAAACAAAAATTAATTAGTGAAATAATTTATATAAAAAATAGCTATTTAAAATAGCTATTTTTTTTTACTTTTGCAGTTGTTATTTAGACTAATAAAAAATTAAATAATCAATACTTAATTTACTAATTACAATGAAAAAATTAATATACATCAGTTTTATTTTTCTTTTATCGGCTTGTGGTGGAGAAAATGGAGGCGGAAACAATCCAACAAATCCAGATGATTTTAAACGAAAAGAAATGCTGACTTTTTGGGCAAATCATATCATTGTTCCTGCATATTCCGATTTTAATACCAAAACAGTAACTTTAAAAGAGTCCGTTGATGCGTTTTTAGAAAAACCAACAATAGCAACCTTAAATACCGCTAGAGATACCTGGAAAAACGCCTATATTTCTTGGCAAAAAGTTGCCATCTTTCAAGTAGGAAAAGCACAGGAATTAAATATGGTTAATCGTATGAATACCGTTCCTACTAATGTTGAGAATCTAAAAAAATATGCAACTCCCAATAAAGAAAATAAGGTGCAATATAATTTAGAATCTCCTAATTTATACGCCGTACAAGGTTTTCCTGCCTTAGATTATTTGCTAAACGGACAAGGGACAGATATCGAAACAATTACCTTTTATACAACCGCTAAAAATGCCGTTTATTTTAAAAATTACTTAAATGATATCACCAAAAAAATTGCCGATTTAACCAAAACCGTTATCGACGATTGGAACGGAGGTTACAAAGAACTTTTTATCGCAAAAGATGGATACACCGATGTTAGTAGCGTTGATAAATTAGTGAATTTTTATGTAATCCCTTTTTATGAAAAAGAATTAAGAGATAATAAAATAGCAACGCCTTCAGGAGCTAGATCAGGAACAATCGCCGTTGAAAAAGTAGAAGCATATTATTATCAAAAAGAATTATCAAAAGAACTTTTTACAACCGCTTTAACAGCAACCAAAAACTTTTACAAAGGAATTGGATATGATAAAACAAGTGGGAAAAGTTTACATCAATATTTAGAATTTTTAAATCGTAAGGATTTAGCAACCTTAATAGATGCTAAATTTACAGCGATTCAAAATAGCACAAAGGCTTTAAATACTGATTTTGCAAGTCAAATAAAAACAGATAAAACACCTTTTTTAAATACATATGACAAAATGCAATCATTATTGAAAAGTTTTAAACCAGATATGATGAGTGCTTTAAGTATTAAAAATACCTCTACAGACGCCGATAATGATTAAAAACATCAAACTATATTTACAAAAAAATACGGAAGCTGCTCCATTAGCAGTTTTCCGTATTTTTTTTGGTTTTATGATGCTCTCAAGTCTGGTACGTTTTACATACAATGGTTGGATTGAACAATTATATATCAACCCTAAAAATTTCTTTTCTTTTTACGGATTTCAATGGGTGCAACCCATAGGAGAATACACGTATTTTATATTTTTAATCTGTGCTATTGCCGCAATTTTCATAACGATTGGTTACAAATATAAATATGCCGTTTTTGTTTTCTTTTTGAGTTTTTCATACATCGAATTGATGGATAAAACATATTATTTAAACCATTATTATTTTGTGAGTTTAATGGCTTTTATCCTATTTTTTTTACCCGCAAATGCTTATTTTTCAGTCGATGCAAGATTGAATAAAAAATTAGCATATCAGAAAATACCCCTTTGGACTATTGATTGTTTAAAGTTTATGTTAGCGATCGTTTATTTTTACGCAGGTTTGGCAAAATTAAATTCTGATTGGTTATTTAGAGCATCGCCATTAAATATTTGGCTTCCCATACAAAATGATTTGCCCATTATAGGAAGTTTGATGTCTAAAACATGGTTTCATTATGCCATGAGTTGGTCTGGAGCTATTTATGATTTAACAATTCCATTTTTATTATACTATAAAAGAACCCGAATATTCGCCTTTATAGCCGTGGTTATATTTCATGTTTTTACCAGAATATTGTTTCCTATTGGCATGTTTCCGTTTATCATGATTGTAGCTACAATTATCTTTTTTGATGCCAAAGTTCATCATAAAATACTGGCTGTAATAGCTCGAATATTTAAAATTTCAAAAGCATTTTTTGATGAAAATAATCATCAAAATAATGAAAATAACACATTAATCAAGATAAAAAAGCAAGCAGTAATACTAAAAATAATGACTGTTTTCTTTGTCCTTCAACTGCTCTTTCCTTTTCGATATTTATTATATCCAGGAGAATTATTTTGGACAGAAGAAGGTTATCGATTTTCGTGGCGTGTAATGCTTATCGAAAAAGCAGGATATGCAGAATTTAAAATAGTCGATAAAGATACTAACAAGTATTTTTATGTTGATAACAAAGAATATTTATCAACCACACAAGAAAAACAAATGAGTTTTCAGCCAGATTTTATATTAGAATTTGCACATTTTTTAGGAGATACTTATAAAAAAAAGGGCATCAAAAACCCACAAGTTTTTGTTGATAGCTACGTAACTCTAAACGGAAGATTAAGCATGCCGTTTGTCAATTCAAAAGTAGATTTATATCAACAAAAAGAAAGTTTTAAGCACAAAAATTGGATTATACCATTTAATCATGAAATTAAAATTAAAGGATTATAGCATTCTTATTATAGCAATATTTGCTTTTTCAACTACGTTTGCACAATATCAAATATCAGGAAAAGTAGTAAATAATAAAGGAATACCCGTCGAAAATGTTGAGGTTTATAACGCAAATAATGGCGTGATAACCAAAACAAATACACAAGGAATTTATCAAATTAATGATGTATCAAAAGGAACTTTAAAACTAATTTTCTTTTCCTATAATTATAAAATTGTAGAAAAAGAAATTAAACTTATCAATAATAAAACCCTAAATATTACCCTAGATTATATCGGAGAAGAATTATCCGAAGTGGTGATAAATCAACGAAAAAGAAAGGTTTTTGCTTTGAAAAGATTAAAAGCCGTAGAAGGAACGGCAATTTATGCAGGGAAAAAATCCGAAGTAGTTTTACTTAATGAAACCGTAGGAAATAAGGCTGCCAATAATGCACGTCAAATTTATAGCCAAGTAGTCGGGTTAAATATTTATGAAAATGATGATGCTGGTTTGCAATTAAATATCGGAGGAAGAGGCTTAGATCCTAACAGAACTTCAAATTTTAATACCCGTCAAAATGGCTATGATATTAGTGCCGATGTTTTAGGATATCCTGAGAGTTATTACACGCCTCCTGCCGAAGCATTGCAAGAAATACAAGTAGTTCGAGGTGCTGCCTCGTTGCAATACGGAACTCAATTTGGTGGTTTGCTAAACTTTAAACTCAAACAACCCCACAAAACAAAAGAATTTGAACTCGTTACACGACAATCTGCTGGTTCTTACGGATTGATAAATTCGTTTAATAGCGTAAGTGGTACTGTTGGAAAAACAGGATATTACGCATACGCAAACTATAAAACAGGCGACGGATTTAGACCCAATTCAAAATTTAATTCAATCAATATTTATGCGCATATAGACCATAAATTATCAGAAAAAACAACACTAACCGTTGAAGCAACTTATCTGAATTATTTAGCAAAACAATCAGGAGGATTAACCGATACCATGTTTGATGAAAATCCTACACAAAGCAATCGTACAAGAAACTGGTTTCGAGTAAATTGGAACTTGTGGGCTGTGAAATTAGACCATCAATTTAATGAAAACTCAGTGTTAAATGTCAACTTTTTTGGATTAGATGCTTCCCGAAAAGCCGTCGGTTATAGAGGTCAATATAAATTTCAAACCTTAAATCCAATAGCCGTTTCCGATGAATTATTAGCCGATAATAACTACGATGTGCGAGATTTAGTGATTGGGGAATTTAAAAACTGGGGCGTTGAAACGCGATTCTTATCAAAATATAAATTTGGAAATCAAAAAAATATTTACCTCTTAGGAATTAAATATTATCAAGCAAGAAATTCAGAAAAACAAGGACAAGGAACAAGAGGAAGCGATGCTGATTTTAATTTAGTGAAATCTGAAGGATATCATAATTCAGATTTTGTATTCCCTAATAAAAATATTGCCGTTTTTGGAGAACATATTTTTAATATTACAGATAAAATAGCCATTACTCCTGGAGTTCGTTTTGAATACATCAAAACAGAAAGCAACGGAACATATAAAAGTATCGATAGAGATGGCGCAGGAAATCCACTTGTTGGCGGTGTGCTAAATGGAATAGATGCCAAAATAAAGGAACGAAATTTTCTTTTATTAGGAATCGGAGCAAGTTATAAACCTTCAACATCTTTTGAAATGTATGGAAATATTTCTCAAAATTATCGTTCAGTAACATTTAATGATATTCGTACCGTAAGTCCTTCTTTTGTTGTTGATGAATTTATTGACGATGAAAAAGGAGCTACTACCGATATCGGTATTCGAGGACGTTGGAATAATAGTATATCGTACGATATTAGCGGATACGGACTTTATTATAACAATCGAATAGGATTGGTCGTTGCCGATAAAGGTAAAAATAAAGGAGACCGATTACGTACCAATATTGGAGATGCTTTTATCTACGGATTCGAGAGTTTAGTCGAGCTAAATATGGCAAATATGCTACACTTTAATAAAGAATATTCATTGAGTGTTTTTAATAATTTGGCGTTTACAAAATCAGAATATATTGAATCTATTTTTAAAAATGTAGCAGGAAATGAAGTAGAATTTATTCCTTTTGTAAACCTGAAAGCAGGTGCTAAATTTGGATATAAAAACTTTTTATCAAGCCTGCAATTTACACATTTATCAGAACAATTTACCGATGCAACCAATGCTAATATCGATGAAAAAGGAAGTAAAAGAGAAGGAACAGTAGGACCAATTCCTAGTTATAGTATTGTTGATGCTTCTTTTTCATATGTACATAAAAATTGGAAACTAGAAACTGGAGTTAATAATCTATTAAACAAAAATTATTTTACTAGAAGAGCTACAGGATATCCTGGACCTGGTATTTTGCCATCATCACCAAGAAGTTATTATGTAACATTAGAATTTAAATTCTAAAATTTCGATTGTCATTATGCTAGAATGAATCTAAATAAGTATATTTGTTTACTTTTAATTAATCAATAAATAACATTCGGAATGAAAAATATACTAACCATTTTAGTAATCACGATACTTTTTGCTTCTTGTAAAAAAGAAGCACAAAAAAAAGAAGATAATCAACTCAAAAAACAAGAAGAAGTAACCGTTTATACACATCGTCATTATAAAGCTGATCAAGAATTATTTGCTGATTTTGAAAAAGAAACAGGCATCAAAGTAAATGTTGTAAATGCAAAGGCAGATGAATTAATGCAAAAAATGACCATTGAAGGAGCGCAATCGCCTGCCGATGTTTTAATAACCGTAGATGCTGGGCGATTAGTAAGAGCTAAAAATAAAGGATTGTTGCAGTCTGTAAATTCAGAAATTTTAGAAAAAACAATTCCAGCACATTTAAAAGATGTCGATAATCATTGGTTTGCACTCACAAAAAGAGCTAGAGTAATTGTGTATAATCCAGCAAAAGTAAGTGCTGAAGAATTATCAACGTATGAAGCATTAATCGAAAATAAATGGAAAAATAAATTGTTAGTTCGTTCTTCAAGTAATATTTATAATCAATCATTATTGGCATCAATAATTGCAAATAATGGCGAGGAAAAAGCCGAAAAATGGGCAAATGGTATCGTTAAAAACATGGCACGTTCCCCAAAAGGAAATGACCGTGACCAAATAAAAGCAGTCGTTGCTGGTGAAGGAGATTTAGCAATTGTAAACACCTATTATATCGGGAAATTAGTACATTCAAAAAATCCTGAAGAAATAAAAGCAGGAAAAGGAATTAAAGTGTTTTTTCCAAATCAAACCACTAACGGAACACACATAAATGTAAGTGGAGCAGGAGTCGCAAAATATGCACCGAATAAAGAAAATGCAATCAAATTTATAGCGTTTTTAGTACGTGAAAAATCACAAGAAAAATTTGCAAATTCGAATTATGAATATCCTGTAAATAAAAAAGTGGAGGTTTCTGATTTGTTAAAATCTTGGGGAACTTTCAAAGAAGATACCCTATCCTTAACCAAATTAGGTGAAAATAATAAAAAAGCAGTCCTGATTTTTGATAAAGCAAGTTGGAAATAATATAGTTTCTTATACTTAGAGCCTGTTTAAATTTCATCTGAAAAAAATATAATGTCAAAAAATGACGGCAGGGGTTAAAAACCCCTTGTTAAAAGGAGCTGAAAATCACAAAAAAGCTAAAAAATGTGGTAAATCAGGATGCTCTTAGAGTCTAAAATATAAAAAAGCATGTTAGAAGTACTATTATTAAAATATTTAACAAAAAAAGGAATTATTATTTATTTTATTGGGCAGGTCATATTTATAGCTCTTTTTGCATATTATATATTTGGAATACAAGGTTATTCAATACATAGTGGAGAAAATATATTCTTTATAGGAATGCTTATAATTATTTTACTTTGGATGGGAGTCTGTTTACTTTTATGGAAAAAACCTAAAGAAGAATCCAAAGAACAACTCAAAGAAATAAAAGATAAATAATCCTAAGATAGTACAATAGATAATATACTTTTATGAAGAGTTATATTAAAAACATACAGCGAGATACAAGTAAATGGTCAATATTTTTATTGACCATTGTTTTGTTAGTTGCCATTCCGATACTAACCGTATTTGTAAATTTATTTTACGGACCTGGCGAAACTTGGCATCATTTAATGGTTCATTTATTACCCGATTATATTAAAAATTCATTACTATTGATTGTAGGAACTGGAATTTTAACCTTGTTTTTTGGTGTTTCATCGGCTTGGATTGTGGCTCGTTATCATATTCCGTTTCGAAAACAATTGGAATGGTTATTAATTCTTCCATTGGCGATTCCGTCTTATATCACAGCGTATGCCTATGCTGGTATTTTTGATTACGGCGGTTTTATTGATAAAATACTAGGGGTTAAAATCGATATTATGAATCATTCAGGATTAATTTTTGTGCTTAGTATTTCGTTATATCCGTATGTGTACGTTGCCTCGAGAGCCTTTTTTTTGAATCAATCGAGTAATATTGTGGAAGCTTCAAAGTTATTAGGAGCGAGTGAGCGAAAAACTTTTTTCAAGTTGCTGTTACCTTTAGCACGTCCTGCATTTATTGGCGGATTGGTTTTAGTATTAATGGAGGTTTTAAACGATTATGGAGCGGCTAAATATTACGGAATCAATACCTTTACTACGGGGATTTTCAGAGCTTGGTTTTCTTTGGAAGAACCTGAAACAGCCATTTATTTATCCGCAATTTTGGTGGCGATTATCTTTTTGTTGATAAGTATCGAAAAATGGGAACGAAGACGAATTGGCTATTTTAATGCCACTAAAAATCATCAGAAAATAAAAAGAATACAAGTTTCGAAACGCTTGAAAATAACTTTTTTTAGCATCGCATTTATACCTGTTTTATTTGGTTTTTTAATACCGTTACTTCAGTTATTATATTGGGCTTTTTTAACGTATAAAGACGTGTTTACGCCAAGTTTTATCAGTATATCGCTTCAGAGTTTTGGAATTGCTACGATTTCAGCATTTACTACCGTATTCTTTGCTTTATTATTGATATTTTTATCAAAATGGAATCGATTATCTTTTATAAAACCAATTGCTAAAATTGGTGTTTTAGGATATGCAATCCCAGGAGCAGTCATTGCTGTAGGTGTTTTAATCCCAACGTTATCATTGGATAAATGGTTAGTTACTTTTATGAAAAATACGTTCGATATCAAAATAGGTTTTATCATTAATGGAACGGTTACAGTTTTGGTATATGCGTATTTAGTTCGCTTTTTAGCCGTAGCATATAATCCGATAGAATCGAGTAGTTTAAAGTTTGGGAAATCCTTATCCGAAGCTTCAAAACTTTTGGGAAGCGGGAATATTCGTACCTTTTTAAAAGTGGAATTTCCATTGTTAAAATCAGCGATTTTAAGTGCTTTTATCTTAGTTTTTGTCGATGTAATGAAAGAATTGCCATTAACCTTAATTTTAAAACCGTATCATATAAATACCTTGGCGGTAAAAGCCTACGAATATGCTAGTGATGAGTTAATTGCAGAAGCATCTTTGCCGTCATTATGTATTATTTTAACAGGAATTATTCCTATTTTATTTTTAAATAGCTTAATCTCCAAAGAAAATTAAATAGCATGAATACAGAATTGTTATCCGTAAAAAAGGTTGGGAAAATCTTCGATAATGGAAAAGTTATTGCGTTAAAAAATGTTTCTTTTTCATTGAAAAAAGGAAAAATAGTTGCGATTGTAGGAGAAAGTGGTAGCGGAAAAACAACGTTAATTCGTTTGATAACAGGTTTAGAAACGGTATCCGAAGGAACGATTTTATTAAAAGAAAAAGTAGTTTCATCAATATCGGAATTTGTAGTGCCACAGCGTAGAAATGTAGGAATGGTGTTTCAAGATTATGCGTTATTTCCTCATTTTTCAGTGGCTGATAATATCGCCTATGGACTTTCTAAATTATCGGCTCAAGTTAAAAAAGAGAGAATTAAAGAAGTTTTAAAATTAGTCGGTTTATCAGAAAAAGAAAATAGTTATCCGCATGAATTATCGGGAGGACAGCAACAACGAGTTGCTTTGGCAAGAGCCTTAGCTCCAAAACCAGAACTTCTAATTTTAGATGAACCTTTTAGTAATTTAGATGTTATTTTAAGAAATCAGTTGCGTAAAGACATTTTAAAAATATTGAAAGAAACCAATACAACCGCAATTTTTGTAACGCATGATATAAAAGATGCCATCGCTATTTCTGATGAAATGTTAGTCTTGCAAAATGGTGTTATTTTACAACAAGGAAACACGAAAGAAGTATCTGAAAATCCTAAAGAAGGTTATGTGAAATTATTATTTGAAAGTGTGTAAAGGTTATTTAAAATTTTATTTTAAATAAAAACAAGGGGTTTTAATCCCTTGCTTTTCTATTTTGATATTACAAAATTTTTTAAAATACATAAAATAAAGAAGATTAATCACCATCATTATCGGTACCTGTAATGATAATTGATAAAGAACTTCGCACGTCATTATGTAGCAAAACAAGTAATTCTTTTAAGGCGGTGTGTAGTCTTTTTACATTTTTTTTATCCGTATTTACCGCTTCTTTTAAAGGCTGTTTGATATCATTTTTTAGGATGCTTTTTATCTCTTGAATTTTTGCTAAAATAGTATTATTAAGCGTATCATTTTTAGTTACTGATTTTATATAATCGGCAATAGAAGTAATTTTTTTACTGAAAAATAACTCTTCTACAGAAAGGATATTTTCATAAATTAAGTCTAAAGAATTTCCTGTATAATAATTTTCAACAATTTCAGGATGTACGTGTGATGAACTTTCTAAACCAGCAGGTTTTCCAACTTTAGTAACTTTACAGTTGTCAATAACATTATATAAACCGTTGAATAATTGATTAAAAGAGCTATCTAAACCTTTGTCGGTATTGTTTCTAAATTGATTTTCAAAAGTATTTTTTGATGCGTTTTTTGATGAAAACCAGATATCATTTAATTGCTGAACTAATTGATTGAATTGGTCAAAAACGCCTAATAAAAATTTGATTCTATTCGGATTTTTTTGATATTCTGCAATAATATCCGCAGGATTTTCGAATTTAAATAATAGATAATTTAATCCAGGTAAATTTTTAGTGGCACTTCCTAAATTTTCGATATTTTCTATTTTAAAAGAATCATTTTTGATATTTTTTTCAATAGAAATATTATAAACAGGCCAGAAATTAAGTTGTCTGTTTATGAAATTATTTTTTACTTCTCCGATATTAAAGGTGTATAATTGTGCGTATAATTTTGTAATTTCTGTTAATTTCTGTTGTGCTATTTTTAAATTTTCTTCATTTGTTTTAGTAGAAAAATTAGTTAAAGAAGTTTTAAGTACTGCTGTTTTTTTAACAAGATCACGTATTTTTGGGCTAATAATTTCGGTGCTAATAGTATTGGCAATCTCTGTTTCATAAGCCACGGATGTTGTTTCTTCTTTTGAGCAAGAGGCAATAAAAATGCTAATTAATAGCAGTACTATAAATTTATTTTTTTTCATCATTTTTATTATTTTTCAAGGTTATTATTTTCAATTTTATCATGATAAACTTTATAAAGATTCGATAAAGGCTAACAATTCTTTACGTTTTTTACTAGATAAATTTTTAAAATCATTTTTTGGTTTTTCAGCTTCTCCACCGTGCCATAAAATAGCTTCTTCAATGCTACGAGCTCTTCCGTCATGCAATAAAAAACTGTGTTTATTTACGGTTTGTATCAATCCGATTCCCCATAAAGGTTGGGTGCGCCATTCTTTACCTGAAGCTAAAAAATCGGGTCTGTTATCGGCTAAATCAGCTCCCATATCGTGTAATAAAAAATCAGAATAAGGACTAATTTCTTTATTTTCCACCAATGAATTAAAAGGATACTTACTTGTTTTAAGATTGGTTGCATGACATGCAATACATTTTAATTTGGTAAATAATACTTTACCATTTAAAACGGTTTGGTTTTTAAAATCTCTTCTTTTAGGAACAGCCAAAGAAGTTTGGTATAAAACAATTCTATCTAATTGTTTGTCTGTTACCTCTGGTGAACCTCCATTAGGTGCTTTATTACAATCTTGTTGTGGCGAAGGACAGTTTTTTTGTGTGAAAATACTTGTAGATAAGCCTAAATCACCAGAAAAAGCACCTGCAATTTGTTGTTTTAAGGTAGGTTCATTGGCTTTCCAACCAAATTTTCCAAGAGCGGTATTGTTATGAATTGCATCCCAAACGTAATTTGGTTTTCCTGAAATTCCATCTTTATCGGTATCAAATTCGTCTGCATTTTTTAGGATTTCACTTTCTGATAAAGCATCTATAAACCCAAGTCCGATAGTTTGTTGTCCTACACGAGGCGATATTAAAACACCACTTAATGAACCAAAATTTTCATTAATAAAAGAATACGTTGGTTTTTGTAATTCATACGGAGTTCCATCAGGATATGTTCCTTTGATTAAGGTGAAATTAACTTGAATATCGGCTTCTTTAGGAATGTTTAAATTCGCATGATTTTGTAATTGTAATCCATAATTAGGAACAGGCATCGGGCCACCGTGTGCATTTTTACCAGCAATACTTAATCGAATTAAAAAACCAACAGAACCAATATTTGAAGGTTCAAAAGGTTTTCCACGTCCATCTTTAAAATGACAACTAGCACAAGCTCTGGCGTTAAAAGTAGGGCCTAATCCGTCTAAACTCGTTGTTGAAGCAGGGGCAGAAACCCACGATTGATTAAATAATGAATTTCCAGAGGCAAATCTAATTTTATCAATTCTGCTTAATCCAGGAATTTCTTTTCCAAACGAATTATTATTGGTGGTTAAAACACTTAAATCATCGCTTAAATTTTCTTCTCCTTCTTGATATTTATTGATAACTTTATATTGGTCAGTTATCACGGTATCTTTCGAGCAATTACTAAATAGTAGTATTACAGCCGCTGTTATTAATATACGGATACTTTTTTGGCTAGTTTGGTAAAGTATTTTCATTGTACAAATTTTTTCACAAAAGTAGTTATGATTTTATTAAGTCTAAATTAATAAGAGTATTAATAAGAATAAAAGGAACTAAATACTAGTATCGTATTCAGTTCCTTTTTTAGATAGTTTTCAATAAATTATTGAAATTATTGAACAGGCGCTCCAATTTTGGTAGCGATTTCACTAATTTTTCCTCCAAAATTTTTCAAAGCGGTACCTCCAGCTACAATAGTTCCAGGTTTTGCAATTGATTCCTCTAATAATAAAAGGTCAAAAGGTTTTTTATTCTTTGCTTTGGTATCGATAGCTTTTATTTTAGTCATCATTGCGTCGGCAACAGTTTTAAAAGCAATGGCTAATTTCGGATCTTTTTGTTTTGCTAAATCATATACAGAAGCGCCAGAAATAGTGCTATATTTTCCAAATAACACATTTACAATTCCTTGTGCATTCATTAAAACATCTCTGTGTGTGTTGTCAGAAAAACAAGAATGCTCATCTTCTTGACCACATTCATCTATTCCATCAGTTAAATCAACAGGTTTTAACATTCTTTCTTCTGATAATTCTTCATTGGCTAAAAAGAAAGGACCAGAAATAATATTAATCAAAGCTTGTTCTTCTGATAATCCCATAAAAACTTTATGATATGCGCCACCTTTAGCCCAAGTATCTACTAATGCTTTTAGATCTTTCACTAAAATAGCCGTAACAACATTTAGATATTGTTTTCTTCGATCGTTATTTTCTAAAGTTGTGTAATCAGTTACAGAACGTTGTCCAGCTTTTAATTCTTTAGGATTCGTTTCATCTTGTCCCCATAATAAAAACTCAATAGCATGCCAACCTGTAGAAATTGATTTATCGTTTACGCCTTCATTTTTACCGATTAATAAATCTTCTGTGATGGTTTCAGTACCTGCAATAACACCACCTTTATAAGTAGTATGACCAGCATAAGCATCAGATGCAACAGTAACATAATCAATATAACCTTCATCTAAAGGCCAAGCATTCATTTGTCCTTCATTATTGATAACCCAATCTTCTTTTCCTTCAGAATCAATAGGACCATTTGAGCCTCTATAAACCTCTGTTTGTCCGTAAATATCTCTAGCAGCTAACCAATCTGTTTTAGCTAATTTTAATCCAGCTTCAGTAGGGTTTTCTGTAAAAGAAGCAATTGTTTTTTGTAATTTTACAGCTGAATTATAGCTATCTAAGTAATTTTGATGTACAATTGTAGCGTAATTGTCTATAACTTCTTTTTGGGTAACTTTATTGTTATCTGGAGTTGGTGTATCATCAGAACATGATTTGAACACAAAAGAGGTTGCAAGTAATAATGATAATCCTAGTACTTTTTTCATTTTAAATTTATTTTAAGTTGCTTATTTAGATTTATTAAATATAATAATGCAAATGTAATCGAGTTTTTGAATTTACCAAAACTTATTAAGATTAATTTTAAACTAGCTGTTTTTTTTGATAATTATTGAAACTTCTCTATATATTAACCTTAAAATAAGGGTTAATTTGTATTATAAATAGTATATTTGCACGCAATTAATTAACATCACACATAAAATTAATTGCACATGCAAGCTCACGAATCAAAATTTGTAGGAGAAGGTTTAACGTATGACGACGTTTTATTAGTACCGGCTTACTCTGACGTACTTCCAAGAGAAGTTTCAATTCAAACAAAATTTACAAAAAATATAACGATAAATGTACCAATAGTAGCTGCTGCTATGGATACCGTTACTGAATCTGCAATGGCAATCGCTATGGCTAGAGAAGGAGGTATTGGTGTATTGCATAAAAATATGACCATTGAGCAACAAGCTCAAGAGGTTCGTAAGGTAAAACGTGCAGAATCAGGAATGATTATTGACCCATTAACCTTGCCATTAACAGCGAGCGTTTTAGATGCTAAAATGTTAATGAAAGAAAATGGTATTGGCGGAATTCCTATTGTTGATCAAGACGGTATTTTAAAAGGAATCGTAACCAATAGAGATTTGCGTTTTGAGCATGTTAATGAACGTTCAATTGTTGAGGTAATGACTAAAGAGAATTTAGTAACCGCATCGGTAGGAACTTCATTAAAAGCAGCTGAAAGTATTTTACAAGAAAAGAAAATTGAAAAGTTATTAATTGTTGATGAAAATTATAAATTATCAGGATTAATTACTTTTAGAGATATTACAAAAGTTACGCAGAAACCAATTGCAAACAAGGATACTTTTGGGCGTTTACGTGTTGCAGCCGCATTAGGCGTAACGGCAGATGCTGTTCAAAGAGCCGAAGCTTTAGTAAAAGCAGGTGTTGATGCTGTAATTATTGATACCGCTCACGGACATACTAAAGGCGTGGTGGCTGTTTTAAAGCAAGTAAAATCAAAGTTTCCTGAATTAGATGTTATTGTAGGAAATATTGCTACAGCAGAAGCAGCTAAATATTTAGTAGAAGCAGGTGCAGATGCAGTAAAAGTAGGAATCGGTCCAGGTTCGATATGTACAACTCGTGTAGTTGCAGGTGTTGGTTTTCCTCAGTTTTCGGCAGTTTTAGAAGTTGCCGCAGCTATAAAAGGTTCTGGAGTTCCAGTTATTGCTGATGGTGGAATCCGTTATACAGGTGATATCCCAAAGGCAATTGCCGCAGGTGCAGATTGTGTGATGTTAGGATCATTATTAGCAGGAACAAAAGAATCGCCAGGAGAAACGATTATTTACGAAGGAAGAAAGTTTAAATCGTATCGTGGAATGGGTTCTGTAGAAGCAATGAAACAAGGTTCTAAAGATAGATATTTCCAAGATGTCGAAGACGATATTAAAAAACTAGTGCCAGAAGGTATTGTTGGTCGTGTTCCTTATAAAGGACACTTAGAAGAAAGTATTCATCAATTTGTTGGTGGTTTACGTGCAGGTATGGGATACTGTGGTTCTAAAGATATTGAAACATTGAAAAATACAGGTAAATTTGTACGTATTACCGCAAGCGGAATTAACGAAAGTCATCCGCATGATGTAGCAATTACCAAAGAAGCTCCAAATTATAGTAGAAGATAATTTTAGCCTACAATATATTTTTTGAAAAACCGCTGTTAAATAAATTAACAGCGGTTTTTTTGTGATTTTTCTATGTTGTTTTTACGTGGTCACGAGCAAGATGCTCGCGATAGCCGATAGCCTAGAATTTGATTCTTTTCCTTCAAAAAAAGGTATCGAGAACTTATTTAATCGTAATAAAGTCAATTAAAATTCATAAAGATAAAATAATTCAAATTATCGATACAATTTTAATTCCTTTTCGTCATTAAAATCACTCGAATTGACAATAATCATCAATAATCATCAAAAAAAGCTAAAAAATACAGCAAATTAGGATGTGAACCTGAAATAAAATTCCTTTGACAGATTCGATTTCTTATTTTTCTGTGATAATTTTTTTCAGATGAAATTTAAACAGGCTCTTATACGTTATTTTTTTTCTTTGTTTTTTATTTTTGATGATATTTATAGCTGAAATAATCACTAAATAATTAGTGTGAAATTAGTAATAGTTCGTTTAAAATAAAGAGAAAATAAAGGGGGACATCAAAAAAATAAATAGTCAAATGTTGATAATTAAAGCAATAGACTTTTTTATTTTGACAACGGATGTAGTAATTTAGCAAAGATATAAATAGCCTAAATTTTATGACTCAAGAAACAAAATATACCGAAGATAATATACGCTCGCTTGATTGGAAAGAACATATCCGAATGCGTCCAGGAATGTATATCGGTAAACTAGGTGACGGCTCATCAGCAGATGATGGAATTTATATTTTAGTCAAAGAAGTATTAGATAATTCTATTGATGAATATGTAATGGGAGCTGGGAGAACTATCGAAATTTCGATACAAGGAAATAAAGTAATCGTGCGCGATTATGGTCGTGGAATCCCGTTAGGAAAAGTTGTCGATGTCGTTTCTAAAATGAACACAGGAGGAAAATACGACTCCAAAGCATTTAAAAAATCCGTAGGGCTAAACGGAGTAGGTACAAAAGCGGTAAACGCACTTTCTTCTTTTTTTAGAGTAGAATCATCAAGAGATGGGAAATCTGCAGCAGCCGAATTTGAACAAGGAGTTTTAATTAATCAAGAATTTTTAGAACAAACATCTCGAAGAAAAGGTACAAAAGTTTCCTTTATCCCCGATGAAATAATCTTTAAAAAATATAAATATAGAAACGAATATGTTTCTAAAATGCTTAAAAATTATGTCTATCTAAATGTTGGATTAACAATTGTTTTTAATGGTGAAAAATATCTATCTAAAAATGGACTGAAAGATTTATTGGAAAATAATAACAGCAAAGAGGATATGTTATATCCAATAATTCATTTAAAAGGCAATGATATTGAAGTCGCAATTACACATAGTAAAACCCAATATTCTGAAGAATATCATTCGTTTGTAAACGGACAACATACCACACAAGGTGGAACGCATCAAGCGGCTTTTAGAGAAGCAATTGTAAAAACCATTCGAGAGTTTTATGGGAAATCTTTTGAAGCTTCCGATATTCGAAAATCAATAATATCGGCAATTGCCATAAAAGTAATGGAACCTGTTTTTGAGAGTCAAACCAAAACAAAATTAGGATCTACCGAAATGGGCGATGATTTACCAACCGTTAGAACCTATATCAATGATTTTATCAAAACACAACTCGATAATTTTTTACATAAAAATACCGAAATAGCCGATAAATTACAACGTAAAATAATACAAGCAGAAAAAGAACGTAAAGAACTTTCTGGAATTCGGAAATTAGCCAAAGATAGAGCCAAAAAAGCAAGTCTTCATAATAAAAAATTGCGAGATTGTAGAGTCCATTTAGGCGATACACAAAAGGAAGCCTATTTAGAATCGACGCTATTTATTACCGAAGGAGATTCGGCATCTGGTTCTATTACAAAATCTAGAAACGTAAATACACAAGCCGTTTTTAGCCTCAAAGGAAAACCTCTAAATTCCTACGGATTAAGTAAGAAAATAGTCTATGAAAATGAAGAATTTAATTTATTACAAGCAGCGCTAAATATTGAAGATGGTTTAGAAGATTTACGTTATAATAATATCGTAATTGCAACCGATGCCGATGTCGATGGAATGCATATTCGCTTATTGCTAATAACATTTTTCTTGCAATTTTTTCCAGAAGTAATCAAAGAAGGACATCTGTATATTTTAGAAACACCACTGTTTAGAGTTCGAAATAAAAAAGATACCTATTACTGTTATTCCGAAGAAGAAAAAAAAGACGCCATTAAAAAATTAACAGGAAAACCAGAAATTACCCGATTTAAAGGGTTAGGAGAAATTTCTCCAGATGAATTTGTGCATTTTATTGGTGATGATATTCGATTAGATCCGATTATGTTAGATAAAGAAATGCCTATCGAAAAAATGTTGGAATTTTATATGGGGAAAAATACACCCGATCGACAAAAATTTATCATCCAAAATTTAAAAATTGAAGTAGATACACTTGAAGAATAAAATCACTCATATTTTATAAGTGAAAATTTATAAGTAAGTGAAGCGAAAATCAAAAGTAATCTTTAGTCAATTTTAGTTAATTCAAGCAGTACGAGCCATGAGTGAAGAAATAGAAGAAACGAATCAACAAGAAAATAAACTAATAAACGAATCTGTAAACGAATCAGTAAACGAATTAAACGAGCAAGAATTAAATAATTCTATAGATTCTCAAGAAAATACAGAAACCATTACCAAAGTAACAGGAATGTATAAAGAATGGTTTCTCGATTACGCATCGTATGTAATTCTAGAAAGAGCCGTGCCATCGCTAGAAGATGGACTCAAACCTGTACAACGTAGAATCATGCATTCTATGAAAGATTTGGACGATGGACGCTATAACAAAGTAGCCAATATTGTCGGACATACGATGCAATATCATCCACATGGAGATGCTTCTATTGCCGATGCTATGGTGCAAATCGGTCAGAAAGAATTGCTGATTGATATGCAAGGAAACTGGGGGAATATCCTAACAGGCGATAGAGCGGCAGCATCAAGATATATTGAAGCACGTTTATCAAAATTTGCCCTCGATGTTGTTTTTAATCCGAAAACTACGCAATGGAAACAATCCTATGACGGTAGACGAAAAGAACCAATCGATTTACCTGTGAAATTTCCGCTATTATTAGCACAAGGAGCAGAAGGAATTGCCGTAGGATTATCAACCAAAATAGTCCCGCATAATTTTAATGAATTAATTGCCGCTTCTATCAAATATTTAAGAGGTAGAAGTTTTACCATTTATCCTGATTTTTTAACAGGCGGAATCGCCGATTTTACCAATTATAATGACGGTAAAAGAGGTGGGAAAATTCGTGTGCGTGCAAAAATTTCACAACTCGATAAAAAAACACTCGTAATTACCGAAATTCCATTCGGAACAACCACAACTTCATTAATTGATAGCATTTTAAAAGCCAATGAAAAAGGAAAAATAAAAATCCGTAAAATTGAAGATAATACCGCCGCAGATGTCGAAATATTAGTGCATTTACCCGTAGGAATATCTCCAGATAAAACCATAGATGCGCTGTATGCTTTTACCAATTGTGAAAATGCGATATCACCTTTAGCATGTACAATCCAAGATAATAAACCCGTATTTGTAGGCGTTTCTGAAATGCTAAAACATTCTACGGATTTAACCGTGAAATTACTTAAAAGTGAACTCGAAATTCAATTACACGAACTTGAAGAACAATGGCATTTCGCATCCTTAGAAAGAATTTTTATTGAAAATAGAATTTATCGAGATATTGAAGAACAAGAAACTTGGCAAGGGGTCATTAAAGCAATCGATACAGGATTAAAACCACATATTCAGCATCTAAAAAGAGACATAACATCCGAAGATATTGCCCGATTAACCGAAATCAGAATTAAGAAAATTTCGAAGTTTGATATCGATAAAGCAAAACAATATATCGAAGGATTAGAAGCTAAAATAGCCGAAGTTACGCATCATCTAGAAAATTTAATCACCTTTGCAATTAACTATTTTAAAGGCTTAAAAACCAAGTACGGTAAAGGAAAAGAACGCAAAACTGAAATTAGAATTTTTGATGATATTGTAGCGACAAAAGTCGTTATGCGAAATACCAAATTATACGTAAATAGAACCGAAGGTTTCGTAGGAACATCACTTAAAAAAGATGAATACGTTGATGATTGTGCCGATATTGATGATATTATTATCTTTAAAGGAAACGGGACAATGATGGTTACCAAAGTCGCTCCAAAAACCTTTGTCGGTAAAGATATTATTCATATTGCTATCTTTAAAAAGAAAGATAAACGAACCGTTTATAATATGATATATCGCGATGGAACAAGAGGTGCTAGTTATATGAAACGCTTCAATGTGTTAAGTGTAACACGTGATAAAGAATATGATTTAACCACAGGAGTTAAAGGTTCAAAATTATGGTATTTTAGTGTCAATCCGAATGGAGAAGCTGAAACTGTTACCATTAATTTAAGACCCGTTGCTGGAATTACAAAACTTAAATGGGATGTCGATTTTGCTGAATTAGCAATCAAAGGACGTGCAATTCGTGGGAATCAAATAACAAAATTAGGTATTCGAAAAGTAGAATTTAAATCCGCAGGAGTATCTACTTTAAAACCTCGTAAAATTTGGTTTGATGATACCGTTCAACGTTTAAATGTTGATGATAGAGGAGAATTACTAGGCGAATTTAGTGCCGAAGATAAAATTTTAATCGCTACACAATCAGGAAAAATAAAAGCTATTTCACCAAGTTTATCCACTCGTTTTGATAACGATATGATTATCCTAGAAAAATGGCAACCTCAAAAACCGATTTCGGCCATTTATTTTGATGCCGAAAAAGAACGCTATTATGTAAAACGCTTCTTAATTGAAACGGTAGATAAAGAAGAAATCTTTATTTCTGAAGCTGAAAAATCAAAATTAGAAATTATTTCTACGGAGTATCGTCCAATGGCTGAGGTTGTTTTTTCAAAACGTAGCTTAGAGAATATTACTGTTAATTTTGAAGATTTTATCGCCATAAAAGGAATAAAAGCACAAGGAAATCAATTAACAATTGATAAAATTCGTACCGTTAATTTACTAGAATCATTACCGTATGAACCATCTTTAGAGGAGAGTAATCTGGAGAATAATTCAGAAAATAATCTAGAGAATACTACAGGAAATAATCAAGAAGATAAAAATAAAAAAGACGTGTTGCCTTTAGCTATTGAACCAATTCAACGAATTGAACAAACTGAGCCAACAAAAGAATTTTTAAGTTCAAAAGAAGATAAGGCAAAAAAAGCCTTAGAACGAGCGCTTCAAAAAAAGAATAAAAACACAAAAGATAATGAAAGTCAAACAGCATTATTTTAAAATAGACTTTTAAATGGACAAAATATTCAAATATCATTTTAATTTAGATTCCTTTGTAGGCATTCTTGGATATGTTTTGTTGGTTGTGTTTATTACATGGATTCTCTCTAGAGTTATCCGATATGCGATTGTTCAAATCATGAAACGCAGAAAAACAGACCGTTATGGAGGAACTAGTATTTTATTTTTTCGAAATTCGGTAAAGTTTTTTTTAGGGCTTTTCGGTATTGTTTATATCATCACGACTGTACCTGCTTTTCGTAGTAAAGCTACTTTGATTTTTTCTGGGGCAGGTATTTTAGCCGCTATTATTGGTTTTGCGGCACAAGCAGCATTATCGAATTTAATTGCGGGAGCGTTTATTGTTATTTTTCGTCCGTTTCGAGTGGGAGATTATATCAAATTAGATGAAACTCGTGTAGGAATTGTAGAAGATATTACACTCCGACATACGGTTATTAATAATTTTGAAAATAAACGATTAATTATTCCTAATTCGGTAATTAGCACGGATTCTGTCTTGAATCATACAATTGAAGATTCGCATGTGCTTAGTTTTAATAATTTTAAATTAGGGATAAAAGCAGATATCGATTTAGCTCGAAAGATAATTCAAGAAGAAGCTATTAAATTACCAACGGTTATTGATTTTAGAACATCAGAACAAGTGATGACGGACGTTGAACAAGTAGATGTTCGAGTAATTGATGTACATACAGACCATATTCATATGCGTGCTTATGTTTGGTTAAATGAACCCTTTCAGGAGTTTAAAACAAAATGTGCGCTAAAAGAAGCTGTTCATAAACGATTTTTATCTGAAGGAGTTGCGTTGCCAATCCCGATGTATAAAATTATACAAGGGTAATATAAAATTAATAATTCAAAAAAAATCACCTAAAACTATGATAGTTTTAGGTGATTTTTTTTGAATTGTTTTTTACTTGAATATTATTTTTTAAACAGAAATCCGAATCCTAAACGGCTTAAAAATTTCTTTTCAAAAGCCCAAAAGAATTTAAATTGACCAAACAACCAACCTACTAAAGGCAATGTTGTTTGATAAATAGGGAAAATAAGTAAAATACGTAAAGGCCAATAAATCCAAGGAGAAGTTGTCTCTGAAGAGATTCCTAAAAAAGCGGTAATCGGTTTGGCAACCCAAGAGGCAAACGAACCATTTATCGAAAATACAATTATTACAGCAATTACATCCCAGTTAGTTTTTAAGCCCCAACGTTGTTTTAATTTTTCCATGGATGCAAAAATAGTTAAAAATAGTTAAAACAAAAACAACAAAAACTTAAAAGAAAAAGAGTAAACAAGTGTTTACTCTTTTTTAATTTCTTGTTTTAAAAAAAATCAAGAATTATAAATTGTTATTTTCCAAAAAGTCCTCCTAATATATTTCCTAGTACACCTCCTGATTTTTGATCACTATTTCCTAAAACCATACCAGCAACATCATCAACAATGCTACCATCACCGTCTGCGTCTAAAATTTGTTCTAAGAAGTTTTGTTCTTTATCTGCTGAATTTCCTCCAAGTAATCCGCCTAATAATCCACTTAAATCACTAGAGTTACCAATATTATTTTGACGAGATTGTTGTCCTAAAACGCCCATTAAAATAGGAGCTGCTGTTTTTAAAATATTTGCAACAGCACTGCTATCCATACCTGCTTTTTGTCCTATAACTTGTTCAACTCCTTGTTGTTTGCTACCTAATACATGGTTTAAAATATTACCACCATCTTGTAAAACATCGGCATTTGCTCCTCCATTAAATAACCCTCCTAGATTCTCTAAAATACCACCATCATGTTTGTTCAAAGCTCCCATTAATCCTTCAGCACCTTCAGGTGTTGAAGCATTACGTTGCATTGCTTTCATCAAAACAGGCAATGCCATTGTTAAAACGTTACTTGTTTTGTTGGTGTCTTGTCCTGTTGATCCTGCTACTCCAGATATAATTGATTTTCCTAAGTCGCTGTTTAATAAGTCTAAAATTCCTGCCATTTTTTTGTTTTAAGTTAAGGTTCGTAATATGTTCTAATTCTTTGACACAAGTTACGAATTAAAGGTCACAATTTTTTAATTTTTTTATTTTACCTTATCGCCCTCACTAAAAAATAAAAAAACTAAAACGATTACATGAAAAAACTAGCATTGCACTGGCAGATTTTAATAGGAATGATTCTGGGTATTTTATTTGGAATAGGAATGATTTTTACAGATGGAGGCGCTTCTTTTGTTGGAAGTTGGATAAAACCGATAGGTACTATTTTTGTGAAATTATTAAAATTAATCGCAGTACCTTTAATTATTGCATCTTTAATAAAAGGAATATCAGATTTAAAAGATATCTCTAAATTTAAAAATATTGGTATTCGTACCATGACAATATATATAGGTACAACAGTCATTGCAATTAGCATCGGTTTGGCATTGGTGAATATTGTAAAACCGGGTGAAGGAATATCCGAAGAAACCATTACACGTTTAACGGAAACGTATGCAAATAGTGGTGGTGTACAGGCTAAAATTGCGGAAGCAAATAAGCAACAATCAAGTGGTCCTTTACAATTTTTAATTGATATGGTTCCTGACAATGCTATTAAAGCAATGGGAAATAACAAGTCAATGTTACAAGTAATTTTCTTTACTATTTTCTTAGGGATTTCGATGTTATTAATAGGAGAGGATCGGGCAAAGCCTTTAAAAAGTTTTTTTGATTCTTTAAATGAAGCTGTTTTAAAGATGGTTGATTTAATTATGTTATCGGCACCTTTTGCAGTTTTTGCTTTGTTGGCGAGTGTTGTAGTGTCTTCAAAAGATCCTGATTTGTTACTTGCTTTACTAAAATATGCGTTTACGGTAATTGGCGGTTTGTTAATTATGGTTGTTTTTTATATGACTTTAATAAGTGTATTTACCAAGAAAAACCCGATATGGTTTTTAAAACAGATAAGTCCTGCACAATTATTGGCATTTTCAACGAGTTCAAGTGCTGCAACGTTGCCTGTAACGATGGAACGAATTGAGGAGCATGTAGGAGTTGATAAGGAGGTTTCAAGTTTTGTTTTACCGGTTGGTGCGACTATAAATATGGATGGAACGAGTTTATATCAAGCTGTTGCGGCTGTTTTTATAGCGCAAGCCTTGAGTTTTGATTTGTCTTTTGGCGATCAATTAACGATTATTTTAACGGCTTTATTGGCGTCAATTGGTTCAGCTGCGGTTCCGGGAGCAGGAATGGTTATGTTGGTTATTGTTTTGGAATCGGTAGGTTTTCCTGCGGATAAGTTAGCAATTGGTTTGGCGTTAATTTTTGCTGTTGATCGCCCTTTAGATATGTGTAGAACTGTTATAAATGTAACGGGAGATGCTACTGTAGCAACTTTAGTTGCGAAATCGGTAGGTAAATTAGGCGATCCAAAACCTAAAAACTGGGATGATAATTATAATGATGTAAAGTAGAAAAATAGTTTTAAGAAGTGTTTATATTAAATGTATCGAGAATTTTAGATAATAATTCTCGATATTTTTTTTTGGAGCTATTTCCCGCTTTCCGCACTCGCTTTTTTTTGAAGAAAAATCAAAAAAAGAGCTCAAACAAATGCTTCAATCGGGGCTAAGTCTATTTATTGTGTTTGTTTTTAACTATTTAGTTTCATTTTTATTTATTTTGATAATTAGCTTGTTTAAATTCATTTGAAAAAGTCTAAAAAGTGAAGCTAATATGTTTTATACGCTATCGCGAGCATCTTGCTTGTGACAATATAATTTCTGCTAAACATCTAAATCCTGTAGAAGGCGAACCTATATATTCGTTCATTTGATAATTCTTACTAAATTTTGTCTATCTTATATACTTTATAGTCAAGAATAATAATAAATAAGTTATTGATTATCAATTAATTGATAGGTGTTTGAAAATAAATAGATGAAAAAGCTTAAAAACATAAAAAAGAGTTGTATGTTTGCAGTCGACAATGTATCTATTTAGTTACTTGTTTTGAAGTTCATTAACAAACTAAAAAAAACTTTTTAAATTTAATCAAATTAAATTTTGTCAGTTTAAAAATAGTTTGTAGTTTTGCAACCGATTTAAGAAATACACTAAAGCAAAACAATCAAGAAATTTTGGAATGATTTTTAAGCTAAAAATCAGTTAGTTCAATTCTAACATTTCTACAAAAAAGTCTGAGAAGATTAACAAGTTGAAAAATGCTTGTGTGTGTCGACTCGACACGTTCATTGAAAATATTGAAATTGACAGCGTAAATAAGAGTAGAATAACCACGTTCTATTAAATTAGAACAAATTCTTTTGAAACTTATTCATTMATATTATTTAAAATATACAATGAAGAGTTTGATCCTGGCTCAGGATGAACGCTAGCGGCAGGCTTAACACATGCAAGTCGAGGGGTAACATTGTGCTTGCACAGATGACGACCGGCGAACGGGTGCGTAACGCGTATAGAATCTGCCTTGTACAGGAGGATAGCCTTTAGAAATGAAGATTAACACTCCATAATGTAGTGATTCGGCATCGAAACACTATTAAACATTTATGGGTACAAGATGACTATGCGTCCTATTAGCTAGATGGTGAGGTAACGGCTTACCATGGCGACGATAGGTAGGGGGTCTGAGAGGATTATCCCCCACACTGGTACTGAGACACGGACCAGACTCCTACGGGAGGCAGCAGTGAGGAATATT
>NZ_JAJGWR010000007.1:0-56445 GCF_021390755.1 Tenacibaculum piscium | reverse complement strand
AGCCAATCTTCGTCTTCAGCTCTGTAACCTAGGGGAAGTAATTGCTGTATTACTTCCCCTAGGTTACAGAGCTGAAGACGAAGATTGGCTAGTAAACTTAGTAAAAGTTAGAAAACCGATGGATGAATTAGTAACCGTAATTGAGTAAAACTAAAAAATTTCCCTAAAAAATTAAAAGATGAATAATTTTCAATTTAAAAATCCAACCAAAATTATCTTTGGAAAAGATACTATAAAAGAAATCACAACAGAAATTCCTAAAGATGCAAAAGTCTTACTTCTTTTTGGTGGCGGAAGTATCAAAAAAAATGGCGTTTACAACCAAGTAAAAGAAGCTTTAAAAACTGTTGAAGTTGTTGAGTTTGGCGGGATTCCTGCAAATCCAGAATATTCGCTATTATTAGACGCTTTAAAAGTAATTAAAGAGGAAAAAATCACGTATTTATTAGCTGTTGGTGGTGGTTCTGTTATTGATGGAACGAAGTTTTTATCAGCGGCTGCATTATACGATGGCGAAACTCCTTGGGATATTTTAACCAATAACATCAGAACTGAAAAAGGAATGCCTTTTGGAACAGTTTTAACAATGCCAGCAACAGGTTCTGAAATGAATTCTGGCGCAGTAATTACCCGAAGAGAAACCAAAGAAAAACTTGCGATGGGCGGTCCTGGATTATTTCCTGAATTTTCAGTGTTAGATCCGCAAGTAATTACCTCTATTCCACAACGTCAATTAGCCAATGGTTTAGCCGATTCTTTTACACACGTTTTAGAACAATATATGACCTATCCTGTAGGTGGATTATTGCAAGATCGTTTTGCAGAAAGCATTTTACAAACAATTATTGAAGTTGCGCCAAAAGTTTTAAAAGATCCTACGGATTACAAAGCCGCTGCAAATTATATGTGGAGTTGCACGATGGCGTTAAATGGATTAATTCAACAAGGTGTTCCTGGCGATTGGGCAGTACATGGAATTGGACATGAATTAACGGCTTTATTTGGTATTGATCACGCGCGTACTTTGGCAATAATTGCACCAAGCCATTACGCCTTTAATTTTGAAGCTAAAAAAGAAAAATTAGCACAATATGCCGAACGTGTTTGGAATGTTACCACAGGTTCTACGGATGAAAAAGCACAAGCTGGTATTGATAAAACAGTGACTTTTTTCCATGAATTAGGTATTGACACTAAATTATCAGAGTACACGAAAGATTACGAAGGAACTGCTGAAATAATCGCAAAACGCTTTACAGAACGTGGTTGGTTAGGTTTAGGAGAGCATCAATCTTTATCGCCTAAAAACGTTGAAGAGATCGTAAAAATGGCGTATTAATTTATTTTTTTGATAGATGAAAATACTACAAAAAGCAGCCATTGTATTTACAATGATTTCTGCAATGATTATGGCGTCAAGCTGTAAAACAGAAAATAAGGAAAACAATAATTCTGAAACAATTTCTTCAGAAGAAAAAACAACCACTAAAACTAAAAAAATGAACATCTTATTTGTTTTAACATCACACGATAAATTAGGAGATACTGATAAAAAAACAGGATTTTGGGTAGAAGAATTTGCTTCTCCATATTACACTTTGTTAGATAAAGGTGCTACAATTACCATTGCAACGCCAAAAGGAGGTGCTGCTCCTATTGACCCAAGTAGTGATTCTCCTGATGCTGCTACAAAAGCAACCGAACGTTTTAATAACGATGACGCTGTAAAAACTAAAATTGCAAATACAAAAGTATTATCAACAATTGATGCAGAAGATTTTGACGCTATTTTTTATCCTGGCGGACACGGTCCTTTATGGGATTTAGCAGAAGATGTTGCTTCGATAGCGTTAATTGAAGATTTCAATAATCAAAACAAACCGATTGCTTTTGTATGTCATGCTCCTGCGGCTTTAAAAGAAGTTAAAAACGAAGATGGAACTCCTTTAGTAAACGGTAAAAAAGTTACAGGATTTACCAATACAGAAGAAGAAGCTGTTGGGCTTACCGATATTGTTCCTTTTTTAGTAGAAGATATGTTAACTAAAAATGGTGGTATCTATTCGAAAAAAGACGACTGGAATGCTTACGCAATACAAGATGGTAATTTAATTACAGGACAAAACCCAGCATCTTCTGAATTAGTTGCTGATAAATTGTTAGAAAGTTTAAAATAATAATCCCTTCATATATTTCCCTCTTTTTTTATTTTTTTTAACAAAAAGGCTGTCATTTAAAATGACAGCCTTTTTTATTTTATATAATATCTTATTTTGAATAATCGCCTACCAATCAATAGGAAAATAATCTTTTAAGAACTTACCAGACCAATGTTTCCCTGTATTTATACCGTCAATTAACGGATCCATAACACGTGCCGCACCATCTACAATATCTAAAGGCGGTTGAAAATCGTGTGTTTCTACTTTCTTTTTTGATAATTCCGCAGGATCTTCATCAGTAACCCAACCAGTATCCACGGCATTCATATAAATACCCGATTTTGCAAAAGTTGATGCTGAGGTATGCGTTAACATATTTAAAGCCGCTTTTGCCATATTTGTGTGCGGATGTCTATCTACTTTTTTAAATCTATGGAACTTTCCTTCCATTGCCGTTACATTAATAATATGTTTTTTACCCGTGTTTTCTTTCATCATTAAATTAGACAAACGATTACACAAAACAAACGGTGCAACAGCATTTACTAGCTGTACTTCTACCATTTCCGTGGTTTCAATTTCACCTAAACGCAAACGCCAGCTATTGGTTTTTCTTAAATCTACTTGTTGTAAATCTGCATCTAATTCACCTTCGGGAAAAACCTCAGCAGTTTGTAACGAATTATCAAAACTGTATGGGATTTGAGATAATGCTGCTGAATTACGCAAGCCAATTCCAGGCTCAGGACCGTGCCAAGTAACAGGCAATACATTATTTTTACTTGTTTTATCCGTAGGAACACTTAAACTTGATAACTCTTCTAAACAGCCAACATGATCTTTTAATAACTTTTGGGCTAACTTCGGAAGTTTATCAACAGGAAGCTTTTCATTTTCCATTAAATGGAAGTAAAAACCTGAAGGTCTTCTTACGGTTTGTGCTGCATTATTGATTAAAATATCTAATCGATCGTATTTTTGCTCTATATAATTACAGAAAATCTCTACACTTGGAATATGACGTAAATCAAGCCCGTGAATATGTAAACGGTCGCTCCAATCTTTATAATCTTCTTCTTTAGAAAAACGAATTGCTGAATCCGCAGGAAAACGCGTAGTTGCAACAACTCTCGCTCCCGAACGCAATAACATTAATGTTATATGATATCCAATTTTTAATCGAGACCCTGTAATAACAGCTACTTGATCTGTTAAATCCGTTAATTGAAAACGTTTTGCGTAATTTAAATCACCACAATCTTTACACATCGTATCATAAAAATGATGCAATTTTGTATAAACAGTTTTACAAACGTAGCAGTTTCTTGGCGATTCTAATTCTAAAGTATCTTCGGATAAATCCGCAGCAGCCAATAATTTAGGCGCAACAAACAAAGCCGATTCTCTTGCAGAACGAATACCTGTTGATTTTCTAGCGTGTGTATCTTTGGCAATCATTTTACGTTTTGCCGCTTTTTTGGCATCTTTTCTTCTACGCTCAAACTCTTCTCTGTTGGGTCTTGTTAATTCCCCAGCAGCTTTAAAAAGTGCTACTCTTTGTGTTTCAGGCAATTCAAAAAGCTGATTTGTATCTGCTAATAAATGTTGTAATGTAGCGATACAAGATGCTATATCTACACTTGATTTTTGTTCACTCATATCAAACTACTTTTTTAATTTTTTGTATTTGGGCGCGAAATTATCAATTTTTAATGAGTTTTTTAAGTATTATCATAAAAAAGGCTTTATAGCTTGATAACGTTAGCGCAAGTATCCTTGTTTAAAACCAAAAAAAGAGAGTAACCTTTTTATAGGTCAATCTCTTCTCTTTTTTTGTTTTTGATTGAATTTGTAAAAGTCTAAACTTATTTAACTAAAGTTACTTTTACGGCATTCATTCCTTTCATTCCTTTTTCAAGTTCGAAACTTACTTTGTCATTTTCAGAAATTTGATCAATAATACCACTTACGTGTGTAAAATATTTTTCTTGATCTGCTGAATCGATAATAAAACCAAATCCTTTAGACGAATCAAAAAACGAAACAGTTCCTTTTCTAATAGGATCAAATGCTTCTTTATCGCCTTCTAATGTTTTAGGAACGCTAACTTGAATGTCTTCAGCGTTAATAACGATTGGTTTTTGGTCTGGATCTGGAGGAGTTGAAGATAAATTTCCATACGCATCGGTGTATGCGAATTCAATTCCAGTTGAACCATTTTCTCTGATGTCTGCTTTACGAGCATCCATTTTCTTTCTTTTATCTTCACGTTTTTTTAAACGCTTTTTCTCTTTTTCATTCTTGTTAAATGATTGCTGAGATTTTGCCATAAGATTAATTAATATAGAATTATACTACTAGTTTTTTTAGAATAAAGTTATAATTTATTTTTTGAAGAAATTACAACAGCCCCAATATAGCTAAAATATGTTTATTTTTTTGTGTTTTTGGGCATTTATTTTTGATATTAGATTCATAATTAGATGATGTTCGCTAACTATGATACTCTAATTATTGCAAAGATGCTACCATATTTTTACATATAGTGCATCTTTGTGCTTTTTTTTACCATTTATTGCAAAAAAAGTACTAAATCGGTCTAATTTAAGTATAGAATAATCAATTTTTATAATAATTAGAAACTATTTTAGGCGTTTAGCTTTTTTTAGTTTGCTCTTTTTTAGGAGTTACTGTGTTCGATTCGGCTAAATAGTTTGCTAAAATTTTATCGACTAATTCTTCTTTTGTTAGATGATGAAATATTGTTTTTACTTTTGATTTAAAATCTTCTGAAATATTTCTATTTGGTTTTGTTTTAAATATTTTTTTCGCCCAGATTAAGCCGTTATTTTCTTCAATACTTTGTGCATCTGCTTTTTTAAACGGTTTAAAAACAATCCCTAATTCTTTTTCAAAATCAGCAATATCTTTTACCTCATCTTCTTGTAAAACAGTCAAAGAAAGTCCCTTTGCTCCTGCTCTTGCCGTTCTTCCGCTTCGGTGAACATACGCTTCATAGGTATCTGGCAAATGATAATTAACAACATATTCAATTTCTTTGACATCAATACCACGCGCGGCTAAATCGGTAGCGACTAAAATATCAATATATCCTTCTCTGAATTGCCCCATAATTCGATCACGGATTCCTTGCGTTAAACTTCCGTGAATAGCTCCTGATGAAAATTTATTAATTGCTAAATTTTTGGCTAATTTATTAACGGCTGCTTTGGTTTTACAGAAGATGATTCCACGTTTTCCTTCTTTTGAATTTAGAAAATGAAGTAATACTTCTAATTTTTCAATAGGTTTTACCACTACATATTGATGTTCGATTCCCTGATGTCCAACTGTTGCCATATCTGCTTGGATATTTACAACATTTTTAGCCATATAATTTTGAACCAATTGTTTTATAACTCCCGACATCGTTGCCGTAAATAAGAATGTTCTTCTATTTTTAGAATTTGGAATTTCTTTTATAATAGTATCTACCTCCTCTTTTAAAGCGCTTACCATTTCGTCAGCTTCATCTAAAACCAACTGCTTTATTTCTTTAATATTGATAGCACCACGTTTTACTAAATCGACCAAACGACCTGGCGTTGCCACTACAATATGTGTGGTTTCTTTTAAGCGTTCTATTTGAGGTTTTATAGGAATCCCTCCACATACGGAAGCGATGCTTATTTCAGGCATATTTGTAGCAAAAGATACTAGATTTGCATGAATCTGCTGTCCTAATTCTCTTGTTGGCGCTAAAATTAAAGTTTGTATGTTGGTGTTTTCGGTATCAATATGTTGTAATAAAGGCAATCCGAAGGAAGCGGTTTTTCCTGTTCCTGTTTTTGCTAAAACAACAACATCTTCTTTTTGATTTAGAATAACAGGGATTGTTTTTTCTTGTACATCTGTAGGTACGGTAATTTTTAAAGCAACTAAACCCTGTTGTAATTGTTGATTAATTCCTAAATCTGAAAATTGTTTTGGCATAAAAATATATTTTTATGCAAAGATAATCACACTTTATAGGAAATACACTTCTTTTTATTTTAGTTTTTTATCAGAAATTATAAAAAAGATTTATTATTGAATAATTCAGGATTTTCGCCTTTAATATTTTTATAAAATTGATAAAAATGCTCAAAATCTGCTTTTATATCGCCTGTTGTGTAAAAGGGTTTAGATAATTTTACTTCTTTATTTTCGAAATCGAAACCAAGCATTACAATCGGCACGTTTGCCCCTTGTGCGATATAATAAAAACCTGTTTTCCATTTCTCTACAAATTGCCTTGTTCCTTCTGGTGATATTGCTAATCGAAATTCTTCTTTTGCATTAAAGACTTCGATAATTGCATCTACCACGTTAGTACTTTTTGTTCTGTCGATAGGAGTCCCTCCTAATGCTTTAAAAAACCAACCAAATGGCGGTTTAAATAAGGCTTTTTTTCCTACAAAATTAAGTTTTGTATTCGTACTATTTTTCGAAAACAATCCTACTAAAAAATCTTTCCAGCTTGTGTGAGGTGCGCCAATTAATACATATTTTTTAAGTTCTTTCGGAAATTCTCCGTTAAATTTCCAACCAAAAATTTTTGTAAATATAAATTTTGATATCATATTTTTATCAAGCTTTTTAAAGATTTTTTTAATAAGTAAGATGCCAAAAATACAGTTTTATTTTAGATAATCTGTTTACATCAAAATTTACATCAAAAATCAAAAAAACCTCAACAGTATAAAATGTTGAGGTTTTTTAAATTTATAGATTGTTTAATTTTGTTT
The DNA here is from genome assembly GCF_021390755.1 of Tenacibaculum piscium. NCBI lineage: Bacteria > Pseudomonadati > Bacteroidota > Flavobacteriia > Flavobacteriales > Flavobacteriaceae > Tenacibaculum > Tenacibaculum piscium. Next base: position 49,496 of record NZ_JAJGWR010000007.1, on the reverse strand, counting down.
ATTTACTCCTTTAATCTATTCACTAATTTATCCACAGTTAAACCCTGTGCGATTATAGAAAAAACCACTACGATATAGGTAACAACTAAAAATAATTCTCTTTCCATACTTGCTGATAATCCTAAGGCTAAAGCGATTGAAATCCCTCCTCGTAAACCTCCCCAAGTCATGATGATATCAGTATTTTTAACGAAATCTAGTTTCTTTTCAAATATTTTTATCGGTAAAAATAACGATGCATAACGGCATATCAAACAAATAGGAATTGCTAATAAACCTGCTAAAATAAATTTCCCTTCAATTACTAACACTAACATTTCCATTCCTATCAATACGAATAAAACGGCGTTTAATAAGATGTCTAATAATTCCCAGAATTTATCAACATATTTCTCGGTATTTTCCGACATTGAATGAGCTCTTACGGTGTCGTTTCCTACAATTAAACCTGCGGTAACCATCGCTAATGGTGCTGATAAATGAAATTTATGACATAAAACAGTTCCACCCATAACGGTTGCTAAAGTGATGATTACTTCAATATCAAAATCATCAATAGATTTTAATAATCGGTAGGTAACCCAACCTAAAACAAGCCCAATTCCGATTCCTCCTATTACTTCCTGTCCGAAAAGCTGTGCCACATCGAGTGCACTTACATTTGCGATACCTGATTCAGCAATTTTATAAATAGTTAAGAAAATAACAACGCCTACGCCATCATTAAAAAGTGATTCTCCAACAATTTTAGTTTCTAATTTCTTAGGAACTCCTGCTTTTTTTAAGATTCCTAAAACCGCAATTGGATCGGTTGGTGAAATTAATGCTCCAAATAACAAACAATTGATAAAACTAACGTCTAAACTGATAAGCTGTAAGCCAAAATACATTCCGATTCCCACTAGAAATGTCGATGTTAAAACTCCTAAGGTTGAAAATAATAAAATCGGTCTTCGTTGTATTTTTAATTGGTCAAAATTGGTGTGTAACGCTCCTGCGAAAAGTAAGAAACTTAGCATTTCATCTAAAAGCAACGTTTTAAAATCGATATTTGAAATAATTGATTTCTCAAAATTTAATAAGGTTGGATCAAAATTGCTTAACAACAACACGGCTAAGGTAAATACGATGGTTAAAATCATTAAGCCAATCGTGTTGGGGAGTTTTAAAAATCGAACATTAATATATCCAAATATTGCTGACAGGAAAATCAGGACGGTGGCTATTACATAAATATCATTCATACTATTTTTTAAATTTTCTTTTAGTTATTTGTTTCTTTTTTTTGATAAATTTTTGATGATAATAAAAAAGATACTTCAAAAATTTTCAGAAACAAAACTAATGTATTCAGACAAAAAAAGCACCTTTAATTTTTATTAAAGGTGCTTTTTATTAATCTTTTTATCAAATAGATAATTATAAAATATTACATAATAAATAATCTACGATGTTGCATTAAGTCGTTTACTTTTTCACCGATTTCGGCTAATTTTTCTTCGTTATTAGCATTTTTAATAGCTTGATCGATTAAATCGACAACTGTTTCCATATCTTCTTCTAACAATCCACGTGTAGTAATTGCAGGTGTTCCGATACGAATCCCTGAAGTTATAAATGGACTTTGAGTATCAAAAGGCACCATATTTTTATTAACGGTAATTTCCGCTTTTCCTAAGGCGATTTCTGCATCTTTTCCAGTAATATCTTTATTTCTTAGGTCGATTAACATACAATGATTGTCTGTTCCTCCAGAAATAAGATCATATCCTCTACTAACAAAAGCTTTTGCCATTGCTTGTGCATTTTCTTTTACTTGCAGTTGATATTCTAAAAATTCATCGGTTAAAGCTTCTCCAAAAGCGACTGCTTTGGCTGCGATAACGTGTTCTAAAGGTCCTCCTTGATTTCCAGGAAAAACGGCAGAATTAATCAATGTTGACATTTTCTTTAATTTTCCTGATTTTAATGTTAATCCAAAAGGATTTTCAAAATCTTTTCCAATCATGATAATTCCTCCACGAGGACCACGTAATGTTTTATGTGTTGTTGAGGTAACAATATGACAATGTGGTAATGGATCTGATAAAATTCCTTTGGCAATTAAACCTGCGGGATGTGAAATATCAGCCATTAAAATAGCGCCTACACTATCGGCAACTTCTCTGAATTTGGCAAAATCCATATCACGAGAATACGCTGAAGCTCCTGCGATAATTAATTTTGGTTGGTGTTTTTTAGCTTGTTCGGCTAAATGATTATAATCAATCTGTCCTGTTTCTTTGGTTACGCCATAAAAAACTGGATTGTATAATTTCCCTGAAAAATTTACAGGAGAACCGTGTGTTAAATGTCCTCCGTGCGATAAATCAAAACCTAAAATAGTATCACCAGGATTTAAACAAGCTGCAAAAACAGCGGTATTTGCTTGTGAACCTGAGTGAGGTTGTACATTTACGTATTCGGCTCCAAATAATTCTTTTGCTCTATCAATGGCAATTTGTTCTACAATATCTACGACTTCACATCCACCGTAATAACGTTTACCAGGATATCCTTCTGCATATTTATTCGTTAAAATAGAACCTTGTGCTTCCATAACTTGTTCGCTTACAAAGTTTTCTGAAGCAATGAGTTCTAAACCATTTAGCTGACGTTCTTTTTCTTCTTGAATTAAATCAAATATTTGATGATCTTTTTGCATCTTATTACATCGTTTGTTTAGTTATATAATAAACCAAATGTAATAATTTTATTATGGAATGTTTACTTAATGTTTAGTTAATTAAGTATTTATCATGATTTATTGTTTTTTTATTATTTTATCGATATAAAATATATTTTTATAAGGATTATAGAATAGCATTAGAAAATAAGGTCAGTTTATAAATTTAACTTTTAGTGTTCATTTTTTATTGATTTTGATATTGGTTTTAATTTAAAAAAGATGTAGGTTTGAGCAGTGTTAACTAGAAATAACATTATATAAATAAAACCTTTCAATTAATTTTTAATTTTTTTCAATGAAAATAACGGCAAATAATCCAAATAGAAAATCGTGGTTACCTGTTGATAAAGCTTCTGATTTCCCTATTCAAAACATTCCATTTGGAGTTTTTTTAACTAAAGATGATATTATTACTATCGGTACTAGAATTGGTGATTTTGCCATTGATTTAGGAGCGTTGCATCAGTTAGGGTATTTTGAAGATATTCCTTTAACAGATGATATTTTTTTACAAGATACTTTAAATGATTTTATTGCTGATGGTCGTAAAACATGGCGTTTAGTTCGTAATAAAATCGCGGATATTTTTGATGTTATCAACGGAAAACTACGTGATAACCCGATACATAAAGACAAAATTATCTTCCGAATGGAAGATGTTGAAATGCAACTTCCCGTGGCTGTTGGCGATTATACTGATTTTTATGCAAGTAAAGAACACGCAACCAATGTTGGTTCGTTATTTCGTGATCCTGAAAATGCGTTATTGCCCAATTGGTTGCACATTCCTATTGGATATCATGGAAGAAGTTCGTCTATTATTCCTTCTGGAACGCCTGTGCGTCGTCCTGTTGGACAACAAAAACCATCAGAAGGTAGTACAACGCCTAATTTTGGGGCGTCAAAACTATTAGATTTTGAATTAGAAATGGCGTTTATAACGACAGTTGCTAATGATTTAGGCGATCGAATTTCTATTGAAGAAGCGGATGAATATATCTTCGGGTTGGTTTTGTTTAACGATTGGTCGGCACGTGATATTCAGGCTTGGGAATACGTTCCTTTAGGACCTTTTTTAGGAAAGAGCTTTGCCTCTACTATTTCTCCTTGGATTGTTACTTTAGATGCGTTAGCACCTTTTAGAGTTGATAATCCGAAGCAAGTACATGAACCGTTGCCATATCTTAAAAAACAAGCAAAAAGTAAGGATAGTTTTGATATCAATTTACAAATGTCGATTCAACCAGAAGGAAAGCAAGAAACGGTTGTTTGTAATTCGAATTTCAAATATATGTATTGGACAATGGCACAACAATTAGCGCATCATACGGTAAATGGTTGTCCTGTAAATGCAGGTGATATGATGGGTTCAGGAACAATTTCAGGACCTACCAAAGATAGTTTTGGTTCGATGTTAGAATTAACATGGCGAGGTCAAAACCCGATACAATTAAACGATGGTTCACAGCGAAAATTTATAAACGATTACGATACTGTTATTATGCGTGGTTATGCTCAAAATGATGAGGTTCGTGTTGGTTTTGGTGAATGTTCAGGTAAAGTATTGCCTGCTTTTGATATTTAGATTATATCATCAAATAAATAATATGAAAATAAAAAAAGCCATTTCGTTTTGAAATGGCTTTTTTTTATAAAATATAATTATTGATTTATTGAATACTTTATTCTCTTTATTCTTCGTCCTCTTCTTCAATTGGTGGATGTCCGAAAATATCTTCATAAACGGCATCAAAATTAGCACGTAAATAGGCGTTTAATTTTTTTCGATAATCATCTTGTAACCAATCGATAAAATTATGTGTAGATTTACAGATACATTTTGAATATCGGTGGATTCTATCATCAATTTCACCGCCTAATTTTTTAGCTAAAATAAGAGCGTCAAAAACATCGTCACTATTTTCGATACAAATTCTTGCATGATGTTCGATTGATTTTTCCAGCACTTTTTTAGACGATTGTCCTGCTTGAATGGTATCAATATATACTTTTTTAACATCGAAATATAAGTCTTCTGTTTTCGAAAATTCTTCTCTAATATTTGCGGGTAATTCGTATCTGAATTCGTTTTCTATTTCTTCATCAGATAATAAATTATCTAAATAGAAATTAGGCGCTCTAAACATTTTGTGCCAATCTAAATCGGCTCCCCAAGGACCAAAACGGTGGAAATTGTTTCCTAAATCGATTACATTAAAGTCTGATTTTCCTTTTAAAACACGAGAACCTCTACCAATCATTTGATAATACAGCGTTAATGATTTTGTCGCTCTATTTAAAATAATTGATTTTACCGAAGGTTCATCAAAACCAGTGGTTAAAATACTTACCGAAGTGATAATGGCATTTGGCGTTTTGTGAAACCATTTTAAAATTCCGTCTCGTTCTTTTTTGGTATTGGTATTGTCTAAATGTGCGATTGGATATCCAGCTTTGCTGAAGGTATCATATACGTGAAGCGACGTATTAATTCCGTTGTTAAATATCAGTGTTTTTGTACCTTTTGCACGTTCTTCGTATGCCTGCAAAAGTTTCGATAACATATCGGTATTGGTATATAAATCTTCGGATGATTTCACGGTATAATCTCCGTTTGCTCCTATTTCTAAAGATGTTAAACCAACATTATATGAAAACACATTTGCTTTGGCTAAGTATTCGTTTTGAATTAAAGTTCCAATACTTTCGCCTGCAATTAAGTCGTCATAATTATCTTTCATTGGCAGTTTGATATTTGAACTTAAAGGTGTTGCGGTAACTCCAAGGACAAATGATTTATCAAAAAACTTAAATAATTTAGTAAATGAATTGTAGTGTGCTTCATCAATAATTACCAAACCTACATCGGAAATATCGAGCATTTCGTCATTTAAACGATTGTTTAATGTTTCTACCATTGCAACGAAACAATCGTATTTATCTTGATCTTCTAAATCGGCTTTACTATCGATAATTTTATTTTCGACACCAAATTCTCCAAGCATTTTTGCTGTTTGCTTGCATAATTCGATTCGGTGTGTCATTATCAGCACTTTTTTCTGATAATGTTTTATAAACTGACGCGTGATTTCTGAGAAAATAACTGTTTTACCACCACCTGTTGGCAGTTGATATAATAGATGAAAATTTTCAGGCGCATTTTCAAAACATTTGAATATTTTGAAGAGTGCTTCTTTTTGATAATCGTATAAGTTTTTTCCTTTTGTTTCTTTTGTAGGTGTGTTTTCGTTGCTCAATTTTATGCTTTTTTATACTTTTTTGGAATATGCAAAAATACGACGTATTTAAGTAAGTTTTGATAAAACAGGCATCTTTTTTAGAAGTTTCTTAAATCAATTTGAGCAATATCGTTATGAGAAGCGTGTGCTATCACTACTTTTTTTTGAATAATTAAGAGTTGAGGTGATTGATGTGTTACTTGAAATTGGGTTGCTATTTCGTTGGATATTTCTCGATATGAAATTAAATCTAAATAATAGACTTTAAAATCTTTTAGGTTTTTTTGAGGCGTGTTTTTCTGATTATTTTCAGCATCGATATTTTCGAAACTCTCGAAACTTTTTACAAATCGTTTAATTACCATACTACTCACGCCACATCTGGTGGAATGTTTAAAAATTGCCACGGGTTTTTGGGTCGATGCTTCTTTAATTTCTTCTAGTTGATGCAAGGATATTAAGGGAATCCAGGTAACGAGTTCGGTTTGTTTTTGCTGATTTTCTTCATTTTTTTCCTGTTGTTTATTTTTAAAAATCTTATTTAATATTCCCATTATTTTTTGTCGTTTTTTACTGATTTTATTTTTTATTAATTTTTGATGAGGTTTTTACCTGTCTTTTTGTCTTTATTTTTAGTTTTTACCTGACGTTTTAGCAGGTTTTTAATATCTTTCCATCAAGAATTTGTTAAAATGCGTTTAAAATTGATTTGGTCTTGTTTTTGCTTTTTTACTTGTAGATAATTCTAAATAATCTATTTATAAGTCTTAAATAGCTTTAAAAAATAGTAACTTTAAAGAATGAAAATAAGGAAAATAACAACTAAAAAAACAACACTATGAACCTCAACAATTATACAACAAAATCACAAGAAACCATACAACAGGCGCAACAGATTGCGCAAGGATATGGACATCAGCAATTAGAAAACGAGCATATTTTCAAAGCTTTATTTGCGGTTGATGAAAACGTATTGCCTTTTATTTTAAAGAAACTTAACATTAATATTACTGTTTTACAGCAAGTTTTAGAGAAACAATTAGCTAGTTTTCCTAAAGTTTCTGGAGGGGAATTAATGTTATCGAAAGAAGCGAATAAAGCGTTAAATGAAGCGTCAATCATCGCTAAAAAAATGAACGATGAATACGTCTCTATTGAGCATTTAATTTTAGCAATTTTCAAATCAAAAAGTCAAATTGCGCAAGTTTTAAAAGATCAAGGCGTTACTGAGAAAAGCTTAACAGCAACTATTGAAGAACTTCGAAAAGGAGAACGTGTTACTTCTCAAAGTGCCGAGGAAACCTATAATTCATTAAATAAGTACGCTAATAATTTAAATAAATTAGCACAAGACGGAAAGTTAGATCCTGTAATTGGTCGTGATGAAGAAATTCGAAGATTATTGCAAATTTTATCTCGAAGAACAAAAAACAATCCAATTTTAGTCGGTGAACCTGGAACAGGAAAAACCGCTATCGCCGAAGGTTTAGCACACAGAATTATCCGTGGCGATGTTCCTGAAAATTTAAAAGATAAAGTGATTTATTCTTTGGATATGGGTTCGTTAATTGCAGGTGCAAAATATAAAGGAGAATTTGAAGAACGTTTAAAATCCGTCGTAAAAGAAGTTACAGCATCCGAAGGAAATATTGTGTTATTTATTGATGAAATCCATACCTTAGTTGGCGCTGGTGGCGGTCAAGGTGCGATGGATGCCGCAAATATTTTAAAACCTGCCCTAGCCCGTGGCGAATTACGAGCAATCGGAGCTACTACGTTAGATGAATATCAAAAATATTTTGAAAAAGATAAAGCCTTAGAACGTCGTTTTCAAAAGGTAATTGTAAATGAACCTGATACCGAAAGTGCTATTTCTATTCTGCGAGGAATTAAAGAAAAATACGAAGCACACCATAAAGTACGTATCAAAGATGAAGCGATTATCGGTGCCGTTGAATTATCACAACGTTATATTACCAATCGATTTTTGCCAGATAAAGCCATTGATTTAATGGACGAAGCGGCGGCTAAATTACGCATGGAAATGAATTCTAAACCCGAAAATTTAGATATTCTTGACCGTAAAATAATGCAGTTAGAAATCGAAATTGAAGCGATTAAACGTGAAAATGATACCGTTAAGTTAAAATCGTTAAATTCAGATATCGCTAATTTAAAAGAAGAACGTAACGAAATAAATGCAAAATGGCAATCAGAAAAAGCCGTGGTAGATACTGTTCAGCAATTAAAAACGGATATCGAAAATTATAATTTAGAAGCTGATAAAGCCGAACGTAATGGCGATTACGGAAAAGTTGCCGAATTACGTTACGGAAAAATTAAAGAAGCGCAAAAATTATTAGAAGTTCAACAAGAGGCTTTAGAGAATCAACGTGAAGGCTCTTTAATTAAAGAAGAAGTTACTTACGAAGATATTGCCGAAGTTGTAGCGAAATGGACAGGCGTTCCTGTTACCAAAATGATTCAATCGGAACGTGAAAAATTGTTAAAATTAGAAGATGAATTACACAAACGTGTTGTCGGACAACAAGAAGCTATTGTAGCGGTTTCTGATGCGGTTCGCCGTTCGAGAGCTGGTTTACAAAATCCGAATAAACCACTGGGTAGTTTCTTATTTTTAGGAACTACAGGAGTTGGTAAAACGGAACTTGCAAAAGCCTTAGCCGATTATTTATTTGATGATGAAAATGCGATGACTCGTATTGATATGAGTGAATATCAGGAGCGTCATTCGGTAAGTAGATTAGTTGGAGCGCCTCCAGGATATGTTGGTTATGATGAAGGCGGACAATTAACGGAAGCGGTTCGTAGAAAGCCCTACTCTGTTGTTTTGTTAGATGAAATTGAAAAAGCGCATCCTGATACGTTTAATGTTTTATTACAAGTTTTAGATGAAGGACGTTTAACGGATAATAAAGGACGTGTTGCTGATTTTAAAAATACTATCATTATTATGACCTCTAACATGGGAAGTCATTTAATTCAAGAAAAATTCGATAATTTCGATGCTTCAAAAGATGATGTAGATACTGTTATGGAACATGCTAAAACCGATGTTTTAGGATTGTTAAAACAAACGGTTCGTCCTGAGTTTATTAATAGAATTGATGATATTATTTTGTTTACGCCATTATCAAAAGAAGATATTAAACAAATTGTACGCATACAATTAAACGGTGTTAAAAATATGATTGCCGAACAGCATATTACTTTAGATGCCACTGATGATGCTGTTGCATATTTGGCTAAAAAAGGATATCAACCAGAATTTGGTGCAAGACCTGTAAAACGTGTGATTCAAAAAGAAGTATTAAATCAATTATCGAAAGAAATATTATCAGGAAATGTTACCACGGATAGTGTTATTCTATTAGATGCTTTTGATGATGCTTTGGTTTTTAGAAATCAAACCGTTACATTAGAAACTACTGTTTAATATTTTAAATTGATTTACTAAAATTAATATTAATATTATGTAAATTAAAAGAGCTACCTTTTTGGGGTAGCTCTTTTTTGTTGTTTGTTTATTTTTTTTCTAATCTAAACAATTAACTTTTCTTTTTCTTTGCACTCTTTTTTCTCGCTTTATTTTTGATGTTTTTTGTTGGTTGATTTAAAATCTCATACCAACACCAAAACCTACTAAAATAGGATTGATATCAACATCCGCAGTTACGGTAGCAATTCCTGCATTTACGGTAACATCAGTACTTAAGCCGATGTATTTTGCATCAACATTTAAAAACCAAGTATCGTTTAAATCATAATCGAAACCTAATTGTGCAGCGTATCCGAAGGCGTTGTCATAATCAACATCAACAACAGCTCCTGGATTTGCATCGTAAAAAATAGTGTAATTTACCCCTGCTCCTACATACGGTCTGAATTTATTCAATCCTGTAAAATGATACTGAACCGTTAATGTTGGAGGCAATAACCAAACATCACCTAAATTTACATTTCCTAAGCTTGTTCCTGTTGCTTTAACATCGTGCTGTGTTGTTCCTAAAATTAATTCTGCCGCAATATTTTCGGTGAAAAAATACGTAAAATCTAATTCTGGAATAAAACTTTGTGTAATATCCACATCACCTCCTATGGTACTGATAGTTGCTGATTCGTTTGGTAATACACTAACCCATCTGAAACGAGCTTGCCATTTTTTGTCCGTTTTTGTAGTGTTTTCTGAATCCTCTTTTGAACTTTCTTGAGCATTTGCATTATTTACATTGGCAAAAAATAATACTCCTAAAGCAATACTTAAAAAAACTTTTTTCATGATTTTACTGTTTTATTATATACCGCAAAATTACTTTACTGATTAACTATAATAAATGACTAAAATCATAGTTTGCTAAATTTGTTTTATACAGATGCTCAATGTTTACGCTTGCCTTGCTTTAAAAAAAGCCTGAAAATTATATAGATTATATCGTTATATTTGCACTATTATGCAGAAAAACATCAACATACAAAATAAAAAGGCTCGTTTTGAATACGAGATACTCGATAAATATACCGCAGGAATTCAGCTTACAGGTACTGAAATTAAATCAATACGTCTTAGTAAAGCCAGAATAACCGAAAGTTTTTGTGAATTTAATGAACAAGGAGAACTTTTCGTGGTTAATATGTATATCGAAGAATATGCTTTCGGAAATCATTTTAATCATAAAACAACAAGCGAACGTCGTTTATTGTTAAATAAAAACGAATTAAAAAAATTAGCGCGTGAAGTCGAAGCTAAAGGAAATACCATTGTTCCGTTAAAATTATTTATCAATAATAATGGTTGGGCAAAATTAGATATCGCTTTAGCTAGAGGAAAAAAGACGCACGATAAACGTCAAACCATGAAAGATCGTGATAATAAAAAAGATTTAGCGCGTATCAAAAAGGATTTTAATTAATTTTTTAATTTAATTTCAAATACTTAATTTTTAAGATGTTATTAGCTGATAAACTTTCAAAATATAGGGTGATTTTAGCCTCAAATTCACCAAGAAGACAGGAATTAATTAAGGATTTAAACATTCCTTTTATCATCAAAACAAAAGAAATTGAAGAGCTTTATCCTGAGCATTTAAAAGGTGCAGAAATTTCAGATTTTCTTGCTACTTTAAAAGCCGTTCCTTTTGAAAAAGAGCTTCTCGAAAATGATCTTTTAATTACTTCGGATACCATTGTTTGGCATCAGAATAAAGCTTTAGGAAAACCAAAAGATTATCAAGATGCTTTTGAAATGCTTCAAAGTTTTTCTGATACAACACATCAAGTAATTACCTCTATTTGTATTTCGATTGGCGTTTCTGATGTTTCTAAAACCTCAACAAAGCAACCTAAAAAAATAATATTCAACGACACCACTACAGTTACTTTTAAAAAATTAACGCATGATGAGGTTGATTATTACATAAATACTTACAAACCTTTTGATAAAGCGGGCGCTTACGGTATTCAAGAATGGATTGGTAAAATAGCGATCACTAAAATTGAAGGAAGTTATTTTAACGTAATGGGATTCCCTGTTCATAAACTTTATCAAGAATTAATGAATATTAATGAATAATTTAGTTTTCATTTTCATCTTATAAAATATTATTTTTGATTATTTTTGACGCTTCAAACACAACTTGAACAACACAACAAACTGAAATTGATGAAAAAATATACATATACCGAAAAAAAAGATACCCGTTCTGGGTTTGGTGATGGTTTAACGGAATTAGGACAAAAAAATCCTAATGTAGTTGCTTTATGTGCCGATTTAACAGGATCTTTAAAGATGGACGATTTTAAAAATAATCATCCAGAGCGTTTCTTTCAAATAGGAATTGCTGAAGCAAATATGATTAGTATTGCTGCTGGTTTAACGATTGGTGGAAAAATTCCATTTACAGGAACTTTTGCAAATTTTTCTACGGGTCGTGTTTATGACCAAATTCGTCAATCGGTTGCTTATTCTGATAAAAATGTGAAAATTTGTGCTTCACACGCAGGATTAACTTTAGGTGAAGACGGTGCAACGCATCAAATTTTAGAAGATATCGGATTGATGAAAATGCTTCCTGGTATGACCGTTATTAATACTTGTGATTACAGTCAAACTAAAGCAGCGACATTGGCAATTGCGGAATATGAAGGACCTGTATATTTACGTTTCGGTCGTCCAAAAGTACCTGTTTTTATGACCGATGAACCTTTTATTATCGGAAAAGGAATCAAAATGACCGAAGGAACTGATGTAACCATTGTTGCAACAGGACATTTAGTGTGGGAATCATTACAAGCTGCCGAGCAATTGGAAGCAAAAGGAATTTCAGTAGAAGTTATAAATATTCATACTATTAAGCCGTTAGATGAAGAAATTATTTTAAAATCCGTAGCAAAAACAGGTTGTATCGTAACGGCAGAAGAACATAATAAATTTGGTGGTTTAGGAGAAAGTGTTGCTCGTTGTTTAGTAACCAACACACCTACTCCTCAGGAATTTGTAGCGGTAAATGATAGTTTTGGAGAATCAGCAACGCCTGAACAATTAATGGAAAAATATGGCTTAAATGATACTGCAATTATCAAAGCTGTAGAAAAAGTTATCGCTAGAAAAAATAAATAATTATTTTCTAATTATACGTTTAGAACTTCTTCTTAATTAAGATAATTTTATAAGAGTTTTTAAAAAAATTAAAAGCATCAATTTTATTTATAATTTTGATGCTTTTTCCTTTGATTTCTTCAAATAATATAAATCTAGAATAATTTAAATTTAAATATGTTCTAACCAACGAACCTAACCAATCTTAAAAATAAAATTAATTAATACTAAATAAAAATGATGAAAATGAAAACAATTAAAAAGTTCATGGCATTGCTTCTTTTTGTAGGAGCGACACAGTTTATGCAAGGTCAAGTGCAGTTTGGAATTAAAGGAGGAATTAATTATAATTCAGATTCTTTTTCGGATGTTAAAAATGATGTATTATCGGGTGCAGAAAGTAAAACTGGTTTTCATGCTGGTATCTTTTTACGTGGGAAAATTCCTATTATTGGATTGTATATTCAGCCAGAATTGGTATATACGCAGTTAAATAGCGATGTAACTTTTAAACCAACCGCGTTATCATCATCAATAAAAACATCGTATTCTTTTAGAAAAATTGATGTTCCTGTATTGATTGGTAAAAAATTAGGAATTGCTCGTGTTTTTGCAGGACCTACCTTTCAATATATTATAGAAGGAGATTTTGACGCAAAAGAAATTAAAGATGTAGAAGCAGATGGTTTTTCTGTCGGATTACAATTAGGAGCAGGTATTGATTTAGGGAAATTCGGACTTGATGTGCGTTGGGAAAGAGCTTTTTCAGATACTGAAAGTGAATTTTTAAATAAAACAGAAGCGAATCCGAAGGAAACAAAAGTTCAATTTGATACTCGTGTAAATCAAATTATTGTAGGAATATCGTATCGTTTTTAATTATTTACGAAAATAGTTAAAATAAAAATCCCCGAAACTTTAAAAGTTTCGGGGATTTTTTGTGTTTAGAATTTAGCTAGAATAATAAATAAAATTATCTAATTTTTCTATTTAAATAATCTGGTGTTGTTGGATTATTTGGATCGTTAAAATCATTTCTTGGATCTTTATCCTTATTTTTATCTTCGTTGATTGTCAAAATTTCATCGCCATCATCATCCGTATCTAAATAATTTAAAACGCCATCTTGATCGGTATCATCATTCCAAGGTTTACCATCATTATTAACATCCTCAAAAATAGAAGGAACATTATCGTTATCATGATCGGTATTTTGAACAATATCGTGTAACGTAACAATGTATAATAAATTTTTGTTTGTTAAAGTTCGTCCGTTTCGATAACTCAATCCTGATGGTAATAAAAAGAATCCTTCTCCCCCATTTTCATAGGTAATTGGCTGATTCTTATCCGTTAAATTAGTGACGTTTTTCCCTGCTTTAAAATGTGTAAAACCATATAACCAACCTCTTACAGCAATTTGAGCCGCATTAAACCATGTTGGTATGTCTAAATCTTGTTCTTTTACTAAGTTTTTTGATGAAACTAACGAACTTAATCGGTACGTTGTTAAAACAGAATCGACAACACTTGGAAATCCTTTGGTAGATACGCCCGTTTTTTTTACGAAATAATAATACGTATAGTCTAAATCGTATTCGTTTACAGTCTTACTTTTCAATCTTGCATCAGTAAATAAAGCTGTTTTACCTGTGATTAAAGGTTTTATCGAATCAACTGCATCTTTATAATAATGCGTTTTTAAAAACTTAATAATCGTGTCTTTGTCTTTTACTGCTTGTGCTTCATGGTCGAAATTAATAATCCTTCTTCCATTATTATCTGATCCGCAGGAATACAGAAAAATACTTGTCAATACGAAATAAAAAAGGTGTTTAAATTTTATCATTTAATTCTTAAATTTTAACTTGCAATTTACCATTTTTATACCTTTGTAAAAAATTTTGTAAAAAACTTTACAAAATATAATTTAAGATTTAATTTAAGTTGATAATCTGCCTTGCAATCAGACTTATAAACACTTATAAATGCTGTAAAACAATAAAAACAAGATGAGAATAGATAAATATTTATGGTGTATCCGTTTTTATAAAACACGAACTATCGCTACCGATGCTTGTAAAAAAGGACACGTTAAAATTAACGATGTAAAATTAAAGCCTTCAAGAGATGTTTTTGGAAATGAAGAAATAATGATTCGTAAAAATCAGATTAATTATAAAATTAAGGTTTTAGATATTCCTGAAAGCCGTTTAGGTGCTAAATTAGTCGATTTATATCGTAAAGATATAACACCAAAAGAAGAGTTTGATAAAACAGCATTGTTAAAATATTCGAAAGATTATTATCGTAAAAAAGGAACAGGACGACCAACCAAAAAAGACCGAAGAGATATTGATGATTATAGCGTTCAGCCTGAAGAAAATACTGAAAATCCAGAAGAAAATTAAAAAATAAGTTCTTATTTAATTACTATTATCATCAAATTATACCTAAAATCATAATTAATGAATACTATCAATACATCCTCAGATGCGATTATTTTAACGAATTTACAAGTTGAGCAAAAAATTCGTCGTATTGCTTTTCAAATCTACGAAAGCAACAGTAATGAAACTGAAATTATTATCGCAGGAATTGCCGAAAATGGTTATTTATTTGCCGAAAAAATAGGTGTTTTATTATCAGAGATTTCGCCTTTAAAAATTTCACTTTGTAAGGTTTTTATTGATAAAAAAAATCCTAGAACTCCTATCACGACTTCTTTAACGGTTGCTGAATATCAAAATAAATCATTGGTTTTAATTGATGATGTTTTAAATTCTGGAACAACTTTAATTTATGCGGTAAAGCATTTTTTAGAAGTTCCTTTAAAACGTTTTAAAACGGCTGTTTTGGTTAATAGAAATCATAAAAAGTATCCTGTAAAAGCCGATTTTAAAGGGATTTCACTTTCTACCTCAATAAAAGAACATGTTGTTGTTTCTTTTGAAAATGCTAAAACGGTTGTTTATTTGACGTAATTTATCATAAATTATACTTAATAATATTTTTTATTTTTTTCAACAAGGGGCTTAAGCCCCTTGTTTTTCTTCTTGTTTTTGTTCTTCTTGTTATTTTTTTTGCCCATTTTACTTCAAACAATTTTGTTTAATTCGGCGACAATTTCGTGTACATTTTTGTTGTCGACTGTTATTTTATATTCCGATTGATTGTAAAAATAGCTTCTTTCGAATAAATGTTTGGCTACAAATTCGTGTAATTCTTCTTGTTTTAATCGAGCGACTAAAGGTCTTTGGCTTTTTTCGTTGATTAATCGTGCTACAATCGTATTGATACTTGTTTTTAAATAAACGGTTTTTGCTGTTTTATCATTTAGAATATACTCCATATTATTTCCATAGCAAGGCGTTCCTCCACCAAGTGCCAAAACGATTTTTTGTTTTAGATTGAGTATTTCTTTTAAATATAAGTCTTCTTTTTTTCTGAAATAAATTTCACCTTTAGTTTCGAAAATTTCAGCTACGGTCTTATTTTCTTTTTCTTCGATATAGTTATCTAAATCGATAAATGAAAAATTCTTTTTACTGGCAATCAGCCTACCAATGGTTGATTTTCCACTTCCCATGTATCCTAGTAGTATTATTTTCATGCTAATTAATGGTTTATATTCGCTAATTATTAAGCAGTTAGAAATAGCATTACAAATATGATAAAAAATAAAATCAAAATAAATAAAAAAAAGCTTTTATATTCGGATAAAGCTTGTATATTTGCAACCGCTTAGGCAATTAAGCAATAATGACCTGGTAGCTCAGTTGGTAGAGCATCTCCCTTTTAAGGAGAGGGTCCTGGGTTCGAGCCCCAGCCCGGTCACTGAAAAGCTAAGTTTTTACTTAGCTTTTTTTCTTTTTATTTACTTCTTAAATCAATATTATTAATATTTAAATTGATTTAAGAAAACTATTTTTAGCACGTATGGCGGAATTGGTAGACGCGCAGGCTTGAGGGGCTTGTTCACATCGTGAGTGCAAGTTCGACTCTTGTTACGTGCACAAAATATTTTTAATACTTCTTCCCTATTTTTAATAGCTGATTTCCATCAAAAAACTGAGTTAATTTGAGTTTATATCCAAATTAATAAAATAATTTTTATTAATTTCTTAAACTATCATAAAATCATCTAAATTTGTTTGGATAAATCTTTATCCTTGCCAACAATGCAAAAAACATATTTATTTTTTACTTTCGTATTCATCTTAATTACTAATGTCGGATTTTCTCAAAATTCCGAACATCAAAAACATCAACTAAAAGGACAAGTTATTGATGTTGAAACCAAAAAACCGTTGAGTGCTTCGCATATCTTAAATTTAAATTCCGTTACAGGAACAATCACCAACGAAAGAGGTTTTTTTGAACTGATCGCAAAAGCAAATGATACCGTTTTAGTATCGTTTTTAGGATTCTCTTCTATCAAATTAAAAGTGACCAACGATTTGTTAAAAGGAAATGAAGTCGTAATATCATTACGAGAAAAACCCGAAGAAGTTAAAGAAATTATTATCAAATCAACCCAACTGATTGGTGTTTTAGAAGTCGATGTGAAACAAGTTCCGAAAGATAGATTTACACGAATCCATATTAACGGGCTTCCGCAAACCTATGAAGTTGGAAAACCTCAAAAAATAACATCGCCAATTGCAAAATTATTTGAACCTGTCGATTTAATGTATAATCTCTTTGGAAGAAAGCCGAAACAACTTAAAAAGCTTCAAAAATTAAAGAAAGAAGATAATTTACGTAAAATGTTAGCAGGAAAATTCGACCGTGAAGTAATGATGGAATATCTACAAATGGATAAACAACAACTTTCTAAATTACTTATTGACTGTGAATATTCTGATTATTTTATCAAAAAAGCAAGTGATTTACAGATGATTGAAGCTGTTTTAAATTGTTATGAAAATTATAAAGCACTTCAAAAAGGTAAAATTGAACTAAATAGAATTCCTGATACAAAATAATAATATTTATCAAAAATAATATTATTTAATATTCTTTAATAATAAAAAAGTAGCCAAAAGCTACTTTTTTTATTTTGTTGTTTTTATAACTGTTTTGTTATTTTTTTAATTTTATATCATTTTTATAGGTTTTTGGTGATTTTATAGGATTTTGTAGCCTTTATTTAATTGAAAAAAAGTAAATTTGTCAATTAAAATTGATTAGAAACAACACACTTAATACAACAAAATAATGATTCATTTCTTTGGAAACGTTAGCAGTAAAATATTTACTGTTCAAACAACAAAAGAATTATCTACCGAAACTATTTCAAAACTTACCTGGTTATTTGGAGAACAACCCAAAATAAATGCGACATCATTAGATGTCTTTTTTATTGGTCCAAGAGCGGCAATGATTACTCCTTGGAGTACTAATGCTGTGGAAATTACCCAAAATATGGGTATTTCTGATATTATCAGAATAGAGGAATTTGACGTTGTTTCTGAAGATTTTTCAGATTTCGACCCAATGATTTCTCAAAAATACGATGGTTTAAATCAAGATAGTTTTACAATCGATATTCAACCAGAACCAATTTTAAACATTGATGATATTGCTGCTTACAACCAAGCAGAAGGCTTAGCTTTAAGTGATGAAGAAGTTGAATATTTAGAAAGTGTAGCAACAAAAATAGGTAGAAAATTAACAGATTCTGAGGTTTTTGGTTTCAGTCAAGTAAACTCTGAACACTGTCGTCATAAAATATTTAACGGAACTTTCGTTATTGATGGCGAGGAAATGCCAACATCTTTATTCAAATTGATAAAAGAAACGGCTAAACAATTTCCTAATGATATTGTTTCTGCATATAAAGACAACGTTGCTTTTATAAAAGGTCCTAAAGTAACTCAGTTTGCGCCTAAAACTGCGGATAAACCTGATTTTTACGAAACAAAAGAATTTGAATCTGTAATTTCATTAAAAGCAGAAACGCACAACTTCCCTACTACTGTAGAGCCTTTTAACGGAGCTGCAACAGGTTCAGGTGGAGAAATTAGAGATAGACTTGCTGGTGGAAAAGGTTCTTTACCTTTGGCAGGAACAGCAGTTTATATGACTTCTTACTCTCGTTTAGAAGCTTCTATAGATTCAGTTAAGAATACAAGATTTTGGGAAAATAAATTTGAAGCTAGAGATTGGTTATACCAAACTCCGATGGATATTTTAATAAAAGCATCAAACGGAGCTTCTGATTTTGGAAATAAATTTGGTCAGCCGTTAATTACAGGTTCTGTATTAACTTTTGAACATGAAGAAAATGCTGCTTCAAGTGATGCTAAACCTAGAAAATTAGGTTTTGATAAAGTAATCATGCAAGCTGGTGGTATTGGATACGGAAAAGCTGATCAAGCATTAAAAGATACGCCTAAAAAAGGAGATAAAATTGTAATTCTTGGTGGTGAAAATTACCGTATTGGAATGGGTGGCGCTGCGGTTTCATCTGCGGATACCGGTGAATTTGCTTCAGGAATTGAATTAAACGCTGTACAGCGTTCGAATCCTGAAATGCAAAAACGTGCTGCTAACGCCGTTCGTGGTATGGTAGAAAGCGAAGAAAACTTTATCGTTTCTATTCACGATCATGGTGCTGGTGGACATTTAAATTGTTTATCAGAATTAGTTGAAGATACTGGTGGGAAAATCAATTTAGATAGTTTACCTGTTGGAGATCCTACTTTATCAGCAAAAGAAATTATCGGAAACGAATCTCAAGAAAGAATGGGATTAGTTATCGCTGAAAAACATATTGATACTTTACAGAAAATTGCTGAACGTGAGCGTTCTCCAATATATACTGTTGGTGATGTTACTGGTGATAATCGTTTTACTTTTGAATCTGAAACTAAAGGTGATAAACCGATGGATTTAGCTTTAGAAGATATGTTTGGTAGTTCTCCTAAAACTGTTTTAACTGATAAAACTATTGTAAGAAACTACAAGAATTCAAGATATAAAACTAAAAACTTAAACATCTATTTAGCGCAAGTTTTACAACTAGAAGCTGTAGGATGTAAAGATTGGTTAACCAATAAAGTTGATAGATGTGTTGGTGGTAAAGTAGCTAAACAACAATGTGTTGGTCCGTTACAAATCCCTTTAAATAATGTCGGAGTGATGGCGTTAGATTATAACGGGAAAGAAGGAATTGCAACTTCTATTGGGCACTCGCCTATTTCTGCTTTAATTAATCCAGCTGCTGGTAGTAGAAATTCTATTGCAGAATCGTTAACAAATATTATTTGGGCACCTTTAAAAGATAATTTAGCTTCGGTTTCTTTATCAGCAAATTGGATGTGGCCTTGTAAAAACGAAGGTGAAGATGCTCGTTTATATAAAGCGGTAAAAGCTATTTCTGACCTTTCTATTGATTTAGGTATCAATGTGCCAACAGGAAAGGATTCTCTTTCAATGAAACAGAAATACAAAGAGGATGAAGTGATTTCTCCTGGTACTGTAATAATCTCTGCAACAGCAAATTGCAACGACTTATCTAAAGTAATAGAACCTGTTTTACAAAAGAACGGAGAAAGCATTTATTACATCAATATTTCGCAAGATTCTTTCAAATTAGGTGGTAGTTCTTTCAATCAAGTATTAAATACTATTGGAAATGAAGCGCCAGATGTTACAAATCCAGCCTTCTTAAAAGATGCTTTTAATACGATTCAAAATTTAATAAAAGCTGATAAAATTTCTGCTGGACACGATGTTGCTTCTGGTGGATTATTAACTACTTTATTAGAAATGTGTTTTGCTGATGTTAATTTAGGAGCTGATTTTGATATCTCTTCTTTAAACGAAGAAGATTCATTAAAAGTTTTATTTGCTGAAAATGCAGGAATTGTTTTTCAAGCTGATGCTTCAGTAGAAACAATTTTATCAGAAAATAATATTGAATTTTTTACTATCGGAACAGCAAATGATTCTGGTAAAGTAAGCATCAAAAATAATGAAGATAATTTCTCTTTTGATGTTTCAGAAGTAAGAGATACTTGGTATAAAACTTCTTATTTATTAGATGACAAGCAAACTGCAAATGGTTTAGCTAAAAACAGATTTGATAATTATAAAAATCAGCCTTTAAAATATACTTTCCCTACTAATTTTACAGGAAAAATTTCAGATGTTTTAGGTTCTTCGGATAAAAAAGACAAACCAAAAGCAGCTATTATTCGTGAAAAGGGTTCTAACTCTGAACGTGAAATGGCAAACGCAATGTACTTAGCTGGTTTCGATGTAAAAGATGTTCACATGACAGATTTAATTTCTGGACGTGAAACTTTAGAAGATATTCAATTTATTGGAGCTGTTGGTGGTTTTTCTAATTCTGATGTTTTAGGTTCGGCGAAAGGTTGGGCTGGAGCATTTTTATATAATGAAAAAGCAAATACGGCTTTAAAGAATTTCTTTAAACGTGAAGATACTTTATCTGTAGGAATTTGTAACGGAGCACAATTATGGATGGAATTAGATTTAATCAATCCTGATCATAAAGTTCATGGTAGATTAGTTCATAACGATTCTAAGAAACATGAAAGCTCATTTACTTCTGTTAAAATTCAAGAGAATAATTCGGTAATGTTATCATCATTAGCAGGAACTGAATTAGGTGTTTGGATTTCTCATGGAGAAGGAAAATTTAACTTACCAGAAGCTGAAACTAATTATAGTATTGTAGCTAAATATGGTTATCAAGGGTATCCTAATAATCCGAATGGTTCAGATTATAACACCGCAATGTTATGTGATGCTACAGGTCGTCATTTAGTAACAATGCCACATATTGAACGTTCAACTTTTCAATGGAACTGGGCAAACTACCCTGCCGGAAGAAAAGACGAAGTTTCACCTTGGTTAGAAGCGTTTGTAAATGCTAAAACTTGGATTGAAAATAAGAAATAAATCAAACAAATTATCAGTTTTTTTATTACTTTTAATGGATAAAATAATTGTTATTCATAATACTTTATTTTAAATTTTAGTTATATTGTTTCTTATTAAGCCTGAACAAATTGTTCAGGCTTTTTTTTATTTTACTCTTTTACTCTCTATTTATTTATTAAGAAAAATCCTAGCGGAAGTGTTTTGCTTGTGCCTTAAACAAAACTTAATATTTTAGAGAAGTAAATTAAGTTTTCATATGTATCTTAAAATAGAACAATAAGAAATCGAATCCATCAACGTCAAGCTGAAATAAATTATCATGACGAGTTCGATTATCTATAAAACTTTTGAGTAAAGTAAAATTATTTGAACAGATTTTAATTTTAGTCAATAGATAGAATCTCCTCTTCCTTTATATTTATTGATACAAAAGTAAATTAGTATTCGTCAATTAGTTGATGCACAATTGTAAACAGTAAAATATTCTTTTAAGAAAATTAAACAGGAAGTTAATCATAATTCAGTCGTATACAAATGTAATCTTACTAAATATTCAGTGAACCTTATTAATTAAAGAACAAGTCTGTTACATATGTAAAATACAATTATGTGTTGTTTAAACCTCGTACTCTAAAACAAACATTATATAAATAATCTTAATTTTATTCTTAATTAATTATGCCTGTCATACCTCGTTCGTTGTAGTTAAGTTCCTTTTCCCTACTCTACTGTGATTATATAATCTCTTTTCTTTTCATATAAAGCAAAAGGATAAAACGATGATTGCTTAAAGCTTAAGTTTAATGCTTTTATTTTTTTATTAATGATGCTTGATACAAATGTAATTAGCAGAAACAAACAGCAACGATTACTAACTAATTTTACATTTGTGTACTTGTCTTACTTCTCATAATTATTACTTAATTCTCTTTTGTAAACTGTTGTAATTATTTTAGAATACAAAAAACAAATTAAAATTTTAAATAATAATTTGTAATTAATTGACAAATGTATATATTTGCTACATATAAACATATAATTACAATTGTAAAAAAATAAACTCTATGGATGATATACTTACTCGTTTAAAAAAGATTATTTCTCATTATAATTTAACTTCATCAACATTTGCTGACGCTATAAATGTTCAACGTTCTAGCATATCTCACCTTTTATCTGGTAGAAATAAGCCAAGTTTAGATTTTGTTATGAAGACAATTAATAAATTTCCTGAAGTTGATTTGTATTGGTTCTTATATGGCGAAGGAACTTTTCCGAAAATAGAGCCTGAAGAGGAAATAGTAGCCGAAGAAACTTCAACAAAAGAAATTATTCAAGAAGAAAAAACAGAAATTAGCCCTACCCTATTCTCTACAAGCACTACTTCTATCGAGAATAATTCAAAAAATGAGCCTAATAATTCTGGAAATAAAAAATTAGTAAAAATCGTACTTTTATATGATGATGGTAGTTTTAATGAATTCAATCAATAATAATTATAAAACCAAAAAAGTAGCAATTCTAGAATTGCTACTTTTTTGGTTTTATAAAATAAAGTTAAGTTAAAAAATAAAATTTATTTTTTCTAGGTTAACATTCCACCATCAACAGATAATGTTTGTCCTGTAATATAGCTACTCATATCTGACGCTAAAAATACACAAGCGTTTGCGATATCTTTTGGAGTTCCTCCTCTTTTTAAAGGAATATCATTGCGCCAAGCATCTACTACTTTTTCATCTAATTTAGCAGTCATTTCAGTTTCAATAAAACCAGGAGCAACTACGTTACTTCTAATATTTCTTGATCCTAACTCTAAGGCTACTGATTTAGAAAAACCTAAAATCCCAGCTTTTGAAGCTGCATAATTTGCCTGACCTGCATTTCCTTTTAATCCAACAATAGAACTCATATTTATGATAGAACCTGAACGTTGTTTCATCATTGGTCGGATAACAGCTTTCGTTAAATTAAAAACAGATTTTAAATTAACTTCAATAACTTTATCAAAATCAGTTTCTGAAATACGCATCAATAAATTATCTTTGGTGATTCCTGCATTATTTACAAGTACATCAATTGTTTTAAATTCTTCTAAAACATTTTTTGCTAATTCTTGAGCGGCATCAAAATTTGCGGCATTCGATTGGTATCCTTTTGCTTTTATTCCTAAAGCGGTCAATTCATTTTCTAAAGCATTCGCTGCTTCAACTGATGAACTATAAGTAAACGCAATATTACATCCTTGGTTTGCAAATTCTAATGCGATACCCCTACCGATTCCTCTGGTAGCTCCTGTAATAATGGCTGTTTTATCTTTTAAAAGTTTCATTCTTTTTCTGTTCTTTAGTCTTTTTGTTTCTCTTGTCGAAAAATCTAAATTTTATCAATACATAGAAATAAATTTATTTTTATGTATAATTTTTAATTCTAATTTTTTAAAAATCATCAATTAAAAATTTAGTTATAGGCTAAGAATTTATTGATAAATTTTCAAAAAATGATTTAATTAAAACCTCATCAATAATAATAATAACCTTAAATAATAATTTAGTTATAGGCTAAATTATTTTAGAATAGTTTTATTATGTCAAACAAAGTCAATCAAAATTAGTTTAAAATTCGATTTACGAAAGACAAATATAACAATTTGTGTTTAATTTTTAAATAAAAATAAATAAAAAAATTATTTGATAATTTTTAGAGCCTGTTTAAATTTCATCTGAAAAAAATATAGTGGCAAAAAATGACGGCAAGGGGTTAAAACCCCTTGTTAAAAGGAGCTGAAAATCACAAAAAAAGCTAAAAAATGTGGCAAATCAGGATGAGAAACTGAAATAAAATCCCTTTGACGCATTTTTATTTTGAAAACAAGGGGTTTTAACCCCTTGCCATACTATTTTGATGTTACAAAAAATTTTGGAATAAAATTTAAACAGGCTCTTAATAAATTACAGAGAATTTATATAAATAAAAAAACCAGCTTGATGTGTATCAAGCTGGGTTTTTTATTTTTTTACTGAACTTTTACTTAGGAAAGTAGAAAAGTATTGATTTTTAGATTATTGATTTCCTAAAATAATTGGCATTCCACTTTTTCCTGCACCAATTAACACGACTTTACTATTTTGTGATTCAGCTAATTTTAGTGTAGCTTCAATACCTTTATCTTGCAAAATTTTATCAGTTAAAGAAGCACTTAAAATTTTATTAGCATCGGCTTTTCCTTTTGCTTCAATAATTTGTTTTTCGGCTTCTTTTTGAGCGGTTACTAATCGAAATTCATATTCTAACGATTCTTGTTCTTGTTTTAATTTACGTTCAATTGCCATTTTAATAGTTGGAGGCAAGGTAACATCTCTTACTAAAACTTCATTTAATTGAATGTATTGTTCGTCTAAAATCTTTTTTGTTTCGGAAAAAATCTCAACTTGTATTACATCTCTTTTGCTAGAATATAATTGTTCGGGTGTATAACGTCCTACAACGCTACGTGCTGCGGAACGGATAACAGGTTGAATAACTCTTGAAATATAATTTTCTCCTTTTTCTTTATGTAGCGAACCTATTTTTTCAGCTTGTGGCTGAAACCAAACAGAAGCTTCTAATTGAATTTCTAATCCGTTAGATGATAAAACTTGCATTTTTTCATATATTTCTTGCTGACGAACTTCATAAATAAAAACTTTATTCCATGGAGCGACTACTTGAAATCCTTCTCCCATTGGAGCTTCATCTGTTACGACCCCGCCTCCAAAGGTTTTGTACAAAACTCCTGCCTGACCAGATTTAATAGTTACTGTTGATTTTGAGAATCCGATAATTGCAAGTACGCCAATTATTCCGATAAGAAGTCCTCCTTTTGGTAATTGAAAATCTAATTGTCTGTTGTTACTCATTTTTTGAATTTAAGTTGATGATATATTATAAAATGATGTCATTATATATATACCAAATATACGATTTTTCATCTGAAAAAAATATAGTGTCAAAAAATGGCGACAAATCAGAATGCAAAACTGAAATAAATTTCCTTTGACGCATTTTTATTTTTAAAACAAGGGGTTTTAACCCCTTGCCTTGCTATTTTGATGTTACAAAAATTTTTGGAATAAAATTTAAACAGGCTCTAAATAGTTGTCTTCATTATTATTGATTATTCTTCTTTAAATCTTAACAATCTCAAGGCATTTAAAACGACTACTAATGTTGATCCTTCATGAATCAATACGGTATATCCTATTGATGTTACACCGAATAATGTTAGGGGAATTAATATTGCAACGACTCCTAAACTAATCCAAATATTTTGTTTGATAATAGTTTTTGATTTTCTACTTAATGCAATTACGAATGGTAATTTTTCTATTTTATCGGACATCAAAGCAACATCTGCTGTTTCTAATGCGACATCACTACCAGCGGCTCCCATAGCAATACCAACGGTACTATTTGCCATTGCGGGAGCATCATTTACGCCATCGCCAACCATGGCAACTTTATTATTATTTGCTTTTAATTTTTGAATTTCGATAACTTTATCTTCGGGTAATAAATTTCCTTTGGCGGCAGTTAAACCTATTTGTGATGCTATTGAATTTGCTACATTTTGATGATCTCCAGTAAGCATAACCATTTTTTTGATGCCTATTTTTCTTAATTTATTCAAGGTTTCTTTAGCTGTAATTCTTGGGATATCCATTACGCTTAGCAATCCTATTATTTGCTGTTGATATCCGACTAACATGGCGGTATGTCCGTTTAAAAGAAGCGTATTCATTTGAGTATCGATTGCATCAGAAACGATTATATTTTCATCGGTCATTAATTTTTTATTTCCGATAAAAACAGGTTTATTTTTATAGGTTGCTTTAATACCTTTTCCTTGGATAGCTTTAATATCAGATGCATTATTGTTATTTTTCAGTTGATATTTTGTACTAATATCTTTAGATATTGCCTTTGCCAATGGATGATTGCTTAAACTTTCGACTTCTAGCGTTATTTCTAAAAATTCGATTTCATCAAAATTATTAAGAGCAATTGCGTTGGTTAATTTTGGTTTTCCTTGTGTTAGTGTTCCTGTTTTATCAAAAGCAATGGTTGTTAAACTTCCCAGATTCTCTAAGGCTCTTCCTCCTTTTATCAGCACGCCACTTTTTGCAGCACGTGCGACTCCGCTCAATACAGCACTTGGTGTAGAAATTGCTAAAGCACAAGGGCTTGCGGCTATTAATACGGTAATTGCTCTATAAAAACTTTGCTCAAAAGATTCATTAATTACCAGATATGCAAAACATAATGTAAGTACCAAAATAAGTACGATTGGCACAAACCATTTTTCAAATTTTTTAGTAACTAATTGCGTTGGTGATTTTTGATTTTCTACCTCACTTACCATTTTCACTAAACGAGAAATGGTACTATCTTTACTTAGTTTTAAAACCTGAATTTCTAGTACGCTATCTCCATTAATTGTACCGGTATATACTACATTTTTTTTAGGTATTTCGTTAAAATCTTTATATTTGGCAATATTTTCTATTGAATTAATTGCTGTTTTATCAACAGGCATACTTTCTCCTGTTATCGACGCTTGATTAATGCTACTATTTCCTTTGATAATTACGCCATCGGCAGCAATTTTGGTATTTGGTTTTACAATGATGATATCATTTATTTTTAATTCATTGATTAAAACTTCAACAAGATTATTGTTACGTTTCACCAAGGCTTTTTTAGGTGATAATTTTCCTAAATTCTCTATTGATTTTCGGGCTTTGTTCATGGCAAAATGTTCTAATGCGTGTCCTAAGCTGAACAAAAATAATAGCAAAGCGCCTTCTCCCCATTTATTGATATAAATAGCTCCAGCGGCTGCGGCTAACATTAAAAAATCGATTTCAAATTCTCCTTTTTTGATTTTCTTAAAAGCTTCGATTGTCGTGAACCACCCACCTAAAATGATGGAAATCATAAAACTGACGACAATATAAGTTGGATACTTTATTGATAAAGAAGTGAAATTTTCGATAATTAATCCTGTAAAAAAGAAAACTCCACTTAAAATAGCGAAATATAATTCTGATTTTTCGCCTAATATTCCACCATGATTTTGATGGTTATTTTGATGCTGCTGTGAATGTTCTTCTGAGTTTTTCACTGAACTTTTTGTTGCCATTTTTGTATTTGATATTTGAATAAAATTGATTTATATTTTTAATGTGCATGACCTTCCATGCCACCTGCTTGTTGTAATAATTTTCCTTTTAAAATATGTGCACCTTGCGTAACTATTTTAATATCAAAATTATTTCCTTCAATTGTTTTTATGGCTACAAAACCAGCATCATTATTTCCCAATGTTACTTTTAAAGGAATAAATTCAACAGTACTTTTTGCCATAAAAACAAAGCTTTCGCCTTCTTTTTCTATAATTGCGGTTTGAGGAACAGCCATTGTTTTTTCACCGCCTAATAATACATCTGCGTTAATAAACATTCCTGATTTTAAGTTATTTTTTTCATCCTCAAAATGTCCGTGTACATTTATTGTTTTTGTTTTGTCATTTACTTTCTGACTAATTAATTTGATGTATCCTTGATATTCTGAGTCAATTCCTGAAGGTTTAAAAACAAATGAATCGCCTTTTTTAATTTTGGTAATATCGGTTCCAAAAACATTTAATTCGGCGTGCATATGATCGGTATCAATAATTTCCATCATTTTTGAATTTCCTGCTAAAAACATTCCTTTATTTAAGTTATTTTCTACCACATAGCCAGAAATCGGTGCTTTTATGTACACATATTGTTGAATTCCATTTTTTGAAATCGTATTTGGCGATAAATTTGCCATTTTTAATTGTGAAGCATAACTTTCCACTAAACTTTTTGAAGAATTATATATTCCTTCTGCTATTTGAAACGATTTTTTTGAAGTGATTTCGTTTGCTAATAACATTTTTTTACGCTCATAATCTGCTTTTGTAACCTTATTATTATTAACTGCTTCTAAATATGAATATTGCAATTTTATAAAATTTGGATGCTGTAATACAGCTACGGTTTGTCCTTTTTTCACTTTATCTCCAGGCAATAAATATGTTTTATATACAAACGATTCTAAAGGCGCGTAAATAGTTGCTTTACTTTGTGGAGGCACTTCAATAGTTCCTGTAACGGCAATGCTATTGCGTATTTTTCGTTGTGTAATTTCGGCTACTTTTATATTTGCTGATGCTATTTGTTCGGTTGTTAAATGCAATTCATTTTCGGTGTATTTTTCTTCTGATTTTCCCTGTTTTTTTTCTTTTTCTTCGGATGTATGATCTTGTCCTGTATGATTTTCTTTTTTAGAATTACAACTACTAACCGATAATATGAATACTACAAAACTGATTATATTGATAAATTTTTTCATCTTTTTATATTTTTTAACCTGACTAAATCTTGACTAAATAAAAGTCGGGTATTTTTTAATTTTTAATTATTTTTTTGTGTAAAACTCGTAGCTAATTACTGTTTGATTATAATTATGAATCAATAACAAATAATTTTGCATCACCTGAAAATAAGTATTAAAACTTTGATTATATTGATACGCATCTATTTCGCCAGTTGTATAGGCTATTTTTAGTTTTTTGATAAATTTTTCAGCCTTTATTTTCATTGTATCAATAGGAATTAATTCCGTTTTTAAATACGTTAATTGTTCTTGTAAACTTTTAAAATTATTCTGAATTGCTATTTTACGCGCGTCATTTTCAAAAGCTATTTCTTCGGATATTATTTTTTGCTGTTTAATTTTAGCATTGTTAGCCCAAAATGAAATAGGAACATTTAAACCGATATTAAAACCTGTATAATCGGTTAAGTTTCCTGTTTTTCTATTGATAATCCCTGCGGTTATCTCTGGGAAATAAGATGATTTTGCTACTGAAATATTCTTTTGAGCTACTTTTTCTCTTTTAGATAAAATTTCTAAAAAGGCTGTTGAAATGCTATCTTTTTCGTTCTTATTTTGAAGTGAAACTAGCTTTTTTATAGGGAATTTTGTTTCAGGAACTATCAAGTTTTTCAATTGTAATACTTCTTTTAGTTTATTTTCTATCTGTATAAAATCCTTGTAAATAGTGCTTTTTTTAGATTGAATATCTAACGATTGTAAGATTGTTAAATCATTTTCTAAGCCTCCTATTTCTCCTGCATCGTATAATTTATTAGAAATACTTTTTATCAGATTACTATTTTTAGTTTGTTCTTCAAGTAATGAAATAAGTCCATATAAATAATGCCATTGCTGATATAAACTTCTAGCAGTTCGAATCGTTTCTTTTCTTGAAATATCATTTTCTAAAATGGCTAATTCATGTTTTGCAATCGCTAATTTTCTTTTTTGAAGATGTGTTAAAACAGCTCCGAAATTTTGAGTAGCCGACCATTCTTTTTCTGATAAACCAGTACTAACTCCAACATCTTGATATTTTACAGCAATAGGATCTAAAGTAATTGCACTTGCAATCCCTGCTTTATTTTTAGCGATATTTAAAGTTGATTTATAACGAGCTACTGATTTTTTTAAAGCGATATTAATTGCGTCTTGCTCGCTTAATTTCTGAGGATTTTTCTGAATATTTATTTGTATTATTTCTTGTGTATTTTCTTGTGCCTGAATACATAAACTTCCCGTTACTATAAATAATAAGCTGAGTATTTTTGAGTTTATTTTCATTGATTTAGCTGTTTTATTTCCTGATTTACTTTCAGAAAACAGATATAAAACTGGTAAAATTAATAAAGTTAATAAGGTTGCTGATATTAAACCGCCAATCACCACGGTTGCCAATGGTTTTTGAACCTCTGCTCCTGCTGATGCTGAAATTGCCATCGGTAAAAAACCTAATGATGCTACCATTGCCGTCATAATTACGGGACGTAATCGAACAGAAGTTCCTTTTTTTATAATTTCTTTTATATCCGTCATTCCAGCTTCTTTTAAACGATTGAATTCGGCAATTAATACAATTCCGTTTAAAACAGCGACACCAAATAAGGCTATAAATCCTATTCCTGCGGATATTGAAAAAGGCATATCTCTAAACCATAAAGCGAAAATTCCACCAATTGCCGACATTGGAATTGCCGTATAAATTAAGAAACTTTGTTTAATCGATTTAAAAGTAAAATACAATAATAAAAAGATCAATAATAAGGCAACAGGAACTGCAATTCCTAATCGTGTACGTGCTTCTTCCAAATTTTTAAAAGTTCCACCGTAGGTGATATAATATCCTGTATCGAATTGTATTTTTTCACTAACTTTAGCTTGTAATTCAGCAACAATACTTGCTACATCACGCCCTCGAACGTTAAAACCGACTGTTATTCTTCGTTTTGCGTCATCTCTTTGTATTTGATTTGGTCCTGTTTTAAAGCTTACATCAGCAACATTTTCTAACGGAATTTGTGATCCATTTGATGTCGTTACATACAGTTTACGAATATCTTGAATACTCGCTCTATTTTGTTTATTCATTCTAACAACCAAATCATAACGTTGTTCGCCTTCATACACTGAACCTGCGCTTTGCCCAGCAAAAGCGGTATTTACAGCCGTATTTACATCAGAAATATTTAAGCCATATAAGGCTAATTGATTTCTTTTGTAATCGATAACTATTTGCTTTAAACCTGTCATTTTTTCGATATACAAATCTTGAGCACCAGCTATATCAGGAATAATTTCACCTAATTCATTTGCGTATTTTACTAATTTATCTAAATTTTCTCCGTAAATTTTTAAGACAACATCTTGTCTTGCTCCTGTCATCAATTCATTAAAACGCATTTGTATAGGCTGCTGAAATCCGTAATTAACACCTAACATATTTTCATCTAATAAATGATTCATTTTTTCGGTTAACTCGTCTTTACTGCTTGCTTTTGTCCAATCATTTTTATCTTTTAAGATGATAATAATATCCGCAACTTCAACAGGCATTGGATCTGTAGGTATTTCTGATGAACCAATTCTACTTACAATTTGTTCAATTTCATCTGGAAATTCTTTTAATAATAATTTTGAAGATTTATTTGTCACATCAATCGTATATGATAATGAACTTCCTGTAGAAACCGTTGCTTGCACGGCTAAATCTCCTTCATCTAAAGATGGAATAAATTCAGAACCCATATTTTTAAAGGTAAAAAGACTTACTATAAAAACAAGTACAGCGCCAATAAGTACTGATTTTTTATAACTTAAAACAAATTCCAATACAGGTGTATAAACATTTTGTAATGCACCTATTATTTTATCAGAAATATTTTTTTTGTCATTATGATGTCTAATTGTTTTCTTTAAAAACAAGGCACTAATCATCGGAACATATGTTAATGATAAAATAAAAGCCCCTAAAATGGCAAAACTTACGGTTATCGCCATCGGTTTAAACATTTTCCCTTCAATACCGACTAACGCCAAAATAGGAAGATATACAATTAAAATAATGATTTCTCCAAAGGCCGCACTCGTTCTAATTTTTGAAGCTGATTGATATACTTCTTCATCCATTTCGGATTGCGTTAATTTTTTTCCTGATTTTTTTAGCACTAAATAATGCAATGTTGCTTCCACAATAATCACCGAACCATCAACTATAATTCCAAAATCAATGGCTCCTAAACTCATTAAGTTTCCTGAAACTCCAAAAAGATTCATCAATATAATTGCAAATAACATTGCCAGCGGAATTACAGATGCAACAATTAAACCCGCACGTAAATTTCCTAATAATAATACCAAAATAAGAACTACAATTAAAGCGCCTTCAATTAAATTGGTGGATACCGTACTGATTGCTTTATCAACTAATTTTGTTCTATCTAAAAAAGGTTCGATTACAACACCTTCGGGTAAATTTTTTTGTATTTGCGCAATTCGCTCTTTTACACGCTTTATTACTTTTGATGAGTTTGCGTCTTTTAGCATCATTACAATTCCACCGACAACTTCGCCTTCGCCATTTCTGGTCATTGCGCCGTATCTGATGGCACTTCCTAATTGTACTTTTCCGATATCTTTAATTAAAACTGGCGTACCATTTAGGGTATTTTTAATAACAATATTCTGAATATCTTCAGGTGTTTGAATTAATCCTTGGCTTCTTATAAAATATGCTTTCGGATTTTTATCAATATAAGCACCTCCTGTATTTTGATTGTTTTTAGATAAAGCCTCTAAAACTTCGTTAACACTTACACCCAATGTTTGCAATCTTTCGGGTTGTAAAGCAACTTCATATTGTTTTAAAAAACCACCAAAACTACTTACGTCTGCAATTCCTTCGATTCCTAATAATTGACGACGAACAACCCAATCTTGAAGAGAACGTAATTCCATAATAGGAAACTTTTCTTTAAAACCTTTTTTTGCAAATAATGTATATTGATAAATTTCTCCTAAACCAGTAGTTACAGGCGCCATTTCGGGCGAACCAACTCCGTCTGGAATATTGCTTTTTGCTTCGTTTAAGCGTTCGCTAATTTGTTGCCTTGCCCAATAAATATCGACATCGTCTTTAAAAACAATAGTAACCACGCTTAGTCCGAAACGAGAAAAAGAACGAACTTCTTCAATATCAGGAATACTAGACATGGTCATTTCGATAGGAAATGTTACTAATCGTTCAATATCTTGTGCCGATTGTGAGGGTGCCGAAGTAATAATTTGCACCTGATTATTGGTAATATCTGGCACTGCATCGATCGGTAATTGTTTTAGCGAATAAATTCCCCAACCAATTAACACCAATACAAAAGCGCCAATAATCAATTTGTTTTTAATTGAAAATTTTATAATGTTATCTAACATTTTTGATGTATTTAATTCTTGATTTTTAAAAATTTTGAAGTGTAATTTATCACCTGTAATTTATTTTTATATTGATATAACTTCTTATGAATTAATATTCTAAATAATGTTGAATACCGATATGCCTAGCCCCGATTGTAGCAATTGTTTGAGCTCCTTTTTTGATTTTTTTCAAAAAAGAGCGAGTGCGGAAAGCGGGAAATTGCTTCAAAGAAAGTCAATAAAAATAAATGAAAATGATAAAAATTTACACGAAATAATAATATCATTTCGACTGTTTTAAACAGCTGAAATAATACGATTATCGAATAATAAAAAAAGAATTAAACTATTGGAGGATGAAAAAGTTGGGCTAAATAACTAGCGGTATTTAACACTTTATGAAAATGAATTTTCGAGTATTCTTGAAAGAATGTAACAATTTTAAAATTAAATTCCTCCGTAATAATAGCACTTGAAATACCTGAAAAAATACAAATATGATGGTGTTCCTTGCTTTCTTCTTCGGTATTGTTTTTATGATGCGTTTCAGAATGCGCATAGTCCATCGTGTTAATATGGTGAATTACATCGCCATCATTAACTATTACATTACCATCATTAAAAATAATAGCATCCGAATGCACCTGAACAGGAGGCACAAACAGTAATAATATTAATATGAGGATGCTAATAATTTTCAAATGATTTACTTATTTTTATTTCAGAAATAATAAAAGAATACTAAATGACAAATATATAAAAAAAGTAATTAGATTATTTATTTAATCGGATTTAATCGGTCTTTAACATATTCAACTTTCGTTTTTCCGTGAGCCATTGGCGTTCCATTTTCATCTAAAGTAACCATTACAATTTTATCAATTCCAATAATTTTTTTATGCGTCAGTTTGTTACGTACTTGACAATGTAAAGTAATTGAGGTGTTTCCAAATTTAACAATTTCAATACCAATTTCAATAATATCGCCTTGTTTAGCCGAACTTACAAAATCTATTTCAGACATAAATTTAGTAACTGTTCGAGGTATTTCTAATTGAATAATAGCATAAATTCCTAATTCTTCATCGATCCATTGTAATAATCGACCGCCAAATAAAGTACCGTTTGGGTTTAAATCTTCTGGTTTTATCCATTTTCTTGTGTGAAACTTCATGTTTTTTTAGTTTTAGTTATTTTATACAAATTACAGGAACAATGCTAAGTTACACAATTAAAAGCAATTTGTTTTTTATATTTTGCCATCAAATTTTCTGATAAACCATTCTACAGAAAGTAAAACAACGATTAAAGATAATATCCATTTCCAATCTAGTAAATTTTCTTTTTTTGTGATTGATTTTTGAGTAGTATAATAGGTTTTATCTTCGGATAATTGAGTAATTAAAGTATTTATTTTATCAGGATATATTAATTTTCCTGCTGTTTTTAAGGCTAATTGATGTAGTTTTTGATCATTGGCATTTACAAACTGCTCTTCTATATTAAACTCGGTAATTTTAAATTTTCCGTAGCTGTTTATTTTCTGATTTTTTACAGCAACTTTATATGAATAATCGCCAGAAGAAAGGTCAGAAATTGAAACTTGATACGAATTATTGACCAATGAAAAAGGCAGTATTTTTTGATGCTTTGTTTGGCTGTTTGTAATCGTTATTTCTAGTGACACCCTGTTGTCAAAGGTATAATTTTCGTTAACATAAAATGCTGAAATTGTTACGTATTCATTTTGTGAATACGATGATTTACTTTTTACATCGAGTCTTTTTCTTTTTTTGTTAGATGCTAAATATTGTACTAAATTGCCTAAAAAAGCATCAAAATTTTCAAATCCTTGTGCTTCTAAAAAACTAGCTGAACGCCATTTCCAGATTCCTTCACCAAATAAAACAGCCTGTTTTTGATTGGTTTTTGCCAATTTTTCAGTTTCATAATTTTTATTTTGAAAGTTTTCGAAAGTTGCTAATAAGGGTTCTTTGGTTTTAAAACCTGCATATTTTTGATGCAATAAAATCTGTGCATCGCCTGTTATTGTTACCTCTCCAAAAACATCTTTTAGTGGCGGAAAATTATTAAAATTGATATCTTTTTGTAAAAAAGGTAAAAAATTAGCGTTGTAAAGTGCCGTATAATTTTCAGATTGCTTAATTGCTTCTTTTTGAACGCCTAAATTCTGTGTGTTTAAAAAATTCCAATCAGTTTTTGTTCCTGAAACGATTAAATAATTAGATGTTACTTTTTCAAAAACCTTTTTAAAAGAACTATTTGGCTGATAAAAAACAAAAAACTGATAGTCATTATATTTAATATTTTTATCATTTATAAAAGCGATATCAACCTTTCGTTGCTTATTACTTTCTATTGATTTTTTAATCGCTCCTATATCAGGATGCAAAAAAGTGCTTAAAATTAATACTTTTGTTTGCTCGTCAATTACTTCTACTGAAAAATTTTTGTAATTATTTTTGGTGTTTTTTTCGTTTTCAATTTTACTAATCGAAGTTTTATAATATTGAATTCCTTTTTTATCCGAAGTTAAAGTAGTGGTAATTGTTTTTGTAGGATTTTCTGCTGAAAAGGCTACTTTCTTAGAAAATACTTTTTTTCCTTGATGTGTAATTGAAAAAGTAGCGTTTACAGTTTCTTTTCCGTTAAATTCTCCTTGATAATATAGTAATGTTTCAACAGGAAATTTATTTTTTATATAACTGTATTTATTTACGTTTACCTGCGATATTTGTAAATCTTTATATAAAGTAGTATCGCCTACAACAACGGGAAAAATCTTGTTTTTTGATGTTACATATTGATACTCATTTCCTTTGGTTTGATTTCCATCAGTAATTAAAACAGTTGCATTTAAACGTTCTTTTTGCAATTCATTAACCGAATTTATTGCTTGATAAATAGCTGTTTGAGTTCCTGAAAAATTTAAACTATCAGCAATTAAAACAGCCGTTTTTTCATCAAAATAAAAAGATTCAACGTCAAATTTATTGTTTATTTTTTCAGATTTTTTTATTTTCTGAATGATATTTTTAACTTTTTTGTCTTCGTTAAAATATTTTATTGATGATGAATTATCAACTAAAATAGTTAAAACAGGTTTTATATTTTGAGTTTCAACGGTTTTTATTTCAGGATTTATCAATAATAAAAACAGTAAAAATAAGCTCAATGCTTTTAGAGCAAAAAGAAGCGTTTTTCTTTTAAGTTTTAAGCTAAATTTCGATGTTGTTTTGTAGAAATATTGAAAATAAGCGATTGCTACACTCAATAAAACAGCTAAAACAATATAAATGATAGTTATTTTTTCCACAAAAAATATTTTAATTTGTGAAGATAAAAAAAGCTATCAAATAAAAATAGATTCACTTATTTTATTATGAATTAGTTTCTTTCGGTTTATCTTCAAACATTTTAAAAAACAACATAGAAGCGATGTTTCTAGCACGTTCTTTGGCTTCGTTGGCTTTATTGCCATGAAAATTTTCATCTAATGTTTCAAACCATAAAAGCAACCATCTTCCAAAATGCTCTTGTGAAATACTGTGATTAAAATGAGCATCTAAATCTTTGTGGGCTTTCATCGGATTTCCTTTAAATTTTCGAACGAAAAAAAGATTCGATTCCCAAAAATCAGTTAATTTTTCTAAATGAGCATCCCAAGCATCCGTAGGAATTGTTTTTAAAAAAATATGCCCAATAAAATCATCTTCTTTAATTTTATCATAAAAAGTTGATACTAATAAATAAACATCTTCTCTATTTTCAATTTCTTTTGTATCTATTTTACTATTCATTATTTTCTTAAATTTCTATTTAATAAAATACAAAAATATCTTTTTATATGATATTATTCTATGACAAGTGTCATAATTTTTATTTCACAAATAAAAAGAATACCAAAATAATACGATTATTAATCAATTATAATCCGTTAAAAAAGAATAGTATTTTCTATTTTTGCCAAACAACACAACAAATTCACAACAAAATTACATAAAATAGCACAAATCATGAGCTTAACACAATTAAACGCCATTTCTCCTATTGATGGTAGATACCGTAATAAAATAGCCAATTTAGCAAACTATTTTTCTGAAGAAGCTTTAATTAAATATAGAGTAAAAGTTGAAATTGAATATTTTATCGCTTTATGTGAAATTCCGTTGCCACAATTAGCCGATTTCAACAAAGAATTATATCCTAATTTACGTAAAATTTATGAGGATTTTTCTACGGAAAATGCACAGAAAATTAAAGATATTGAAGCGATTACAAATCATGATGTAAAAGCGGTTGAATATTTTATCAAAGAAGAATTTGACAAGTTAAGCTTGAATAAATACAAGGAATTTATTCACTTCGGATTAACTTCTCAAGACATTAATAATACGGCAATTCCATTATCTATTAAAGATGCGATGGATGAAGTTTATTATCCTGCTTTAGATGAATTGGTTTCTAAATTAGCTGATTTAGCCGAAGAATGGGACGATATTCCAATGTTAGCACGTACGCACGGACAACCAGCTTCTCCTACTCGTTTAGGAAAAGAATTTTTTGTTT
The DNA here is from genome assembly GCF_021390755.1 of Tenacibaculum piscium. Lineage (NCBI taxonomy): Bacteria > Pseudomonadati > Bacteroidota > Flavobacteriia > Flavobacteriales > Flavobacteriaceae > Tenacibaculum > Tenacibaculum piscium. The sequence goes on along the minus strand of NZ_JAJGWR010000007.1, from coordinate 11,551 downwards.
TTGTAGAGCGAATTAACAACCAAGCAATTCATATTCAACACACGCCTCACGCTGCTAAATTTGGTGGAGCAACAGGTAATTTTAACGCACATAAAGTAGCGTATAAAGATATTGATTGGAAAAATTTTGGAACGCATTTTGTAGAAGATATTTTAGGTTTACACCATTCTTTTCCAACAACTCAAATAGAGCATTACGACCACATGGCGGCTTTATATGACGGTTTAAAACGTATCAATACTATTTTAATTGATTTAGATAGAGATGTTTGGACCTACGTTTCTAACGATTATTTCAAGCAAAAAATTAAAGAAGGAGAAGTTGGTTCATCAGCAATGCCACATAAAGTAAATCCTATCGATTTTGAAAATTCTGAAGGAAATTTAGGCTTAGCAAATGCTATTTTTGAACATTTATCAGCAAAATTACCACTTTCAAGATTACAACGTGATTTAACCGACAGTACGGTTTTACGTAACGTAGGAGTTCCTTTCGGACATACGTTAATTGCTTTTTCATCTACTTTAAAAGGATTGAATAAGTTATTATTAAACGAATCGAAATTTGCCGAAGATTTAGAAAATAACTGGGCAGTTGTTGCCGAAGCTATTCAAACAATTTTACGTCGTGAAGCGTATCCGAATCCTTACGAAGCTTTAAAAGGATTAACGCGTACGAATGAAAAAATCAATCAAAAATCAATTGCTAATTTTATTGATACTTTAGAAGTTTCATCAGAAATTAAAGAAGAATTAAAAGCAATTACACCCGCTAATTACACCGGAATTTAATGAGATATTCACTTATTTTTTTAGTCATTTTTTTGGTTTATTCGTGTACTCCTGAAAAAAAAGGAAATCCTACGCGTTTTAAATATGGAACTTTTCAAATTCCAGGAAGCGACAACTACGGTGCAACAACGATTGTGAGAACCGATAGTTTACAAATTGAAGAATACACTAAAAAAATAAGTGTTTCTTCTGCTGATGGTTCAGTTACGGAAAAGCAAGAAAAACATATTGATACGCTTTTTATCAAATGGAAAAATAATTTCGCCTATTCATTGCGAATGAAAAGTCCAAAAACTGATTTGGATAAAGATCCTATTTTTGTACAAATAACAAAAGTTACGGATACTTCTTATAGCTTTACCGCCAAAATTGGATATTCAAATTTCAAACAAAACGGAACAGTTTATATAAAAGAATAAATTAGATAAAATCAGTAAAAAATTTATTGAATTTATTATTTTTGATTTTTTAAAGACCTGAATAGTTATACGTAACTCTCAGGTCTTTATTTTTTTATTACATTTGCAAACTTAATGTATCGTTTTAAAAAACATATCGCCTTTTTTAGTTTGTTGCTATTACTGCTTCCGTCAGTAATACAACTTGCGCATACTTTTGAGAACCATAAACATACTGTTTGTACCAGTACTGATGAGCATCATTTTCACGAACAAGAATTAGATTGTTCGTTAGATGATTTTCATCTTCAAATATTTTCATATACGGCGATTTCAAAGTATGCTGTAATTCCTCAACATTTTTACAAAAAGCAATATAATGAGCAACCACAAGTAATTTCGGTTGTTTATACGGATAAAAAACTTACCAGAGGTCCGCCCTATTTTACTGTTTAAAATAGTCTTTTTATGTAATCTAGTTTTTTGAACTTGATTTTGCTTCTTTTTTGATTTTTAAATTCAAAAAAAAAGTAAAATGATGCTTCATTATTACATATTACACCATTTACAACACTTTACAACACTTTATAATGATTTTAAATGATTTTAATAATGAATAATTATTTGACTTATAAAGGGTTTATCAGTAAAAAATATTTATAAAAAACATTTAATGAAAAAAATTATATTTTTCCTATTTTTAATAGGGATGTCAAACTCGTACGCACAAAATAGCCTATCAGGAAAAATTACAGATATCAATAAAACTCCTTTATTAGGCGTTGAAATTTATGCCGAACAATTACATAAAGGAGTTACTTCGGATGCGCAAGGAAACTATACTTTTAATACTATTCCGAACGGAAAAATAACCATTACATTTAATTATTTAGGCTTTAAAAACATTTCAAAAGAGTTTATTTTTAATAATGAAAATCAAACATTTAATCCTTCGTTAGAAGAAGCTATTTTTAAAATTGATGAAATAATTATTTCTACGCCTTTTAATAAATTACAATCTGAAAATGTAATGAAAGTCGAGCGGTTGTCGGCAAAAGCATTGCATAAAACAGGTGCTATTACTTTATCCGAAGGAATTACAAATATTGCTGGAGTTTCTCAAATATCGACAGGTGCATCTATTGGAAAACCTGTAATTAGAGGTTTAAGTGGTAACCGTGTTTTAGTGTACACACAAGGAATTCGATTAGAAAATCAACAATTTGGTGGTGAACACGGCTTAGGTATTAATGAGGCAGGTATTCAAGGAATTGAAGTTATAAAAGGACCTGCATCGCTCCTTTATGGTTCTGATGCTTTAGGAGGAGTTTTATATATTCAACCAGAAAAATTTGCATCAGAAAATACCACTAAAATCAATGTTAATCAGCGTTATTTTAGCAATACTATGGGTAGTAATGTGTCGCTAGGTGTTAAATCATCTCTTAAAAACTGGCAATTTTTAGCCCGTGGAACTCATGGAATTCATTCCGATTATAAAACACCATCATATCGTGTTACTAATACTCGTTTTAAAGAAAAAGATTTAAAAGTAGGCGTTGGTTTTCATCAAAAAAACTTTTTTTCAGAATTACGTTATAATTTTAATAACTCAAAATTAGGTTTAACAGAAGGAATTGGCACGCAAACCAAAGAAACGAGTTTCGAAAAACCGTATCAAGATATTAATAATCATATTATAAGTTTGCATAATCACATTTTTTTTAATGCTTCAAAATTAGATATCGATTTAGGATATACAATCAATAGTAGAAAAGAATTTGAAGATGAACACGAACATCATGAAGATGAACACGATGACCATGATGATGACCATGCGAATCACGAAGATCATGACCACGACGAACACGATGACCATGAGGAGCATGACGAACACGTAAATAATGAGCCGGCCTTAAATATGGAGCTAAAAACATTTAGCTATAATTTGAAATATCATTTTCCTAAAATGAAAAATTTTGAAATTCTTTTAGGAACACAAGGTTTGCATCAAACAAACACTAATTTTGGTGAAGAATTATTAATTCCTGATGCAACTATTAATGATTTTGGTGTTTTTACAACCGCTAATTTTGATGTAAACGAAACCACTAAACTACAAGGAGGAATTCGTTTCGATAATAGAGCTATAAAAACCGAAAAACATGAAATTAAACATGAAGATGAAGTGCATGTTTTTAATCCAATAGATAAACAATTTAATAGTTTTACTGCATCTTTAGGTTTTAAAACCTTACTTTTTAAAGAAATAAATACCCGTATTAATATCGCTAACGGTTTTAGAGCACCAAATTTAGCCGAATTAACATCAAACGGCGTTCATCACGGAACGAATCGATTTGAAGAAGGAAATAATAATTTATCCAATGAAAAAAATGTGCAATTAGATATTTCTTTTGATTATAAATCGAAACATTTTGAAGTTTTTGCAAACGGATTTTATAATAAAATAAATGATTATATTTATCTATCGCCAACGGGTAAAATTGAAGATGAAGCACCTGTTTATACCTATTTACAAGAAGATGCTAAATTATACGGTGGTGAATTTGGAGTTCATTTACATCCACACCCTTTAGATTGGTTGCATTTAGAAAGTAGTTTTGAAACCGTTATCGGTAAACGAGATAATACGAAAAATGAAAATACGTATTTGCCATTAATTCCTGCAAACACGTTAAAAAATACGCTTAGAACCGAATTTTTAAACACTAAATGGTTACAAAATGGATATACTTCATTAAGCATTCATTCTTCTTTTGAACAAAAAAACATAAGCTCTTTTGAAACAAAAACACCTGGCTATAGTTTGGTTAATTTTGGCATTGGTGGTAATATTTTTATCAATAAATATAAATTTAGAACTTCCGTTACTGTTAAAAATATCTTCGATAAAAAATATATAAATCATTTATCTCGTTTAAAATCAGACGCTATTTTAAATTCTGGTAGAAATATTGTTTTTGGAATTGATTTTACTATTTAATTTTTTTAAACATCAGCTTAAATTTAATAATTTATTCTAAATAAATGTAAAAAACTCCGCTATTATAGCGGAGTTTTTCTATTTTTGTGAGTATAAAAAGGAGCAATTAAATGGAACATTTTATAGTATCAGCGCGTAAATATCGTCCTCAAGTTTTTGAAGATGTCGTTGGGCAAAAGGCGATAACAAATACGTTAGAAAATGCTATAAAAAATAATCATTTAGCACAAGCCTTATTATTTACAGGTCCTCGAGGCGTTGGTAAAACTTCGTGTGCGCGTATTTTAGCAAAACAAATAAATCATCAAAGTCAAGAAAATGTTATAAATCCTGATGAAGATTTTGCCTTTAATATTTTTGAGTTAGATGCAGCTTCCAATAATTCTGTCGATGATATCCGAAATTTAACGGATCAAGTTCGTATTCCGCCGCAAACAGGAAAATATAAAGTGTATATTATTGATGAAGTTCACATGCTTTCTCAAGCGGCTTTTAACGCCTTTTTAAAAACGTTAGAAGAGCCACCTGCCCACGCTATTTTTATTTTAGCAACGACAGAAAAATATAAAATTATTCCTACGATATTATCTCGTTGTCAAATTTTTGATTTTAAACGCATTGGTGTTTTAGATGCAAAAGAATATTTAAAAACCATTTGTATCAAAGAAAATATTACCGCTGATGATGATGCGTTACATATTATCGCTCAAAAAGCAGATGGTGCTATGCGTGATGCTTTGTCTATTTTTGATAGAGTCATTAGTTTTTCGGGGAAAAATTTAACACGTGAAGCCGTTACTCAAAATTTAAATGTCTTAGATTATGAAGTATATTTTAACATTACTGATTTACTAATTGAACAAAAAATTCCGCAAGTTTTAATGGCTTTTAATGATGTTTTAAGCAAAGGTTTTGAAGGACATCATTTTATAAACGGATTAGCATCTCATTTTAGAGATTTATTAGTAGCTAAAGATGCTGCAACAATTACTTTGTTAGAAGTTGGTGATTCAATTAAGAAAAAATACTTTGAGCAATCAAAGAAAGCAACCATGCAATTTTTACTTCCCGCGATTGATAAAGCAAATGATTGTGATTTAAAATATCGAGGTAGTAAAAATCAACGATTGCTGGTGGAATTAACATTAATGAAAATAGCCTCTATCAATTTTGATGGAGCAAAAAAAAAATCTAGCAACTACATAATTCCAGCTACTTTTTTTACTTCTTTATCTCCAACAATAAAAAAAGTAACAAAAAATAATATAAAAAATACGGATGAAATTAATTCATCCGTAGTAAAACCAGTTAAAATAGAAAATGTAGTAAAAAAAACAGCTACAACTCCATCAAAACCTTTTATAAAAGATATAAAACGACGTTCATCAGCATTATCGTTGAAAAGTATTCATCAAAAAACAACGGTTAAAACGTCCTTAGATATTGATGAAAATTTCGAAAATCATCCAAGAACAATTTTTACCCAACAACAACTTAAAAATGCGTGGAATACCTATTCTTTAGAAATACAAAAACTTGGAGAACGTAGTATTTCTGCCGTTTTATCTTCTAGTGAACCACAATTATCAAAAAACACAAAAAACTTTATAATTCTTTTTTCACTTCCTAATGATTTAATGAAAATTCAATTAGAACGTGTGAAACCAAAACTTACAAAGTTTTTACGTGAAAAATTAAATAATTATGGAATTACTATCGAAATTATAATCAATGAAGTTTCTGAAAAAAAGTTTGCCTACACTCCTCAAGAAAAATACGCAAAATTAAAAGAGAAAAATCCATTAATAGAAAAATTAAAAAATATCTTTGGTTTAGATCTTTAATCTTTTACCGATATAAACTAATTTCCAATCTTCGATTATTGTAGTATTTTTTTCAAACTCCGCAATTAATAAGATTTCATTATTTTTATTTTTCACAAAAATAGGTGTCGATTTTAATTCAGCATAAATTTTACTGATTTTTTCTTTATATTCTTCAATAGAATTAACAGGAGTTTCATTAATTTCAGGAAACTCTCTTACGGCTTCCATTAAGTTTAAATAATCATCGTGAACAGTAAATAATTGTTCCTTATTTTCGTATTCTTTGGTAATTACTTCTTGTGAACTTGCCAAACGATAAGCACCTTGCTCTCCAAAAACAGATGAAAAATTTGATATCGTATGTTTATTAATTGAATCACTACCTGTTAAGGCGAGTAAATAACCAACATCATTAAGTTCTATATTATTGGTTAATTCATCATCATAAATATTAGCTTCAAAAGCTTCTAAACCCTTATTTTTAGCTTTTTCTATATTGTCTTTATTCGAATCTATTACAACTACTCTCCTATTATTTTCATTTAGATATACCGCTATAAGAATTGCAAGATCCGAAGCACCAATAATCATAATAGCGTTAGAACGTTTTAAAAAGACTCCTACAGCTTTAGCAAAGAATCTTGCGGTAGTTGCATTTAATAATACCGTTCCTAGGACAACCATAAAAACAAGTGGAGTTATGTATTCTGCTCCTTCGACACCTTCTTTAAGTAATTTACTCCCAAATAATGAAGCGATACCAGCAGCCACAATACCTCTTGGACCTACCCAACTTATAAAAAGTTTTTCGTTTACTTTTAAGTTTGATTTATAAGTACTTATAAACACTGCCAATGGTCTAATTACAAATACTATCAGTGTAAAAAGGAGTACTGTTTCCCATCGATATAATAACATTAACTCTTTAATATCCATATTTGCAGCCAGCAAAATAAATAAGATTGAAATTAAGAGAACACTTAATGATTCTTTAAAATAAAGTATTTCTTTTAAGTTTTTCAACTTGCTATTTCCTAATACCATTCCCATTACGACAACCGCTAATAAGCCTGATTCATGCGCAAATAACTCTGAGAGTACAAAAACCAAAAGTACAGCAGACAGCGATACTACATTTAATAAATAATGAGGAACCCATTTTTTATTAATGATAAAAATTAAAGCATGTGCAAAAGTAAATCCAAATGTTGATCCAAATAAAATAATTTTTAAAAATTCTAATAAAGCTGTTTGTGTAAAACCTGCGCCTCCACCAACACTAATAAATTCAAAAACAAGTACAGCAACTAATGCGCCAATAGGATCAATTAAAATTCCTTCCCATTTTAAAACTGCTGATACATCTTTTTTAAGAGGAATATTTCTTAAAATTGGTGTAATAACCGTAGGACCTGTTACAATAATTAATCCTGAAAATAGAAAAGATAATTCCCAGCTTAAATCAAAAGTATAATGTGCTATAATTCCTGCTCCAAAAAAAGTAATACTAGAACCTAGGGTAATTAACTTTGTAATTACGGGACCAATATTTTTAATTTCATCTCTTCTGAGTGTTAATCCTCCCTCAAAAAGGATAATACTTATCGATAATGAAACAAAATAGTATAACCCTTGACCAGGAAAAAGCCCTTTTTTACCATTCCAAATTGGCTCTATCCATTTGCTTCCATCTTCGCTTAAAAATTCAGCAGCAATAGGACCTACAAGGAGTCCTATTAAAATTAAAGGTAATATGGCTGGAATTTTAAATTTCCATGCAAACCATTGTGCTAAAATTCCAAGTATAATAATTCCTGCTAATTCTATCATCTAAATCTTTTTGTGTAAAAGTAATTTTTTTTTAAACAACAATAAAATTATATCTTCGAACGTTTAAATTTTTATACTTTGATAAAAAATATACTTATTGGTATTGCTTTTTCTCCTAATTTAAAAGCAAATTTATGTGAAGCGATTCGATTGTCAAACATGTTTAATGCGCAGTTATTTGGCGTGCATGTTGGAGAAAAATCTACTAAAAAAGAAACGCAATTAAATAATTTATTAAGTGAAGTTCCTACTTTAAAATTTCCATTAAAAGTAATCTGGCAAGAAGGAAAACCTGTAGATGTTATTTTAGAAACGACAGTACACAAAAACATCGATTTATTAATACTCGGTGCTTTGCAAAAAGAAAAAATATACAAATATTATGTAGGTTCTATTGCTCGAAAACTGACTCGTAAAGCTCTCTGTTCGGTATTATTACTGATAAAACCATCTATTGAAAGACATCCTTGTAAACATATTGTTATCAGTGGTTTGCAAGATGAAAAAACAGAAGAAACTATAAAAGCTGGATTTTATTTTTCAAAAAAATTAGCATGTAAAAGAGTAATAATTGTTGAAGAAATTGATCAAGCAACATTAAAAGTAAACGTTAGTGATGATGTATCATTACGTAAAACAACAATAACAAAAGAACGGATGCAAAAACGTGAAGATGCACGGGTTAACAAGATGTTAGAACATATAGATACGAGTGATATTATCATAAAAACTCAAGGTATTTTCGGTCGTAGTGGCTATTCTATAGGTCATTATGCGAAAGTAAAAAGAGCGGATTTATTAGTGATGAGTTCCTGTAAAAAGACAGGTATTTTAGACCGAATTTTTCCACATGATTTAGAATATATTTTATCCGAATTACCAACTGATGTTTTAATTGTTAAATAAATGGGAAAAAGAAAACACTTTAAAACATTTTTAAGTGAGATTCCGCAGAATATTTTTGCTGGTTTTGTTGTATCATTAATTGCACTTCCTTTAGGTTTTGGGTTGGCTTTAGCATCAGGAGCTCCTCCAATATCAGGAATTATAGCTGCGGTGGTTGGCGGTACAGTTGTTTCAATTTTAGGAGGTTCTAATGTAACAATTACAGGTCCTGGTAATGGATTAGTGGTCGTTGTGCTTGCCGCAATAACAACTCTAGGAGCTGGCGATATGCATCAAGGATATTTATATACACTTGCTGCAATTGTTATCTCTGGAATTATTATGGTTATTTTAGGTTTTCTTCGGATGGGTGCCTTAGGTGATTATTTTCCTTCTTCAGCAATTCAAGGAATGTTAGCGGCTATTGGAATTGGAATTTTCGCAAAACAGATACATGTAATGTTGGGGAATTTAAGTGCAAAAGGAAGTATTGTTGATTTAATTTTACAGATACCTACTGGAATTTTTGATTTTATAAAAACACCAGATACAAGTATTTTTTATGCTGGTTTAGTTGGTGTTATCAGTTTATTAATCATGATTTTTTACAGTAAGATTCGCAACAAATATTTTCAATTAATCCCTGCTCCTATGTGGATTGTTGTTTTAAGTGTTGGAATGTATTATTATTTTGATTTATTTTCTATTTTAGAATACCCTATTGATAAAAGTTTATTAATTGAATTACCTGATGATGTTTTATCTAATTTTGCTTTTCCTGATTTCGGTAAAATTTATGAATTTGAATTTATAAATGCTGTTATTTCGATTACATTAATTGCAAGTATCGAAAGTTTATTAAGTATTAAAGCTGTTGATAAATTAGATATATTAAAAAGACGTTCGAATGTAAATAAAGATATTCGTGCTTTGGGTTTGGCTACTGTAATTAGTGGTTTTTTAGGAGGATTAAATGTTGTTACAGTAATTGCTAGAAGTTCGGTAAATGTAAATAATAAGGGTAGTAATCGTTCTGCAAATTTTTTCCATGCATCTTTTTTAGTATTTTTTATTTTAATTTTTGCTAGTGAATTACGAAAAATACCTTTGCCTGCTTTAGCCGCGATATTGGTATATACAGGTTATAAATTAGCATCTCCTGAAAATATTGTAAAAGTATTTAAAATTGGTAAAGAGCAATTAATTATATTTTTAGTAACTCTTTTAACTACTATCACTACTAATTTGATTACAGGAATTTTAGCTGGAATTTTTATTACGTTTATTATTCATATTATTATTAAAAAGAATAGTATGTTTTTTATTCGTAATTTATTAAAACCAAATGTTTTAATGTTTAAAGAAGAGGATAAATATTACGTTTCGGTTAAAAATTTCTCTAGTTTTTTAAATTTCACGAAGTTAAAAATGAAATTAGATCAGATTCCTGAAAGTGAGGAAGCTATTATTGATTTTTCTTTATGTGATTTTATTGATCATTCTGTAATGGAAAACCTTAATAATTACGCTGAAACTTTTAAGCGTAAAGGAGGACATTTTGAAGTTATTGGTTTAGATGGTTATAAGACAAGAAGTAATCATCCATTTGCTTTGCGTAAAAACACTCCTCTTTTGGTTTCTGAAGTTTTATTAGAAAAAGATAAATTATTAAATTCACAAAAAAATTTAACGAAGCGACAAAAGTCTTTACAGCGTATTTGTAATGATTTAAAATGGAATTATACTGTTTCACCAAAATTTTCTATTGATGAAATATATAATTTTGGATATTTTAAAACACGTCATATTAGTAAAATATCAAATACATTATCGAATGGAAATTGTACTTTGTTTGATGTTGAATTTTCTGAGGGAGAATTAATAGCGAAACAGATTATAAAAGTTACGATGATGTATATTAATGTTGATAAATATATTCCTGAATTTACTTTAGATAAAGAAGGAATATTTGAATACATTTATCATTTTTCTGGTTTTAAGGATATTGATATTAAAAACCATTCTGATTTTTCAAAACGTTTTTATCTTTCTGGTAAAAATTCTACTGAGATAAGAAGTTTCTTCACGGATGATCTTGTTTTATTTTTTGAGAGTAATACGTATTATCATATTGAGGGAACTAATGATGGATTATTAGTTATAGGATCTGAAAGATTGGCAGGAATTAAAGAGGTTAAAAAATTAGCTGATTTTGGTATTCGATTAAAAAATATTATTGGTAAGTAAAATGTTATTTTTTATTAGAAGCTATTCCCGCTTTCCGCACTCGCTTTTTTTTAAAGAAAAATCAAAAAAAGAGCTCAAACAAAGCTTCAATCGGGGCTAAGTCTATTTATTGAGTTTCGGTAAATTCATAAATTAGTTTTTATTTATGAAATCCAGTCATTTCAAAGAATCTTTTTAACAGATAGGTAAACGTGTAGTAGTAATTATTAGTAGAGTCTGTTTTAAATTTTATCTGAAAAAAATATCAGAGAAAAATAAGAAATAGAATCCGTCAACCTAAATTTATTTCAGTTTTGCATTCTGATTTGACGTAGTTCTTCGTTTTTATACGATGCTAAAATAAATTCAGCATAACGTTTAGATATTAAAAAAGGGCTTTAATCATTTCAATTTAGCACAAAAAAACCTCAATCTAGCTAGAAAGATTGAGGTTTTAAAAGAAAGGCAACGACCTACTCTCCCACCATTGGCAGTACCATCGGCGCAAATGGGCTTAACTTCTCTGTTCGGGATGGAAAGAGGTGAGCCCCATTGCGATAATCACCTTAAAATGTTTCAGTATATTTC
>NZ_JAJGWR010000006.1:0-69607 GCF_021390755.1 Tenacibaculum piscium | reverse complement strand
GGAAATTTTTTAGTTTTACTCAATTACGGTTACTAATKCATCCATCGGTWTWSTAWCTTTTCCAAAGATAATTTTGGTTGGATTTTTAAATTGAAAATTATTCATCTTTTAATTTTTTAGGGAAATTTTTTAGTTTTACTCAATTACGGTTACTAATTCATCCATCGGTTTTCTAACTTTTCCAAAGATAATTTTGGTTGGATTTTTAAATTGAAAATTATTCATCTTTTAATTTTTTAGGGAAATTTTTTAGTTTTACTCAATTACGGTTACTAATTCATCCATCGGTTTTCTAACTTTTACTAAGTTTACTAGCCAATCTTCGTCTTCAGCTCTGTAACCTAGGGGAAGTAATACAGCACTGCGCAATCCTTTTTCACGTAAGTTTAAAATTTCATCAACTGCGGCAGGATCAAATCCTTCAATAGGCGTTGCATCAACTTGTTCATAAGCTGCGGCTGTAATAGCTTGTGAAAAAGCAATGTAAGCTTGTTTTGCTGCGTGATTAAAATTCTCTTCGGCATCTTTCTGCGGATACGTACTTAATAACATTTGACGGTAATTTTCCCATCCTTCGTTTTTAAAGCCACGAATTTCGTTTGTTAAATCGAACATATGATTAATTCTATCTTCGGTATAAGTATCCCAAGCAGCGAAAACAAGTAGGTGAGAGCAGTCAGTAATTACCGATTGATTCCAAGCGATTGGTCTAATTTTTTCTTTAATTTCTTGATTTTTAATCACGAAAATTTCGAAAGGTTGTAATCCGCTTGAAGTTGGTGCTAAACGTGCTGCTTCTAAAATACGCGTTACTTTTTCTTCGGATACTTTTTTACCGTTCATTGCTTTAGCGGCGTATCTCCATTTTAATTTGTCTAATAATTCCATAGTTGTTCTTTTTATATAATTTATATTGAGTTGAGGTTGAGGTTTATTTTTTATTTATACTGATTCATTAATTACACTTTACACATTTTGATACTATTCCAAGCAGATTGATATGCTTCTTCAATATGAGTTTCATCCAAAGTAAAAACACCTCTTTTTTGATAAATCATTAAAAAAGATAGCGGATTAATTGCATACGCATATAATATATAATCGGACATTGGTTTAATAATTCCTTCTTTTTTACCACGATTCCAAAGGTCGAGTAGTGGCTGTAAATGCTTGATTCCTTCTTGACGACTTGCTTCATCAATCATTGGTGTATTATCACATTGCGCTAAAAACATGGCATTTTCACATTCTTTGAGTTTAAATTCCGCAATACGATTCCAAATTAATTTAAAACCAGCTTCCACAGAAAGATTGTTATTATATGTAGCAAAGGCGTAATCAGTATATTTTGATTTTACTTCGATATAAGTTTGATTTACTAAATCTTGTTTGCTTTCAAAATAAAGATAAATCGTAGCAGGCGATACTTTTGCCATTTTTGCAATTTTACTCATCGGCGTAGCGTGAAAACCGTTGTTATTTACCAGCTCGATAGTTGCTTTAACAAGTGCATTTCGTTTATCAATACTTTTTTGAAGTTTAGCCATTTATAGTTTATTATAATTATTCTTTCTTTTATTACTGATGTAATGTACATCTATTCTGACACAAATATACAATAAACATACAATAAAAATGAATGTTCATTCTTTTTTTGATATTTTTAACTTTTAAACTTTAATAGAGCTTGAAAATACTCAAAGAATACTTATAAAGTATTTATACTTTAAAAAAAATCAGGAATAAAACACATAATATACTTTTGTTTAGATTAATGACACTATATTTGCAAACTAATAAGTACTAACAATTAATTTACATTACGATGAGTAAAGGAATAGTAAAATTTTTCAACGACACTAAAGGATTTGGTTTTATTACAGAAGAAGGTGTTGAAAAAGACCACTTTGTACACATTTCAGGTTTAATCGACGAGATTAGAGAAGGTGACGAAGTTGAATTCGATTTAGAAGAAGGAAACAAAGGACCAAATGCAGTGAACGTAAAAGTGATCTAGTATATAATCCATATATTTTCAAAAAAACCTCATCAATTTATTGATGAGGTTTTTTATTATACATAATACGCTGTTTTGTCGATGATTTCTTTAAGGACAAACGAACTTTCTAAAACACCGATGTTTTCAATTTTAGATAATTTTAAACGTACAAAATCATGATAATCTTCAATTCCTGGTAAGTTGATGTGTAAAAAATAATCTACTTTTCCCGCCATGTGATAACATTTTTGAACCTCTTTCAATTCTTTTATTTGCGCTTCAAACTTATCCATAAAACCTTGATTATGATATCGCAAAGAAACCATACAAATAGCCGTTATAGGTCTATTTATATGGTTTTTATCTAAAATTGCTACATATTTTTTAATAACACCTAATTTCTCCAAACGCCGAATCCTATCATAAATAGGAGAGACCGTTAGATTTAAACTTTGAGAAATTTCTTTCGCGGTCTTTTTACAATCTTCTTGCAAGATTCGTATTATCTTTAAATCAACTTCATCTAATTTTATCATTTTATGCTATTTTTTATATATGATTCTTTTAAAAATCAAGATTATTATTTATCAAAAAACCGTAAAAATCACTTAAAAAAAATCAAAACAACTTCTTAAAAAGTGATATACTTTTAATTATTACTATAAAACAGCTAAAATTACTTATTTAATACGATAATCAAGTGTTTATTACTATAAAATAAGTAATAAATATATTTTTGCACGGATTTTAAAAGATTTTTAAACAGATTTAATCATCATCAAAAACTCAAAAAACAACTTTATAAAAAAAAATAAAAACGGTAATAATGATAAACAATAATAAAATGAGTGCTGAATTTAAAAACTATGGATTAGTATTTATTGGATCTTTAATAGTCGCACTGGCTTTTGCATTATTTATAGTGCCTTATAATATTGTGCCTGGTGGAGTTTTTGGACTTGGAATTATCCTGAGTGAGCTTATTGGTTTTTCATCGATTGGCGTTATCGCATTGTGCATTAACATTCCTTTATTACTTTGGGGAACTAGTTTGTTGGGAAAAAAAACAGGGTTTAAAACTGCTTTTTTCATGATTTCATCATCATTTTTATTAGATATTATATCATTATTTACAAAAAATCAGGTTTTAATTGATGATATTTTATTGTCGTCTATTTTAGGCGGAATCCTTATTGGTGTTACCATTTTTTTAGTTAAAAAAGCAGGAGCAACCACTGGTGGACAAGATATTTTAGCCAGAATTTTAGCGACAAAAATCAATATTAGTTTTAATCAATTAATACTTATTATTGATGCTTTAATTATTATTTCTGGAGTTCTTACTTTTGGAAATTATAAAATAGCTACGTATTGTTTGATAACAATTATTGCGACCAGTAAAACAATCGATTATTTTATGAAACAAGATATTCAGAATAAAACAATGCTTGTTTTCTCTAAAAAGAATGCTTTAATTCAAAAAAATATCATGGGTGATACGACTATTTATCAGAAATTCATCAAGATAATTCATCAAGATTCTAGTGAAAAAATGATTTTAATCACAAAAAATAATAAAAACTTATCTGTTATTGAGAGTATTATTTATAATACAGATCCTGATGCTGAAATAATTACGTTAGCCTCTAATTTTAGTTTAAGTAATGTTTAAGTAAGTTTTAAGTATAAAAACAAAAAACGGAATTGTATAGTATACAATTCCGTTTTTTGTTTTTAAATGATATGCTTTTTTATACTGATATAACTCTAGAATGTTCCATAAAGTACGATTCAAAACGTTTTAATGTTGGCGATATTTTATCGGCATATAAAACAAACTGACATTTATTGATACTTTGTGTAATTCCCATTAGCGCACTGTATGCGTTGGTATTTTTCAGAAATTCGGCATCTTCAATACTAAAAATTGTTAATTGTGATGGACTGATTCCGTTAAGTAAAAACAATTTATTCATTCTTTTAGGCGTAGAAATAAGAATATCAACACCTTCAAAAATTTCCGATTTTTGAGTATCTACATGCATTTTTTCATCGGCTAAATACACACGTATTTCTTTATAACGTGTATATTTAAAAAACTCTTTATATATTTCAGCTGCTTTTTCATTATTTTCAACGAGTACAAAGGCTCTAGGGCTGTTTCCTTCAGGTTGAAATTTTAATTTTTGCAAGGTTGTAAGTACAAGAGTCGTTGTTTTCCCGCTTCCTTCTAAGCCTGTACAATAGATATTTGCACCACTTTTTATAGCAGGAATACTTTTCTTTTGTAAGGGTGTAGGGGTTGTTATTTCTAAGGATACTAATTTTTCTTGTATTTCTGAATGTAATTTTTTAAAAGGCATAAAAGCTGTTTATCGTAAAATTTGGCGTGAAATTTATAAAAATGCAAATATACAACTAAACAGCAATAACATCAGAAAATTATCGTCATCCTGATTTTTTCTATTTTTAATATCTTTTTTAAAAATTAAAAAATAAAAAAAAGACTTTGAATTGAATATAGAAAAAAAAGACTTTGAATTGAATATAGATAGTGTAAGTAAGGTGTGTAGCGTGTAAAAAAGAAATCATAAATCAAAACCGAATTTGTTATTGTAAGAACTAAAAAACACTCTATTTAACATAATATTAATTATAATACATTTATATATATAGAAAAATAGGTGGTATAATGTATATAGTTTTAAAATAAATTTTAATTAAAATTTATTTATTTTTTTTATTTAAAAAAAACAAAAACAACTAACACGCGACTTTCTTTTATTACGAAACGAATTAATTTACTTTTACGAACTTTGATATATATCAATTAAAAAACAAAATCATCAACATCAAAAAAAAGCCAAAACAATTTATGAGCCTTACAATTCTTTATGAGGATGCTTATATCCTCTGTGTTTCTAAGCCTAATAATATCGTTGTTCATCACGCCTATCATTCTAGAAATGTTTCTGATGAAGATTCTTTATTACAAATACTATTCAATCAATTTGGACAAAAATTTTATCCAATCCACCGTTTAGACAGAAAAACTTCAGGAATTATTTTATTAGCAAAAGAAACAAAATACGTTTCTAAATTCCAAGAACTTTTCACGAACAATGAAATTCAGAAAACATATTATGGAATTGTCCGAGGACACGCTCCTGCTTCTAAAACGATTGATTCTCCTGTAAAAGGACGTGATTCTGACGTTTATAAAGAAGCCGAAACACATTTAAAAACAGTTGCAAATATTATTTTAGATATTCCTGTAAAACCTTACGAAACCTCACGTTACAGCTTGGTTGAAATGAAACCAACTACGGGAAGATTACATCAATTACGCATTCATCTCAATAAAATAAGTCATCCACTTATTGGCGATCCAAAATATGGTGATAAAAATCATAATATCATGTTTATTGATAATTTTGATTGTGAGAACTTATTTTTACACGCCTATTCTTTGGAATTTTCGCATCCTTTTTCATCAGAAAAACTTCTTATAAAAGCCAATTTTCCAAAAGATTGGACAACTGTTTTTAAACGATTTGAATGGGATTTTGAATAATAATAAAGCATCTTCTATCATCATTCTATTTAACATAATGTTATTTTTTTTTGATTTTTTTTGATTAATAAAAAAACAACATATATATATTGATAAAAATAAAACTTAAAAATCCCGCTTTTTAAAAGCGGGATTTTATACTAAAAGACTATAAATTAAGTTTTTACACTAAATTTCTCTAAATTTCTTTAAAAATAGCGTGCATTAAGCGTTTTTTATCGTTGATGCTTTCTTCCAGAGAAATCATTGTTTCGGTTCTGTAAACACCTTCAATATCATCCATTCGATAAATAATATCTTTTGCATCGTGTGTACTTTTCGCTCTCACTTTGCAAAATACGTTGTATTTTCCAGCAGTTACATAGGCTACAGTTACATTTGGAATCAATCTTAAATTGTCCAAAACGTGTTGTGTCATTGATGATTTTTCGAGATAAACGCCAACGTGAGCTATAAAAGTGTATCCCATTTTATCGTAATTTAACGACAATGTTGAGCCTTGTATAATTCCTTCGTCTTCCATTTTTTTAACACGTACATGAATTGTTCCTGCCGATACTAATAGTTTTTTGGCAATATCCGTAAATGGCGTTCGTGCATTTTCAATTAAAATGTCTAATATCTGATGGTCTATTTCATCGAGTACAAACTTCTTCATTCTTTTTTTTTCAGGTAAAATCACTAAAATAAGTTTTTATAAATTTTTTAAATAACAATTAAATGACTTTATGATTGTTTTTTAAGAGATAAATTTTCGGGTTTTTTATCTTGATACTTCTTCACATTTTATTATTTTTATTCTTTGACTATTTCTTTTTCTTTCGTTTTTCTTTTGTTTTTTTTTGATATAATTATTTACGTAATTCTTTGTGTCCGATATATGAAGATAAGTCTCCTTCTTTTTCTTTCTTTAAAGTCGGTGCAAATTTACCATTTTCTACTTTCTCTACATACTGAAAAGCCACATCTTTTTGATTATTTTCGTGATTATTTTCCGTTTTATTTCCTGTTCGATATATAACATCATAGAAGTTCTTGATATTGTTTGGAATAGCGAAATATTCTTGATGTTCTGTAGTATTATTTTTACAAGCAAGATGATAAATCCCTTGTAATAGTGCAAAAAAGTTAAATTTACGCACATTTTCTCGTTCATAATCGTTTGGAAAATGCCCTGCTTCTATCAAAATTGTATTGTATCCTAATTTTTGAAACGTATCTCCAGTGGCTGTTGGATAAAATTCATCGGTATATCGTCCTATATGATTCGGAATTATTTCCTGTAATAATTCATTCATGGCGATAATTACGTTCATGGTTTTTTTACGTCCTTCTGTAATTTTTCGGGTAATTTCTTCGGATGGTGCTAAGAATGAAATTGTTGCAGGATTTCGAGTTCCTTCCACGCCGAAAATGGTTCTTTGGTCATGTAGATTGAAGCAGAAATCAGGATTTACGGTATCTAAAATTTTGCGTAATAGTTTACTTTCTTTGGCTTTTAAATCGACGGCATCTCTATTTAAGTCGATATTATTAGCATTTACTCTGGTATAAACCTCAGCTCCATCAGGATTTAAGATTGGAATAATCGTAATTTCACAATTTTCTAAAATTGTTTTTGCAATGTTATTTTCTTGATAATTTTCTTCATTTTTCAAGAAGTTCAGAAAATCGAACACGGCTTTTGTTCCTGTGCTTTCATTTCCGTGCATTTGACTCCAAATAAGAATTTTTACTTGCTTATTTTCTTTTTTATTTTCTAAATCTAAATTTCCTGTTTTTTCTTGCTTAATTTTTAGTTGATAAATATCTTTTCCTTGTTCGGACTCCCCTATTTTATTTGCGGATATTTTTTGATAATTTTCAATTTTAACATTAGAAAATTCTTCAATAATTGGTTTAATATGTTCTAAGGTGATATATCTTCCAGATATTTTGGATTGTTTAATTTTTTGATAATTTTCTTCTAAAAAATCAATATTTAGTGTATTGGTATTCATCTATATTTTTTTATTCTGTTTTTTATTCTGTTTTTTTTTGTGTTTTTTTTAGATAATTTTAAATTTTAACTAAATTATGATTTTAATTTAAAAACCAATTTTCAACGATTTCTTTTTCTATTGATTTCCCAGATTGATGTGTATATTCATTTTTGAGGCTATCGTATTGATATTCTTTCGCCCAATTTTCGATATTTCCCGTTAATTCTTCTAAAGATTTACAGATAAATTGTACCTCATCATCGGTAATTGTGGGATGTATTGATAATCGTATCCAGCCAGGTTTTTGAGTATTACATCCTTCTAAAATCTGATTTTTAATTTCATTTGATGTATTTTGATTGACATTTAATAAGAAATGTCCGTACGTTCCTGCACAGGAGCAACCGCCTCTGGTTTGGATTCCGAATCTATCATTTAATAATTTCACGACTAAATTGAAGTGATATTTTTCATAATAGAAAGAGAAAATACTCAATCTATCTTTTTGATTTGGGGCTAATATTTTTACGCCATTTAATTTTTCTAAGCATTTAAAAATAACAGGATTTATTTCATTTTCTCTTTTTTTGATATTTTCCGTTCCCATATTATTTTTCAATTGCATGGCGAATGCAATTTTGATAGTTTGTAAAAAAGCGGGAGTTCCGCCGTCTTCTCTGGTTTCGATTTCATCAAAATAATCGTGTTGTCCCCACGGATTTGTATAACTCACCGTTCCTCCTCCAGGATTATCGGGAATCATATTTTTATATAATTTTTTATTGAAGATTAATACGCCTGAACTTCCAGGACCTCCTAAGAATTTATGAGGTGAAAAAAAGATAGCGTCTAAATATTCCTCTTTTTTCTTCGGATGCATATCTATATCGACATAGGGAGCGGAACAAGCGAAATCAACAAAACACAAACCGCCATATTTATGAATTAAAGAAGCTACTTTATGATATTCAGTTTTAATTCCTGTTACATTTGAACCTGCGATAATTGACGCTATTTTAATGGGTCTGTCGGCATATTTTTTGATGGTTTCTTCAAAAATATGTAAACAGATTAAGCCCTCATCATTACAAGGCACAACAACGACCTCAGCAATAGTTTCTATCCAAGAAGTTTGATTTGAATGATGTTCCATATGACTTACAAAAACGATTGGTCTTTTTTGGTCAGGAATTAGTGTATTTTCTTTAAGATTTTCAGAAACTTTGAATCCTAAAATTCGTTGAAATTTATTAACAACGCCTGTCATTCCAGAACCTTCGGTAATTAAAATATCATCTTCAGATGCGTTTACATGATTTTTAATACGTTTTCTAGCTTGATGATATGCTAATGTCATCACGGCTCCAGCGGTAGCAGTTTCTGTGTGTGTATTTGCGACAAACGCTCCTATTTCATGTAGTAATTTTTCTTCTATCGGATAATATAAACGTCCACTTGCTGTCCAATCGGCATATATCATTTTTTGTGTTCCGTAAGGCGATTGATAGGTTTGATTAATTCCTACGATATTCTTTCTAAATTGGCTGAAATAATCTTCTAAATTCATAAATTATCTATATAGAATATAAATTTAATTTTTTACATCAAAATAACCTAAAAATTATATAGAATTAACTTTTTTCTAACTTTTGTAAAAAATGTCTTTTACAAAAGAAAAAACCACTGTTTTTAGCAGTGGTTTTTTCAAAAAAAATATTAATTAATATTTTTACAATCTAAACTTTCCTCCTATTAAAATGGTTTTCTGAAGGAAGAAAAAGTTTTGCGAAGCGCTATCCGAAGAATTTGAAGTTGTTTTCACATCAGGCATATAAATATGTCCACCTTTCAAATCTGCTTGCACGTAAAAATGTTTTAAGAAGGAAATATTTACACCCGCCACAAGCGAAGCTCCATATCCAGACAAATGAAAAGAATCATTTCTATCTTTCCCTAATAATTTTGAATTTGTCTTCGGATATAAAATTCCCATTCCAAAACCTTCTGTTAGGTTAATTTGTAAGTTTTCAAGATTCAAACCAAACCAATGACTTACATCATCGAAACGTTTTAATTCTACGTTTACGTAATTTAAACCGTCTGTATGTTCGAAACGTAGAAAATCTTCTGCTAAATTAACAGTTTCATTATTGTACGTTCCGTCATATTTTGCATTTCCATCATTAATATTTCCGTTGATTTTCACATTTTGATCATCAATCATCACATATTTCATGTGGTCAACTCCGATAGAAACCGTGTAATTTTCTTTAAAGAAATACCCGATTCTATAATTTGTTTGCGGAATTGTAACGTTACCAGGGTTAAAATACTTGTTGAAAGAGAATTTTGTTTGTCTATCCTGTGCTTTTACATCCGATAAGGTAAAGTCATAATTATCGCCTTTAAAATGAATATCAGCATCACTATAACTTGCCCAATTCCATCCCCAATAAGCGAAAAACTTTCCTTTATTGGTTACTTTCTTTTTTTGGATGATAAATTTTTCGCTGTTACGCGCTTTATCATCTTCTCTATTTTCTTGCTTACTTTGCTCCTGTCCTATTATTGATGATGCGGTTACCGCCATCATTAATAAACTCAAACTAATTGTTCTTAATTTCAACTTGATTATTTATATTTATGTGTTGTTTTTTATTTCTTAAAATTATTTATTTGATAATTTCTTCAATTTCTGTAATGAATCTTTCAGCAAGTGCATCTGCATTTTTTTGGCTATCGCTTTCGGTATAAATTCTGATAATCGGCTCTGTATTCGATTTACGTAAATGAACCCATTGTTTTTCAAAATCAATTTTTACACCGTCAATTGTATTAACATCTTCATTTTGATATTTTAAAGTCATTTTTGATAAAACCTCATCAACATCAATTTGTGGTGTTAATTGAATTTTGTTTTTGCTCATAAAATAACTTGGATACGAATCTCTAAGTTCTTTACAAGACATTTTCTTTTTCGCTAAATGCGATAAAAACAACGCAACACCAACTAAAGAATCACGCCCGTAATGAGATGCAGGATAAATAATTCCACCATTTCCTTCTCCACCGATTACAGTATCAGTGTCTTTCATCATTTGAACTACGTTTACTTCACCTACGGCAGATGCTGTATAAATTCCACCATGTTTTTCAGTAACATCACGTAAAGCTCTTGATGATGATAAATTAGAAACCGTATTTCCTCCTTTTAATTTTCCTAAAACGTAATCCGCACAAGCAACTAACGTGTATTCTTCCCCAAACATAGAACCATCTTCTGATATTAAAGCTAAACGGTCAACATCAGGATCCACAACAATTCCTAAATCGGCTTTCTTTTTAACTACTAATTTAGAGATATCAGTTAAATTCTCTTTTAATGGTTCAGGATTATGAGGAAAATCACCATTTGGCTCACAATATAACTCGATACATTTAACACCTAATTCTTTTAATAAAGCAGGAATAAAAATTCCTCCAGTAGAATTAACACCATCAACAACAACTTTGAACTTTGCTTTTTTAATAGCTTTTACATCTACTAAATCTAAGTTTAAAACTTCCTTGATGTGTTTCTTTAAATAACGCTTATTCTTTCTGTAGCTTCCTAATTCATCAACGGCAGCAAACGTAAAATCTTCATTATCTGCTAAAGCTAAAATTTCTTCTCCATCTGCGCCGTTTAAAAACTCTCCTTTTTCATTTAATAATTTTAAAGCGTTCCATTGCTTCGGATTATGAGAAGCTGTTAAAATAATTCCTCCATGTGCTTTTTCTAAAGGAACAGCAATTTCCACCGTTGGTGTTGTAGATAGGCCTAAATCAACCACATTAATTCCTAATCCAACTAACGTGTTTGCTACTAAGTTGCTAATCATTTTACCAGAAATACGTGCATCTCTACCAATAACGACTTTTATTTTTTTAGCCGTCGGATTTCTTTTGATGATAAAAGCTCCGTAAGCTGCTGCAAATTTAACAGCATCTAATGGCGTAAGATTTTCGCTAGGCTTTCCTCCTATTGTTCCTCTAATTCCTGATATCGATTTTATAAGTGTCATAGTTTTTTAATTACTTTTTTGATTTTCACTACAAATATAATGGTAATAAAGAAATTAATATAAAAAGAAGAAACCTTTAATTATAACCAAGTTACAATTAAAGGTTTAAAAAAATTTTACTACTTGAATTCAACCTAAAAGTATTTATATTTATCTATTTACTTGAAAATTGTATTAATTGTAGTACCAACCCTACGGTTTTCACCATATAATGTAATGGTTTTTTCTTGCTCTGAATTTCCGAAATATGATGGAAATAAATAGCTATAACCCAATGTAACTGTTAATTCTGTTTTTTTATTGTTAACAGTTAAATCAAAACCATAACTGATTGAACTTGAACTTGAAATCATGAAAACGGAACCATTTGAAGGGATAGAAATAGTATTAGGTAAATTCTCACCAGTGATAATTAATATATCGCCACTAAAATATCTGTTTTTATTTAAAGAAGTAATAATTGGTATATCTTCGGCTAAAACATCGATATTAAAAGTTGAAACAGTTTTAACGTTACCGTCTATCAAATATTTAAGTTTGTAATTAGTCGCTGTAGCAATATTATCTGGAAAACTATACCGAAAAGTATTAAAAGACATTCCGTTTGTATAATTAGAAGAATTTGTAATTGATGTGTTTTTTATTATATATGAGTTCTGTTCATTTTCTAACACTAAAGTGGAATTAGGTACAGATAAATCGATACCTGTCCCCGAAATAATTGCAGTAGCATTACTATAAAACATTTTATAGTGATTATCAAAAAACTGAAAAGCTTTGGTTGTTAGTGTGAATGTAGATGTTTTACCATTTTCTGCTGTTACAATATATTCAACTGGTAAGTAGAAATTTTGTGGTCCTTCTTTAACGGGAAGAATTGATGCTCCATCAGGTATAGAAAACACGATATTCGCAGTTTCTAGTGTATTATCAGTTTCTACATATAATGTTTTAGCATCATTATCTACTGTACCTTCATATTTTTTAGCATTAATTAATAATTTAAAATTAAGGATATCTGTATTAGAACTGATATTATTTACAATTACTCTGTATATATTTGATGCTCCATTCTCTGCTATAATTGTATAGACTATCTCATTCTCGAAATTTTGAGAGATATTTACTACTGGAGATATACTTGATTTATCCGAATATTCTATTATTGGCACTAAAGATGTTAGATCCGCATCTTCAGTATTGAGTGTTATTATTTTATTTGTTTGATTAATTACACCAGAAATTAATTTTCCTGCAATATTCAATTGAAACGATGTTATCTTATTTTTATTATTCAGAACTATTGGTAATATTTCAGGAGTATCCTCTTTTTGACATGAAAAAAGTACACCAAAAAATAATATTACTATAAATATTTTATTTTTCATAATTTAATTAATTTTTTAATCCGTTAACACTTGGGTAAATTACTTTTTCCCCTTCTCCAATGATAATTATTGGAGATTTAATTATAATTTCCGTATGTTTTTTCTTCCAATTAAGTATACCTGTTTCGGCATTTATAGCATACATATTTTTACTCCAATCTCCTATGTAAACAATATATTCAAATACAATAGGCGAAGATGTAGTGTTATTATCTAAATCAAAACGCCAAATTAATGACCCATCATTTGCGTTTAAGCATAACAATTCACCACTTCCATTCTTTGATACTCCAATGTATACCTTATCATTATAAATGAATGGAGATGTCTCTATTGATGAATTTAAAGTCAACGGATTATACTCCCATATAGTAGTGCCTGTTTTTAAATTATAAGCATATATTCCCCTATAAGTAGCTGTGATAATTGATTCTTTAAATTGTGTTGGAGAAGCATAAAATGATATCTCTGATTCTGAATCGATACTCCAATTTTTAATTCCTGTATTTTTATTGAGAGAATAAAATCTACCACTATTATCACCAAAAAAAATGTCATTATTTACTACCAAGGGATTCGTATATGTTTTATAAGCATTTTTTTCTAATTTAAAGTTCCAAATTATTGCTCCTGTTTGTTTATTAATAGCAGATACAATGCTGCTACACGTAAATATTTTATCAGAGTCAATAGATAAAGGAGCGTAATGATGTGGTAAATTACGTTGCCATAGCTTTCCTCCTGTTATTTTATCTATACAATATAAAGTAGAGCCAGAATCAAGAGCATAAATATTAGCAACATCTACAATTATGCTACGATATTCATCGATCTTTTTATTAGTAGGTTTACTTGTCCAATTAGTTTTTCCAGAAAGAATATCCAATCCATTTACTCCATTTATTCCAGAATAAATAAGGTTATCGGATATGACATGGCTTTCTATAAATGAAGTTTCAGTTTTCCACATAGGTTTTAAAGTATAAAGATCTAATGCGTAAAGTGTTCCTCCAAAACCTGTATATAACAATATTTTACTTTTGGAGCTTGAAAATTTAAAACGAACCTCAGTTGTTCCTCCTTTTTTATCTGTACCGATTATTCTACCTACATAATCTTCATTATATGCGAAGACTGTAGAACTGATAGATTCCGTAGTTTCTGTGATAAGTATTGAATTTACATATAATTTATAAAATATTTGGTCACCATCTTTATCTTCAGCATCACTCCAATTTATAGTAACTTTTGGTCCGTCTAAAACAATATCATCAATCTTTATAGTTCCAGGTTTTGAGTTTGGTTCAATAGTCGGGGTTTGGTCATCCGATGAACAAGAAAAACAAATAATAATAGATATTATTAAGGTGATATATTTCATTTAAAGCTAATTTACTAATTTAATTTTTTTTACATAAAAACAACATTAAAAAAACCCGCTACTTTCGTAACGGGTTTTAAGAGTTTATGATAAAGAAATATTATTTCCCTTCCATTTTTCTTTTTAATTCAGCTAATCCACCAATATCTCCTAAAGTAGTTTTTTCTACGTCAGCAGCTTTTTTAGCAGCAGCCTTGATGTTTTTCTTTTCTTCTTCTTTGAAAAGAGAAGTATGAGAAACAACAATTCTTCTGTATTCTTTACTAAATTCAGTAACGATGAACTTTACAGCATCACCTTTTTCTAATTTAGAACCGTCTTCTTTTTCTAAGAAACGAGTTGGAGCGAAAGCTTCGATACCATCTGCAAAAGTTACAGTTGCACCTTTATCATTCTTTTCCTTGATAGAACCTTCGTGAGTAGATCCGATTGCATACGTAGCTTCATGAGCATCCCAAGGGTTATCTTGAGTTTGCTTATGACCTAAGTTTAACTTACGGTTCTCAACGTCTAATTCTAATACTTGAACTTCTAATTTATCACCAACAGTAACAAAATCAGAAGGATGCTTAATTTTCTTAGTCCAAGATAAATCAGAGATATACACTAATCCGTCAATTCCTTCTTCTAATTCAACAAACACACCAAAGTTAGTATAGTTACGTACAGTTCCAGTATGCTTAGAGTTTACAGGGTACTTAGTAGTAATATCAGTCCAAGGATCTGGATGTAATTGCTTCATACCAAGAGACATTTTACGGTCTTCACGGTCTAAAGTTAAAATTTGAGCTTCAACCTCATCACCAACTTTTACGAAATCTTGCGCAGAACGTAAGTGAGTAGACCAAGACATTTCAGAAACGTGAATTAAACCTTCAACACCTTCTTCAACCTCTACAAAAGCACCATAATCAGCTAAAACAACAACTTTTCCTTTAACTTTATCACCAACTTTTAAATCAGTATTTAAAGCTTCCCAAGGATGAGAAGATAATTGTTTTAAACCTAATTGAATTCTAGATTTGTTATCGTCAAAGTCTAAAATTACAACATTTAATTTCTGATCTAATTCAACAACCTCATTCGGGTGGTTAATACGAGACCAAGATAAATCAGTAATATGAACTAAACCGTCAACACCACCTAAATCAACAAAGACACCATAAGAAGTAATGTTTTTAACAACACCTTCTAATACTTGTCCTTTTTCTAATTGACCGATGATTTCTTTCTTCTGATCTTCTAAATCAGCTTCAATTAACGCTTTATGCGATACTACTACGTTTTTAAATTCGTGGTTGATTTTCACAACTTTGAATTCCATAGTTTTCTCTACATACTGATCGTAATCACGGATAGGCTTCACATCAATTTGAGATCCTGGTAAGAAAGCTTCAATACCAAATACATCAACGATCATACCTCCACGAGTTCTGCACTTAACAAAACCGTTAACGATTTCACCAGTTTCATGTGCATTATTAACACGTTCCCATGCTTTAATAACACGTGCTTTTTTGTGAGATAATACTAATTGACCAGAAGCATCTTCCCTTTTGTCAACTAATACCTCAACACTATCTCCAAGTTTTAAACCTGGATTGTAACGGAATTCGTTTAAAGAAATTACTCCCTCTGACTTAGAGTTGATATCGATAATTGCATCTCTATCAGTAATTCTTGTAACGGTTCCTTCGATAACATCACGTTCATTTACGAAACCTACTGTTCCTTCTAACGCTTTTTCGAATTCTTGTAATTTAGATTCATCAACTTCATCAATACCTTCTTCGTATTTATGCCAGTTAAATGTTGCTAAAAATTCTGCTGGGTTTACTGTTACTGCTTCAGCAGCTGTGTTTTTTTCTTCAGACATGTCTGAACTAGTTTTTGTATCTTTCTATTGATCAGATTCTTAGCGATATCAATATAAAAGAGAATTAAAATATAAATTTGTTTGCTGCCTTTGTTAAATCTGTTCTCGTAAAAAGGCGTGCAAATTTACGATGTTTAATCTTAAAAACCTATAAACACCTTTGATTTTAAGTAAGTTAAATATTTCACCAGCTTCTAAATTATGATATTCTTAGTTTTTAGCCTTATTTTTTACAGTATTTAAAATACCTCTCCGAGAGTTGTTACGGATTTCGTAAAATTAAAAAATATAAGTTCTTGTTTTTATTGGATTTTTTAAATGATAAAAAACAGTGCACACTCCTATTTTTTTATCGTTTTAAATATTTTATCCCAAAAAACAGTATAAAATCCATAATTACGATAGTTTAATTGATGATGTTTCTGATGAAAACTGTTTGTTGTGAATATCAAAAGGTCTTTTTCTTTTTGTACGTTTAAATGTGTAATGACTCCGTAAAGCCAGTTAAAAACAAGAAATACTATAAAACTATATAAATTAAATGAAAATAATATTGATACCATAGTCAACAACAAACCAAACAAGACAGCTTCCCAAAGCGACATATAATACAAACTAACAGCATTGAATTTAATAGTATGTTCGTGATGTTTTGCGTGAATCCTATTTAAGTAACTTATATTATGAGAACACCAATGTAATATGTACATTAAAAAATCCATCAATATAAAAAGCGCTATAAAGGATGTTATAAAATTATCCGAGGAAAAAGTTATGATATCTATTTGCCATAATATATAACCAGGAACTGCAATAAGAATGTTTATCAATAATATTAGTAAAGAATACAGTACTTCTTTCTTAGAGATGTTTGTGTCGTGTTTATATCGTTTATCCCAAAAATTACTAATAATGATATTAAACACATACCCTATTATATTTGCTGATATCAGTAATGAGAAAAATATAATAGGGTTTTTCATGATGGTATTGTTTGGTATTCACGGTACGTATATATTGTATTGTAACGTCGTTTGTTTATTTTATTTATTATTTAAACGCTAATGATTTGAAAATTAAATCGGCATCTGCTTGGTATTTTTGTTGATATTTTTCTTCGGAAGAATACGTAAACGTGTAATAATTCCCTTTTACTTCAAAAAAGAATCTTATTGTGTCGTAATTTACCGAATTCCAATCGTGTTTATAGTGCTGTACGTAGGTTGTACCAAACCTAGTTTGATGTTTAGTTACTTCTTGGAGCGATACTTCTTTTTGCGTAAAATGATGATTAATATAATCTTCTGTAACTTTTTGAAGTGTTATTTTTTCGCTTCCTATTTTTTTAGGCGTAATATTAAATATTCGAACGGTATTTTTATAAAAGATAGCGCCTAGATTTTTAGGTGTATATGTTACAAAATCATGATCGGCAACTGCTTTCCAATTTTCGGGAAGTTTTACCGTGTAATTTTGAGCGTTTCTGTATGTTTTTATTTCTGCTTCAGTTAGATGATGAATTTTAGGTTTATTAGCGCCACAACTCGTTAATATCAATATTAAGGCTAAACAGCTTAAAGATGTAGATATTTTTAATTTCATTTTTTCTTTTTATTTACTCCTCAATTCTTTTAATACTTACTTTAAACAGATTATCAAAAATATCAAAAACTGTTTGTGCGTCTTTTTTACGAACCGATATTATATATTGACAATCCATTTCTAGTTTTTGAGCTGTGATATTTAAGTTTCGTTCTTTTACAACACGCTGTACTTTATTCATCATATCATAACCGAAATTTAATTGATATTCAATATCGATTGTTTTTTCTTTGATATCAGCAATTTCCAACGCCATTTTTGCTGAGGTTCTGTAAGCGTTTATCAATCCGCCTACGCCTAGTTTTGTTCCGCCAAAATAACGAACAGACACAATTAATATGTTTGTCACATCAAAAGCTTGAATTTGCCCATAAATAGGCATTCCTGCCGAGTTACTTGGTTCTCCGTCATCATTTGCTCTGAAACGCATTTTTTCTGCTTCAATTCCAAATTGCCAAGCATAACAAAAATGACGTGCGGTATGATGTTTTTTTCGTAATACTTCTATTGCTTCTTTAACTTCTTCTTCGGATGACACAGGAAAAGCATATCCGAAGAATTTACTATTTCTATCTTTAAAAAGAGTTTCTTCAGATGAAATATCGATTGTTTTATAGGTATCTTTTATTTTATTTTCTGCTGTATTATTTATATCACTCATAATTTTATTTTCTACTGCTTTAATCTCTTTCTTATAATTTATGCTTATGCCGATGCGACTACTAAAATACTGATAATAGCCACTATAATTCCTATCCAATTTTTTACAATTAATTTTTCTTTAAAGAAAATCAGGGCAAAAACGGTTGTTAAAATAACGATGGATACATTATTAATGGTAAATACTGTAGCACTTTCTAAACCTTCTGTTTGGAGAGCTTTTAGTAGAAATTCCATGGCGTAATAATTCGGGATTCCTAAAGCAATTCCACCTACGATATTTTTCCAATGAATTTTAAGTTTTCCTTTGATAAATTCTAGTATCATAAAAAAACATCCGAAGATAAAAGCGAAACCAAAGATTGTAGCTAAAAACAATGGAACATCATTTTTGGAAACTGTTGAACTTTGCATATATTTCAAGCTAGCATCAATTATTCCCGAACCGATAAATAACAATATCGGATATTGCAAATTTTTTAGCGATATGGTTTTTGTATCGCTTTTTGCGGATGCTAAATATACGGCAATCAAGGCGAATAAAATCCCTATTATTTTGATTGTTTCAAGTTGTTCATTGTATAGAAAAACGCCCAAAACAATCGGGATAACAACGGACATTTTTCCTGCTATTGAAGCAACTGCTAAGCCATTTTTTTGGGCGGTAATTCCCATTACGTTAAAAATAAGAATAAATAAAATTCCTAGAATAAACGCCCCCGTAAACCAATTTTGTTGCGATATTTCTAAAATAATCACTGTTTTTTTTGATGTATGAATCCCTAATAAGAATGCAATTAGATAATTTACAACAATCGCTTGTGAAGTATTGATTTTAAAAACGTCAAATAATTTGAATATTACAAACAGCAAACTTGATATTAAAATACTGATGATGAGGTACGTCATTCGTCATTCTATTTTTTTATTTTATCTTTCTAATAACGAAATTACATCTTCTTTTCCAGGGATTAAATTCCAAGTTTGAATGCCTAATTTTTGTGCTGATTCCGTATTTTCTTTTAAATCATCGACAAAAAAAGTTTCAGAAGCTTTTAAATTATTTTCATTTAAAACAAATTCATAAATATTGGCGTTTGGTTTTCTAAAATTTATTTCATGCGATAAATAAAATTGTTCAAAACAGTTTTTAAATTCTTCATATAATTCTGTTCCCCAATTATTTTGAATCCATGAAATATGCAAATCATTGGTATTGCTTAATAGGAATAATCTATATTTTTTTGATGCTGAAAGTTCTTTTAAAAACGTGAATCTATTTTTAGGGAAATCTAATAAAATGGCATTCCAAGCATTTATTAAATCGGTACGATTTAATTGCGGAAATTTATGTTGATAAAAAGCAATAAATTCATCCGTAGAAATTAAACCCATTTCATATTGATAATAGGTTTGCATCATATCTTCCGAAATAGTTGTTACGCCTAATTTCGCCATTTCTTTGTATGTTGCTTGTTTATCTAGGTTGATAAAAATATCACCAAAATCAAAAATTATATTTTTTATTGTTTTCATTTATATTTTAGTTATTACTAATTTTCAGTGAACATTCAGTGAACAAGGGGTTTAAACCCCTTGTTTTTTTTAACTTGTTTTTTTAAATATTTGTGTATATTTTTAAAACATCATTTTTGATATCTTCTTTTTTGATCAATTGTATTTTTTCTGCGGATAATTTCGGTGCTTTCACGCCTTTTCCGAAGGATATTTCTTCACCGATAAAAATTTGTGCTTCGTCCCAGATATTTTCATCAATAAAAGTTTGGAGTGTTTTTGTTCCGCCTTCAATAATTACAGATTGTATTTTATGTTTTTGTAAAACGTCACAAATTTGCGTTGCTATTTTTTTTGATGAAAAATTAATATATTCATAAATAATAGTTTCTTTTTTTTCTTCGGATAAAACCTCAGCTTGTTCTTTTTGTTTTTTTGTTCTTTTTTCGGTTAAGATAATTGTTTTTACTTTTTTATCAAAAACGGTTACATTTAACGGGATTCTCAAATTTTTATCTAAGATAATTCTCACAGGATTATTTCCCGACCAACTGCGAACCGTTAGCGATGGATTATCTTGAATAACGGTATTTGTACCCACAAGAATTGCGTGTTCTTTGCTTCGTATTTTGTGTACAATTTGTTGCGAATACGGATTCGAAATCCAAACAGGTTTTTGTTCATTTCTTTTTAGCGGAGCGATAAAACCGTCTGCAGTTTCTGCCCATTTTAAAATAATGTATGGACGTTTTTTATTTTGAACGGTAAAAAATCGTTTATGATGTTTTTTACATTGATTTTCTAAAACGCCAACAGTTACCTTTATTCCTGCATTTTTCAAGCGTTCGATTCCTTTTCCAGCGACTAAACTATTGGTATCTAGGCAACCGATAACGACTTTTGATAATTGATTTTCAACAATTAAATCGGCACACGGCGGTGTTTTTCCGAAATGCGAACACGGTTCGAGCGTTACATAAATGGTTGCTTTTTTTAGAAGTTTTTTGTCTTTCTCTTTTACCGAATTTATTGCATTTACTTCTGCGTGATTTCCACCATACGGACTTGTAAATCCTTCGCCAATAATTTTATTTTGATATACGATTACTGCTCCAACTGATGGATTTGGACGTGTTGTTCCGATACCATTTTTTGCTAATTGCAAACAGCGTTTTATATATTTTTCGTCTTGTTTTTCGTGTTGCTGATTTTCGTTATTTTTTTCCTTATTTTTCAAGATTCAAGAGTTTCATTTCAATAATATTTAAAAATTCTAAAATATAAAAAATTCTAAAAGTTAAGCTAAAATTTAAGTTGGATGCTTTCTGTTTTGTCGATAGCGTATTTTCGCGAAAATCCAAAAACTTTGTAGCGTAAATCGCCTTTAAACTGCACTTTTACGTTTTTATTGATAAATGAATTTAATAATCCGCCTAAAATTGCATTAATTTGATTATTGTTATGTTCCTGCTTATTTTCTTGTTGATTTTTGAACTTATGAAGTTCTTCAAAAATTCTTTTGGTAGGAATCTTCACATTCAAGGGAATTGAAAATTCTTTTTTTGCGGGAACTTTAAATTCTTCGGAAGAAACGGTTGCTATTTCGGTATCATTTACGAAAACTTTTATGGCATCAGTCGAAATTTTTCCACTGATATCATTCGGATTTTTAAAAAAAGCATTGGCATTTAATCGAATGGTATCCAAAGCGATAGAAGCTACTTTTATAGTATCTACTTTTAGAAAAATTGGTTTTTCTTGAATTGCACAACTTGTTGTTAAAAGCATCAATAAACTTGTGATTAAAACGAAATTTTTACGTTTAATATTGCTTTCTTTTTTCATGATTTTTATATTTATTTATACTTATTTTCAGTAATTTTGTGTTTTACAAAATTAAGTTAATTTTTTACTTTTTATTTACTTTTCACTTTTTCCTGTTTGTTTTTTAATTTATGAAATTACACCATTTTAAAACTGATTTTACAACGCAATTATCGGAAATTTATCCACAAACGGAAATTGACACTTTTTTCTTTTATTTGATGGAATCTTATTTGGATTTACAACGCATCGATTTGTTGATGCAACCTGATTTTAAAATATCCGAAGAAAAGCACGTTCTTTTAAAAGATGCGTTAAAAAGATTACAACATCAAGAACCGATTCAATATATTTTAGGAAACACCGAATTTTACGGATTTCCTTTTTTAGTGAATAAAAACACCTTAATTCCACGTCCTGAAACCGAAGAATTAGTCGAATGGATTTTAGATGAGGTTCAAAATTTAAAAACTGCGTCTTCTATTTCTGATTTTTCTATTTTAGAAATCGGAACTGGAACAGGTTGTATTCCGATTAGTTTGAAAAAGCATTTAGCTGATTTTGATATTTCTGCAATTGATGTTTCCGAAGAAGCTTTAAAAACTGCCCAAGAAAATGCTAAAATCAACAATGTTGAAATTCAATTTATAAAGCAGGATATTTTAAAAACGGATAATTTGAACTTTATCAATGCTAAAATAACTTTTGATATTATTGTTTCAAATCCGCCGTATGTTCGAGAATTAGAAAAAGCCGAAATCAACAAAAATGTATTGGAAAATGAACCGCATTTAGCTTTGTTTGTTACGGATGAAAATCCGCTTATTTTTTATGATAAAATTGCTGATTTGGCAAAAAAGCATCTTTCAAAAAATGGGATATTATTTTTTGAGATTAATCAATATTTAGGCAAAGAAACCATGGAAATGTTATCTGAAAAAGGGTTTAAAAACATCGAACTTAAAAAAGATTTTCAAGGAAATGATAGAATGATAAAAGCAAGTATCATTTAAAATTATTTATCAAAAAAAACAGGAAAAAATAGGAACGATAATGAACGATATCACCAAAAATACAGAAAACACCGCAATTCATAAAGAAATGAAACTTGCCGAAGGACTTTTATTAAGAGCCGATTTAATGAAAAAAATCGAGCAATTACAAAACAGAATTAGACCTGTATTAATTGTTTCTGGTGATAAACTTCCTCAAGAGAATCCGAATAAATTACTAGCACAATTGCGAAAAGCAATTCAAGATTTACAATTTTTAGTTATTCGGATTAATAAAACCAATAATCAAACATTAGTTGCTACACAAGGAACATTGATGGAAGCACTTGCCAAAAGAGATGCCTTAAAGATGTTGTCTGAAAAATTACGAAATATCAGATACGATGCACAAGTAAACAATAGTGGCGATGCGAATCTTAAAACAACTATCGACATTAAGAAATTACAAACAGAGATGGACGTTACCGCAAGAAATTTTAGAGAATTAGACAGTAAAATTCAAGAAACAAATTGGCTTACTATGTTAGCCTAATATTTAGGATGATTAGAGCGAGTGCCAACCCCTTTTTTTGAGTGTTTTTTTCGGGGTAAATTGAAGAAAACACGCACTACAGAAGCTACTTGGGTTGTAGCAAAGCGTACTTTTTAAGACCCAGTATTGCTTACTTTATACAAGTGTACTTTGTAAAATTTACTACCAGGCACTGACTAATCATCTTTTTTTAAATATTTTGATTGAGTTTAAAAACGTTTGAGAAACGAAAAAACGAGTAACTTTTTAGTTACTCGTTTTTTATAATAAACTTTTATACTCTTATCTTTTTTACTCTTTTACTTTTTTTGATTAGATTTTAGCTTCTGCTTCTTTCTTTTTACCATTTCCAAAAGTATAGGTAAATCCAAAATTTAATCCCCAAGAAGAATACGGAACTGTTTGCGATAATTCCTTTGTCGCTAAAGGATCTTGCGCTTGTGCTTCTTGTAACGTTAATGAATCTTCGTAATTAATTTTATCATTGATTAAAGGTAATAATTGTCCAAAACTTGCTTTTAATACTGGTTTTGCGTTTATCACTTGTAATAATTCTTCTCTAGTTTTACTAGCTCCTGCTAAAGTTGCTGAGAAATCACTAATTTCAGAAGTATTTCTAGTTACACTAATTCCTAAATATTCAACTTCTCCAAAAACTTGTAAGTTTTTCAAGATTTCATGTTTATATCCAATTGCTCCAATAAATCCGATAGGAAATCTTCCTTTAAATTCTCTGGTTAAATCGATATCTAAAGGGGCAGTTGCTCCTGCTGGTGCTAATGGATTTAATAAAGCTGCTGGTAAATCGGCTTTTATTTTCCCTACAACTTCTGTTTTACCAGCTATTTTGGTTAATGCTCCTGCACGTCCATAAAAATGTTCGGTGATGTTATACACGGTAGAAATTGACAATCCAAAAGCTCTACCTCTTGATTTTACATCTACAAAAGTTTGTCCAGGAATATCTACTAAGATTGATGTTTGATCTGCTCCGTGTAAATATCCGACTGCTGTTTCAATTCCCCATTTATCATTAAAAAAATATCCTCCACGAACTTGTGCGTGTGTACCTTCTCCATAACTACCATAGGTATTTTCAACACCACCAAGTGTTGTTTTAGTTCCCATTTTTGATTCTACTGCCGAAAAAGAATAACCACTACTTGCCGATACATAAAATTGTGCACTTGCAGAAAGTGATGCAAACGCAATAATTGCTGTTAAAAAAACTTTATTCATGTTTTTATATTTTAAGTTTATAGGTTATAAATTTAATAAATAAAAAATAATTCAAGGCTGTTTTTACTTTATTTACTTTAAAATAGTATAATTTTGTTTTTTTTGTAATTTTTATATAAAATTTAGCGTTAAAAAAATCAGTAAAAACAGTGAAAAAATAGTGAATAACAAGATATTACAAAAAGCATCGCAAAGTTTTATTGATGAAAATTTAAATTCTGATATCACAAAACTAATTTTAAAAGGAAGTCCATTTGATGGTATTACGATTCAAGAATTGTCGAATCAGATTATTGCCAAGCAAAAATCAAAAAATAAACTTCCTACTTGGTTTAAAACTTCGGATATTTATTATCCTGCTAAAATCAGTATTGAACAAACTTCTTCAGAAATAACAGCCAATTATAAGGCTACTTTACTTAACAATATTTTTGCTGATATCGGAACTGAAAACAAGCCCAAAAACAGTCCTAAATCGTTACTTGATATTACAGGTGGTTTTGGTGTTGATGCGTACTTTTTTTCCAAAATATTTACGCAGGTTATTCATGCAGAAATCAATGAAAATTTATCAGAAATAGTTGCTTATAATTATCAGAAATTGGGTGTTAAAAACATTCAAACAGTTGCGGTAAACGGATTGGATTATTTAAAAAATTCGACTCAAAAATTCGATTGTATTTATATTGATCCTTCTCGCAGAGATGAGGTAAAAGGAAAAGTTTTTTTATTGAAAGATTGCTTACCAAATGTGCCTGAAAATCTTGATTTTCTCTTTACAAAATCCCCTACTATTTTAATTAAAAATTCACCGATGCTAGATATTTCTGCCACCTTGAATTCATTAAAACATGTAAAGGAAATACACGTTATCGCTGTAAATAACGAGGTAAAAGAGCTGCTTTTTTTATTGCAAAAAAACACTAAATCAATAGTTGAGATACATACAGTTAACTTACTGAAAAACAAAGAACAAACACTATCATTTCCCTTAAATAAAAAAACTATAAAACCGTATATTAATCCGATTAATTTTTTATACGAACCAAATACGGCTATTTTAAAATCGGGCGGTTTTAATGAAGTTTCAAACAGTTACGAAGTTGGTAAAATAGCACAACATTCTCACCTTTATACTTCCGAAAAAATTGTTGAAAATTTCCCTGGAAGAACCTTTAAAATTGAGGCTATTTATCCGTATCAAAAAAAGAAAATAAAGCGTATTTTGAGTCTTTTAAAATTAGAAAAAGCAAATATCACGACACGTAATTTTCCCAAAACTGTAGCGCAAATTAGAACCGAAACAAAACTAAAAGACGGCGGTAATACCTACTTGTTTTTTACAACAAATAGTAAGGACGAACTACTGATAATTAACTGTTCTAAAATCGCCTAATTTTGCGCTGTTTTTTAAAGGTTTTTGATGATTTTTATTTTGATGATTCAGCGTTTTTTTTATTTTTTTGATAATGAAATAACGGAGCTGAAATCATCAAAAATTAAGGTAAAATATAGCTAAATAACGGCTTATTTATTTTAAAAAATTTTGAGTATATTTGTGTGATACATGGAAAAATTAAAGGAAAAATCAAGCGTTTATCAAGCTATAAAATTATCAGAAAATTCTTCTTTAGAAGTAGATGATTCTCTGGTTATCGAAGCACCACTTCAAATTAATATAAATAAGGAATCATATACCGTTGTAATGAGAACTCCTGGTGACGATAAGCATTTGATTAGAGGGCTTTTATACGCAGAAGATATTTATAAAAGTAGTGATGAATTAACTATAAATATCGAGGAAGAAAACAAGGATTTTTCCGCAATTTTAAACGTTCATATCCCTAAAGAAAAAATACGAAAAGGATACTTAAATAAACGAACACTTTTATCGGTTTCTTCTTGTGGAATTTGTGGAAAAAAAGAGTTAAAAGACTTAAAAACAACCGATAAACCACTTGATAACCATCATAAAAACAGTAATGAAAATTCTAAAAACACCACTTCTTTACATTATTCTAAATTAAATAAATTTATTGACATAACATTTGATATGTTCTTGAAAATGAATAATTTACAGGAATTATTTAAAGTAACAGGCGGTAGTCATGCGTGTGCGTTATTTAATGATGAAAAGAAACTTTTAACAATTAAAGAAGATATCGGCAGACACAACGCTGTTGATAAATGTATTGGTGATTTAATCCAGCAAAAAAATCTTAAAAAAGCAACTTACATGCTCGTTAGCGGACGTGTTTCTTATGAAATTGTTTCGAAGGCTTTTTTTGCGAAAATTCCGATTATTATCGCTGTTTCCGCCTGCTCTTCTTTGGCGGTTGACTTTGCAAAAGAATTCGGGATTTGCTTAATCGGTTTTAGTAGAAATAATAAAATGACCGTGTACGCAAATCCTCAATATATAAATTATGAATGATAAAAATAGTACTACAAAAATACACGCACAACCTCCTGAAAATCTAACAGGTATTGAGCTTATTGACGTACCAACAAAAGCCGTAGGTACAAAAGCAATAAAATCGGCATTGAGCCATGTTTTCTCTGAAACAGGCGTTGTCCGAGGGATTAGTTTACTTAAAAACATCAATCAATTAGATGGCTTTGATTGCCCTGGTTGTGCTTGGCCAGACCC
Source organism: Tenacibaculum piscium (assembly GCF_021390755.1). Lineage (NCBI taxonomy): Bacteria > Pseudomonadati > Bacteroidota > Flavobacteriia > Flavobacteriales > Flavobacteriaceae > Tenacibaculum > Tenacibaculum piscium. The sequence goes on along the minus strand of NZ_JAJGWR010000006.1, from coordinate 42,308 downwards.
TGATGAAAAAAGAGCTTTTTTAGCAGAATATTGTGAAAATGGTGCAAAAGCAGTCGCCGAAGAAGCGACCACTAATAGGGTTTCTCCCCTGTTTTTTGCGACACATTCCGTACAAGAAATGTCAGCATGGTCAGATTATAAAATTGGAAAAAGTGGACGAATTACACATCCAATGATTCTTAAAGAAGGAAGCGATAATTATGAAGAAATTTCTTGGGAAGATGCCTTTAAACTTATCGGAAATCAATTAAATAATTTGAAATCTCCTGATGAAGCCATTTTCTATACCTCAGGAAGAACAAGTAATGAAGCGGCTTTTTTATATCAATTATTTGTTCGAAAATTTGGAACAAATAACATGCCTGACTGCTCTAATATGTGTCATGAAAGTAGCGGTAGCGGACTTTCTGAAACTGTCGGAATTGGTAAAGGTTCCGTTACTTTAGATGATTTTAATCACGCAGATTTAGTACTTGTTATCGGGCAAAATCCAGGAACAAATCATCCGAGAATGCTAACTGCCCTACATCAAACTAAAAAAAATGGCGGTAAAATAATTACGGTTAATCCATTGCCAGAAGTCGGTTTGATGAATTATATCGACCCGCAAAACCCATTGAAATGGCTTGGCGATGGCGAAAAATTAACAGATCTTTTTCTTCAAGTAAAAATTAACGGAGACGTAGCTTTGCTTAAAATCATCTTAAAATTGATGAAAAAACAAGAAGAAGAAAAAGGAGGCGTTTTTAATCATCAATTTATAAAAGAAAAAACTGCTGGTTTAGAAGATTTTTTAGCCGATTTAGATACATATTCAATCCCCGAATTACTACCACAAACAGGTTTATCCCTAGAAATTATTCAAAAAGCAACGGATATGATTATCAATAATGATAAAATAATTATCTGTTGGGCAATGGGATTAACGCAACATAAAAATGCTGTTGATAATATTCGTGAAGTCGTAAATTTACTCCTTTTAAAAGGAAGTATCGGGAAAAAAGGTGCAGGAACTTGCCCTGTTCGAGGACATTCCAACGTGCAAGGAGATCGAACCATGGGAATTTGGGAAAAACCACAAGATAGCTTTTTAGATAGCTTGGAAAAAGAATTTCAATTCAAAGCACCACGAAAACACGGATACGATGTTGTAGCTTCTATCGAGGCGATGCACGAGAAAAAAGCACGCATTTTTGTAGGAATGGGTGGGAATTTTATCTCCGCAACTCCTGATACCGAATTTACCGCCAAAGCATTGGAAAACTGTGATTTAACAGTTCAAGTATCAACAAAATTAAACAGAAGTCATTTAATTCACGGAAAACAAGCCCTGATTTTACCTTGTTTAGGACGCTCAGAAAAAGATACACAAAAATCTGGAGACCAATTCGTTACCGTAGAAAATTCAATGGGTGTTGTGCATCAGTCAAACGGACATTTAAACCCTTCTTCGGAATACTTATTGAGCGAACCCGCCATTGTTGCTGGTATCGCAAAAGCAACTTTGAAAAATACCAATATCGATTGGAAAGCACTCATCGAAAATTACGATTTAATTCGTGATAAAATTGAAGCAACAATCCCTGGTTTTGAAAATTATAATCAAAAAGTGCGTAAAAAAGGAGGCTTTTATCTGCCAAACAACGCAAGAGATAATAATTTTAGCCCAACAGCAACAGGAAAAGCCAATTTTACCACAAATTTACCTTCGGATATTACGCTAAATGAAAATCATTTTATGATGATGACCATTCGTACACACGACCAATACAATACCACTATTTACGGTTTAAATGACCGTTATAGAGGAATTTTAAACGAACGAAGAGTTGTCTTTATGAATCCTGAAGATATGGAAAAACAAGGATTGAAAAAATTAGATAAAGTCGATTTAACAAGCCATTTTCAAGGAGAAAAAAGACACGCAATAGGATTTTTAGTGATTCCTTATAGTATTCCAAAACAATGTACTGCCACTTATTTTCCAGAAACAAATGTGTTAGTTCCTATTAAAAGTAAAGCCAAAGGTAGTCATACACCTACTTCTAAAACAGTGATTATCAGTATAAAAAAACAAGAAATAATAACATCATCATAAATAATAAAAAATAATAAAATATGTCAATAGAAGAAGATAAAAATAGAATCGAAAGGTTGCAAAACGATTTAAATCAAGCAAATTTAAAAAGACAAGAATCTGAAAATGAACTAAATAGGACTCGTAAAAATCTAAAAGAATTTCAACTAAAAAGACAAGATGTTGAAGAAAAATTAATAAAAGCTCAAGAAGAATTAGCCGAAATTCAAGAAGAAAAAGAGGAATCAGGAGACGATTTAACAGAAGTTCAGGAAAAATTAACCGAACTTAAAAGTAAATACAAAACAACGTCAATGGTTTTAGGAATATTATTAGGACTTTCACTTGGTGCTTGCTACTATTTTTACAACCTAAGTAATGAGTCTTCTTCTTTTACTGATGATAAAATTGCAATGATAAAAAGCACCGAAAATAGTCGTGTTTTAGACAGTATCGAAAGAGCAAATATCAGAGCTTTAAGAAATGGCGATGACACTGAGGACAACCAGAGAACTGGAATTAATTCAGAAAATTTAGATCAAACTATTGAGCAAGTAAGCACAAACACTGCTGGTGAAACTATTTATTCTGTTCAAATTGGTGTATTCCAAAAAAATAGATTCCCTTTATTATCAACGCAAACAATTCCTTCAATAGTTACTTCTGATAACGGTTATTTTAAATATTCTTTAGGTTTATTTACCACATTAAATGAAGCTAAAAAACTTAAAAAAGAATTGATTAAACTTGGAATTAGTGATGCTTTTGTAGCTTCTTATGTTGATGGAACACGTCAAAAAATTCACGATTAATCATGATAAATTCATGAATTTTATAAAAAATAAATAAAATAAAAATAATTTGATGTTATTGAAAATTTCAAAATGTTTTAGCTATTTTAAACGAACACTTGTAGTCTTTTTTGCTATGAGTGTTCATTTTTTTTACGCTCAAAACACGAACATAAGCACGAACAGGAATCAAGTAAATCAAGCAACAATTTATATAAAAAATCAAAAAATCCCCGAAAAAGAAACCCAAATAGGTTTTGGAGCTGTTGATTTTTTATCTATAAAAATGCCTAAAAACAAAGGAAAAGATGAAAAAAATATGGGATTCACAGGGATTCATTACAACCTAAAACTAAACGATTGGAGTTATGCTGGTCTTGGTATTTACGGAGCCGTAACGGGTATTCGTGGTGGTTTTTTTACCTTGGGAATCAATGCTGGAATTCAACAAAAAATCAGCAAAAATATGTTTGTTGATGCGGGAGTTCATCTTGGTGGTGGTGGCGGTGCATCAGCTCCAGATGGCGGTGGTGCCTTTATTTTACCACACTTAAATTTAGGATATAATTTCGGCTATTTCTCAACAACAGCAGGATATAGTTATGTTAATTTTTTTGACAAAGGAGCTATTAAAAATCATCAATTTAATGTTGCTATTCAAATACCGTTATCTTTTGAAACAGCTGATTTTAAACAACGAGAACGTATTTTTAATTTTGATGATTTTGAAAATCTAAAAAATACATCTTGGAACACGCTTAGTAATCGAATTTCTTTGTTAGTTCATTTGAATAATTTATCAGTAAAAAAAGGGAATTACAAAGGAAAAACAATGCGATTAGCTGGTTTTGAATTGAACTCTTATTTTAACAAAAATATGTTCTTTTTTGTAAAAGCTGATGGTGCATATCACGGAATTAAAGCGGGATATATGGATGTTTTTCTAGGTGCTGGATACCATATTTCAATGAATAAAAATCGCACAAATATTTTAGCTAAATTCGGTATTGGTGCTGGCGGCGGCGGCGGCGTAGAAACTAAAGGTGGGTTTTTAATATATCCTGATATCTCTATTGAACAAAAAGTATTCAACAATATGTATGTATCAGTCAATAAGGGATTTTTAATGAGTCCTGACGCTCATTTTTCAAGTAACACACTAGGTTTTGGATTAAAATATTATCTTGATAAAGATGGAATTACTCCTAGTTCTGCTGCTCCTGAAAAAAGCTTTTCATCAGCAAAATTAAAAGGATTGGAGGTTATTATAAAACAAGATTTATATCTAAATGCTTCAAGAATTGTTTCAACAAATAAGAATAAAAAAGATATTGAATTTGATAAAAATATGCATCAAATTTCGTTACAAATAAACTTATTTTTGAATAAATATATCTACGGAGCGGGTCAAACTTCGTTTGCTAATTTTGGTGATGCAGGTGCTTATGCCGAAGGAATTGTTGGTTTAGGAGTGCAATCGGCTCGTTTTTTAAACAATACAACATCGGTATTTGCACAAGTTCTAGCAGGTGCTGCTGGCGGTGGTGGAATTAGTACAGGAGAAGGTTTGATCGTAAAACCAAGTATCGGAATTAATCATAAATTAACCAATAAATTAAATGCAAGAGCTGGATTTGGCTACGTAAAAGCTCGTGGTGGAAATTTAAGTAATCCGTATTTAAATATTGGTATTAGTTACCGTTTCTCATTTTTAAACGTTGAGTAGTTTTCAATTTTAATTTACTTAAATATTTAGTTAGATTTAGTAAAAAAAGACTGTCAAAAATGACAGTCTTTTTTTTGGTTAAAACACTCTCTTTAGTTAGTTATTTAAGCTAGTTTAAAATATTGCTTCACTCCTATTTTAAATCTTATTTTATACTCTTATTTTTAGTTTTTTTGTTAGAGCCTGTTTAAATTTTATTCCAAAAATTTTTGTAACGTCAAAATAGGCATGACAAGGGGTTAAAACCCCTTGTTTTAAAAATAAAAATGCGTCAAACTGAATTTATTTCAGTTTCTCATCCTGATTTGCCACATTTTTTAGCTTTTTTTGTAATTTTCAGCTCCTTTTAACAAGGGGTTTTAACCCCTTGCCGTCATTTTTTGACACTATATTTTTTTCAGATGAAATTTAAACAGGCTCTTAGCTTATTATTTTAGAATCCACTAAGAGCCTGTTAAAATATTAAAAATAAACTGTTAGTTCTAGTGTTTTTTTTCTTCTAAAAAATTGTATCGAAGAACTTTTTAGCGTCAAAATTCACTAAATATAAAACTCAAATTCTCGAACAATTTTTAATTCCTTTTAATCATTAAATTAAAATCACTCACTCGAATTGACATCATCAAAAAAAAGCTAAAAATTACTACGGTAAATCAAGTTCAGGTTGTTGATATTATTTTGTAATTATAAAAATATTTATTATTTTGATAGACTTTGTCTTTTAAGAACAAGCAAAACTAATTATTGTTATGTTTTATTTTTGAATTTCAGATTGTAATAAAACTGGTAAGTAAATCAGACAGATAAACTGAAATAAATTCAGCATAACTTTTTTGAATCAGTAGTCAGTAGATGTTTATTAAGAAAGACTATTACATTTGTACATTAAAGTTAACAACAACGTTTGTTTACAATAGTAAACAATACAACCACAACATCAGAAAACACACTTATTAACAAATGTAATCTAACGTAAAATTACCTGTTGATTACGATTATATTATTTTAGTAATATTCTTAATTATTTACCAAGATTTATTAATAAACAACTGTAAAAACACACTCTTGCTCGTTAACTTTCTGACAAGTAAGTAAATTAGTATTTATATATCTTATTTTTATTATATTATTAGTTTTACGATTAAACTTAAAGTTAGTTTGAACTACATCTACATTACATAGCCCTCTACTACTCTAGCCTATTTAATTTGAGTAGTTAAGTAGAAAAAAGTTCTTATTGATACTGATATAATTCTTTATACCTCTCTGGCTAGTATTACATTTGTAATCTTCAATTATTCATAGTCGAAAATAGTTAGTTTACAATCGTCGTCATGATTGTTTTACATCTGTAATGAATCATAGTGTTCATAAAATAACATTCTGTATACTTATGTAACGTATACAATTGTATACTCCCTTCTTAAGAATTAAGAATCTATATTTTACCCTCACACCTCACCTATTCTGTAAATTATTAGCTATAAAAAAGTTATAAACTATTTAAAAAAGGGAATAACGACATTACCCTAAATCAGGATCAGGATCTAAAACTGAAATAAATATAAATTCAATTTCTTATTTTTCTGTTACAAATTTTTTAAATTAAATGAAATTTACTAAAACAGACTCTAAGAATAATATAAGTTTTACTCCTATCTAAAAAACATACATTTGTAATTAATTGTCTTACAATAATAGATTACTTGTTTACTGACTCAGCTATTTACAATAGTAATTAAACTAATTTTATACTAGTTGTAACTGTGTAACTCTTTTTTAGTTATATATGTATCGTATTAATTAATTACACTTACAGAGTATATTATTTAGTATACTTTTGTAAATTAATTTATCGATTAAAGATTATTCAATAATAATTTAAGAGTAAAAAAATAATGTTTATTTATATTTTATAAAGAAAATACTAAAGCTTACTGCTAAAAATATTCTTAAAAAAAGTATATTTTTGCTTAAAACAGTCACCCTATTTTGAAGAACACACATTTTCACTATTTTTCTAGTCCTATAAACAATATAAAACTTCCTAATAAATTTACATTTCCTTTTTATTATGAACCTCACCCACTCTGTAAATTAGCAACAAAAGAAGTTATCAATTATTTAAAAAATCAAACAGATTTTAATCATAACTTTGGGATAGACCCTTCAAAAAAAGGACTACCAATTGGAAAAATGTTTGGAGTTTTAGTGGTAGAAAATCAACAAAAAGAAATTGGATATATCACTGCAGTATCTGGAAAATTAGGAGAAACAAATACACATCTTAAATTTGTTCCACCAGTATATGATATGCTTGTTAAAGACTCCTACTATCTTCAAGAAAAAAATAATCTTATTAAATTTGATGGTAAACTTAAAAAATTAAAAGAAAATACCGAATATCAAAAATTAATAAACGTGTATAATTCAGAAAATGAAAAAGCAATTATCGATATTCATCAGAAAAAAGAAACCTTAAAAATTGCTAAAAATAATAGACGTTTAAAAAGAGAAAAAGCAATCGGAGAATTATCCGAAGAAGCGTATCTTATTTTAAAAAATACGCTTAGTAAAGAAAGTTTAGAGGCAAAACATTTTTTTAATAATGTAAATCGTTACTGGAAACACAGATTAAAACCTATAAAAGAGGAACTTTTAGTTTTTACCGATGAAATAAAATTATTAAAAGAAAAACATAAAGCAATGTCTATTGCTTTACAAGTGTATATTTCAGAACAATATCAATTTTTAAACATTAAAAAAGAAGCAAAAAATTTAAAAGAATTATTTTCAGAAACTTCTGTGCAAAATTTACCTGCTGGTTCAGGGGAATGTACTGCTCCTAAATTGTTGCAATATGCCTTTTTAAATGATTTAAAACCGATTGCAATGGCAGAATTTTGGTGGGGCAAATCACCTAATAAAGAAATTAGAAAGCATGAACAATTCTACCCTGCTTGCCAAGGGAAATGCAAGCCAATTTTAACGCATATGTTAAAAGGAATTGAAATGGATACAAATCCATTGTTAGAAAATCCAGCGATTGGAAAAGAATTAGAAACTATTTTTGAAGATGATCAATTGATTGTCATTTGTAAACCTGCTGATTTTCTCTCTGTTCCTGGTATTCATATTCAAGATTCTGTGTATACAAGAATTAAACAACAAGTTAAAAATATTTCAGGACCTATTATTGTGCATCGCTTAGATATGGCAACTTCTGGTTTATTAGTTTTAGCAAAAAATAAAGAGGCTCATAAAATTTTACAAAATCAATTTATAACTAAAACTGTTCAAAAAAAATATACCGCACTATTAGACGGAATTATAACAGAAAATTCAGGAACAATTACCCTCCCACTTCGTGTAGATTTAGAAGATAGACCCAGACAGTTAGTTTGTTATGAACATGGAAAAACTGCGAAAACAAATTGGGAAGTCGTAGAGCGTAAAAATGGAAAAACAAAAATTAGCTTCTACCCTATTTCAGGAAGAACTCATCAATTACGAGTACATGCAGCGCATAGTCTCGGGCTAAACACGCCTATTCTTGGAGATGATTTATATGGTAAAAAATCTGATAGATTATATTTACATTCTGATACATTATCATTTTATCACCCTATCACTAAAGAAAAAATGATTTTCTCAAAAAAAGCACCTTTTTAATACTTATAATTTATTTATAATTCATTTTTTTGACTTTTAATCAATATGTAAATTTAGAGACTTTTATGATTTTTTAATGCTATAGTGTATAAAAATAATTTTAATTGATTTAAAGATGTTTTTAATAATTCCTAATTTTAAAGTTATTTATTTCTTAAATTTAGAAAAAAATATTTTTTAGTCAAATCTGATATGAATCGGTGTAATTTATATAAGTTTTTGATGAAAATAATAATCATTTTTATTTTTAGATGACTTTTTTCATTTTTATAAACATGAATAATGCAATACTTTTATGAATTTTTAATAATATTACATTTAAAAAGTCTCTCCATTGATTTGGAGAGACTTTTTAATTATCCTAATTTTATAGAATAATTTTTTACTTTTTATTTTTCGATAATTTTATGTGATTTTTTAGCGATTCTTTAGTAATTATTATTGAATTATTAAAATAATTTTAACATCTCAAATAAATATCAATGAATAAAAATTAAAATTTAAGCTAGTTTTTTAGCTTTTTTAACTTTCTGTTTTGTTAAGGCTATATCGATTACTTCGTGCATTTCTGTTACATAATGAAATTTCATTCCTTTTAAATAACTTTCTTTTATTTCTAGAATATCTTTTTTATTATCAGCACATAAAATAATTTCGGTAATATTTGCGCGCTTTGCTGCTAATATTTTTTCCTTAATTCCTCCAACGGGTAATACTTTTCCTCGAAGTGTAATTTCACCAGTCATGGCTAATTTATCTTTAACTTTACGTTGTGTAAATACAGAAACTAATGACGTCAGCATGGTAATTCCTGCACTTGGTCCGTCTTTCGGGGTTGCCCCTTCTGGCACATGAATATGTACATCATTTTTTTCTAAAACTTCTGGATTAATTCCAAAATCTGCTGCATTTGCTTTGATATATTTCATCGCTATCGTAGCAGATTCTTTCATTACTTTTCCTAGATTTCCTGTAATAGAAAGTACTCCTTTTCCTTTTGAAATAATCGATTCAATAAATAAAATATCACCACCAACGCTTGTCCAGGCTAAACCTGTAACAACTCCAGCGACATTATTATTTTCATATTTATCACGTTCTAAACGAGGAGCTCCTAAAATATTTTCAATGTCTTCGCTTGTTAAATCAACATTATATTCCTGATCCATTGCTATTGATTTAGCAACAAATCGAACAACTTTTGCGACTTGTTTTTCCAAACCACGTACTCCTGATTCACGCGTATATCCTTCTACAATTTTTTCAATTAATTTTTTTCGAATTGATAAATGTTTTGGTAATAATCCGTGTTCTTTTAATTGTTTTGGAAATAAATATTTTTTAGCAATTTCTGTTTTTTCTTCAATCGTATATCCAGTAACGTTGATAAGTTCCATTCTATCACGCAATGCCCAAGGGATTTGCCCTAAATTATTGGCGGTAGCGATAAATAAAACTTTAGAAAGATCATAACCAACTTCTAAATAATTATCATAGAATTGAGTATTTTGTTCAGGATCTAAAACTTCTAACATTGCTGACGAAGGATCTCCTTGATTGCTTTGGCTTAATTTATCAATTTCATCTAAAACAAATACAGGGTTTGACGTTCCCGATTTTTTAAGATTTTGAATTATACGTCCTGGCATTGCACCGATATAGGTTTTACGATGTCCACGAATTTCTGCTTCATCACGCAAACCACCTAATGACATACGAACATATTTTCGTCCTAATGCTTCTGCCACTGATTTTCCTAACGAAGTTTTTCCAACTCCTGGAGGTCCGTACAAGCAAATAATTGGCGATTTCATATCGCCACGTAATTTTAAAACAGCTAAATGTTCAATAATACGTTCTTTAACTTTCTCTAAACCAAAGTGATCTCTATCTAATATTTTTTGAGCTCTTTTTAAATTAAATTTATCTTTAGAATAAATATTCCAAGGTAATTCTAACATTAACTCTAAATAATTTCGTTGCACACCATATTCTGCCATTTGTGGATTCATTCGTTTTAAACGATTTAATTCCTTTTCAAATGTTTTGGCAACTTCTTTATTCCATTTTTTTGTTTTAGATTTTGCTCTCATGTCTTCTAATTCTTGGTCATGAGAAACGCCTCCTAATTCATCTTGAATGGTTTTTAATTGTTGATGTAAATAATATTCACGTTGTTGTTTATCTAAATCCGAACGAGTTTTCGATTGAATATCGTTACGTAATTGTAATTTTTGAAGTTCTTTATCTAAGTTACTTAATGTTAAAAGTGCACGTTCTCTTAAATTATCTTCTTCAAGAATGACTTGTTTTTTGGCAACGCTTAATTCCATGTTTGATGAAATAAAGTTTACCAAAAATGAATTGGATTGAATATTTTTAATAGCGATAGAAGCTTCAGAAGGTAACATTGGATTTTCTTTAATAACCTCCAAGGCTAATTCTTTGATAGATTCTATAATTGCTTCAAATTCTTTTTCGTCTTCAACTTCTTTATCTTCGATAGCTTCATGAACGTTTGCTTTTAAGTACGGTTCTTCTTGTGTAATTTCATCAATTACGAATCGTTTTTTTCCTTGAATAATAACGGTTACATTTCCGTCAGGCATTTTCAGGACACGTAAAATTTTAGCAACGACACCAGTTTGATGAATATCAGCAAAACCAGGATTTTCAGTATCGATATCTTTTTGAGCGACGACTCCAATTGTTTTATCGCCTTTATTGGCATCTTTTATTAATTGGATTGATTTATCTCTACCAGCGGTAATCGGGATTACAACTCCAGGAAATAATACGGTATTTCTTAATGGTAAAATAGGTAATTCTGTTGGAATTTCTTCTTTGTTTATTAATTCTTCATCTTCAGGTGTTAGTAATGGGATTAATTCAGAATCTTCATTAAAAGCATCTTGAAGTGACAAATTGTCTAAATGTATTATTTTTGATTTGCTCATAGCTTATTTAGGTGTCATAGTGGCATTTTGATTTTTAAATATTTTAAAACAAAAATACAAAAAGCACTTTTAAACGTTTAATTATTTGAAAAACAGCATTTTAATTATTGATGTTTGAGTTTTTCTATTTATACTTACTATATAAAACAATTGTTGTGCCAAGTAGCGATGTGTAAAAAGCAATGGCTATTTTGACTATTTTACGTATTTTGAATATTTTAAATAGATTAATTTTTATATTGACTTTGTTAAATTACGTTAAAGTTAGTTAAAGTTAGTGGTTTATAAAACAACTTCGAATAGATTAGAAATAAGATTAGAATAAAATTTGTAATTTTGTTTTAAATAATAAAAAGCTATTTTATTATTTAAGTTCAGATAAATATTGAAAAATTATGATACGAAACTACCGAAATGAAAAGTGGAAAGAATTAGTATTTGACGATAAAATCTCTGAAAAAGAAAAATTTAAAATATCGAATTACGGAAGAATAATCAACTGTAAAAAGGAAGAGGAATTTTTAGTAAAGGAATATTTCATCAATGGATATCAAAATTTACCTTTAAAACAAAAAGAAAGCGGTAAACAAACGAGTCGATATGTTCATAAATTAGTTGCGGAAAGTTTTCTAGAGAAAAAAGAGGATGATTTATATGTGATTCATTTAAATTATGATAAGAAAGATAACCGTGTTGAAAATTTAAAATGGACTACCAGACGTGAAAAGGAGATACATCAATTTTCAAATCCTGAATATGTAAATAAGGTTCATAAACCGACGAATGTCAAACTTACAGAAACGAAGGTAAAATTGCTAAAGCGAAAATTAAACAATCCTAATAGAAGAACTCGTTTAAAGATTTTGGCAAAACAGTTTGGAGTTTCAGAAATGCAACTTCACCGCATAAAAACGGGAGAGAATTGGGCAAATATTTCTGCTGAAAATGTATAATGATTAGAATAAAATCAACATTGCGATTCCTAGAAAAACAATAATTTGCGCCCATTTTAGGTACACACCTATTTGGGCGTTTTTTTTGATACTTGCTGATATTTCTCCAGCTAAAATAGCGATTCCTGAAAACACTAATGTAGAGATTAGGATAAATAAACCGCCTAAAATATAAAATTGAATAATTGTTTCTATGGTTTTAGAGAACAGAAATTGCGGAAAAAAGGCTAAGAAAAAAATAGTAACTTTAGGATTTAAGACATTCATAAAAAATCCTTTTTTAAACAATTGCAGGGTTGATTTTTCAGGAATATTTTCTGTTGATTTTTCTGTTGAAAAAGCGATTTTCGCATCACTTTTATAAACTTGATAGGCTAAGTATAGCAGATAGCTTGCACCAAATAACTTGATTATAAAAAACAAGGTTGGTTCTTGTTGTATAATTTCAGACATTCCGAAGGCTACTAATGTTGTATGCACGACACATCCTGTCATCAATCCAAAAACGGTTGCTAGGCCATATTTTTTTCCGTGTACGATACTTTGTGAAAGCACAAAAATATTGTCAGGACCAGGAGAAATTGCTAAAGTTGCAGAAGCGATTATAAAAGAGCTTAGAGTTTCAAACATTTAATTTTGGATTTTTTTTTTGGGGAGCTATTTCCCGCTTTCCGCACTCGCTTTTTTTGAAGAAAAATCAAAAAAGAGCTCAAACAATTGCTTCAATCGGGGCTAAGTCTTTTTACTTGGTTTCGTTTTATGCCTTAAAGTTATATTTTTATTTATTTAATTTTGTAAGAACCTACTTGTCAGTTCGAGTGATTTTTTTCCTTCAAAAAAATGGTATCGAGAACTTATTTAATAGTAAAGTTAATTAAAATTCATCAATATAAGAGAATTCAAATTCTCGATACAATTTTAATTCCTTTTAGTCATTAAAATCACTCGAATTGACAAAACCAGAATTGATAAAATCATTGACAAAAAACACAAAGCTAAAAACTGTGTGAAAAATCAGGATGAGAAACTAGAATAAAATTCCTTTGACATATTTTTATTTGTTTTTTAACAAGGGGTTTCAACCCCTTGCTGTCCCTTGCTGTCATTTCGCTTATCGTCATTTTTTGCGACTATTTTTTTTACAAATTTAAACAGACTCATAAAACGATGCGTAAAAAAAGAAGTAACTTATAAAAATTACTTCTTTGATTTTATTTTTAAAGGTATGATTTTTTCTAATTATGAAAATTAAATAACTGTGATACTAATTTTATTTATTTAAAATTGCGTTATTAATTCTTTTAATTAATTTTGGTCCTTCATAAATAAATCCTGTATAAATTTGGATTAAATCTGCACCTGCTGCTATTTTTTCTAGTGCATCTTTTTCGCTGTGTATTCCTCCCACTCCGATAATTGGAAATGCTTTGTTCGATTTATCGGCTAAATATTTAATGACTTTGGTACTTTTTTCTTTTACTGGCTGACCACTTATACCACCATTTCCAATTTCTTTCAATTGATTTTCTGTAGCTTTCAAGTTTGTTCTATCAACGGAAGTATTGGAAGCAATAACGCCATCAATTTTTGTTTGTGCTACGAGTTCAATAATTTCATCTAATTGTTGATTATTTAAATCGGGAGCAATTTTCAATAAAATTGGTTTTTGTTTTTCCTGTTTGGTATTAATTTTTTGAACTTCGGTAATTAGTTCTTTTAAATATCCGACATCATCTAATTTTGCGTGACTTCCTACATTTGGACAACTTACATTTAACACAAAATAATCTACATACGGATGTAATCCTTTAAAACAGGTTATATAATCTTGGGTATAATTCTCTGGAGCGGTGTCGGTATTTTTCCCGATATTTCCTCCGATAATAATTTTACCTTTATTTTTTTTCAATTGTTCGATCGCAATTTCGAGTCCTTCATTATTAAATCCCATTCGATTAATAATTCCTTGGTCATCTTTTAGGCGAAATAATCTTTTCTTCGGATTTCCTGTTTGTCCTTTTGGTGTTACGGTTCCTATTTCCACAAAACCGAACCCAAAATTTGCCAACTCATTATATAGTACGGCATTTTTATCGAATCCAGCTGCTAAACCAACAGGATTTTTAAAGGTCAATCCGAATACATTTCGTTCTAATTTTTTATCATTTACTTGATATAAATTTCTAAAAATGGCTGGAACAAATGGAATTTTAGACATTGTTTTTACTAATGAAAAAGTAAAGTAATGAATTTTTTCAGGATCAAAAAGAAAGAAAATTGGGCGTATTATTGATTTGTACATATTATATATACGTTTTTTATTTTACTATTTTTATTAAAAATAAATACATAAAAAAGCTCCAATAAATATTGGAGCTTTAAAATTATCTTAAAACAGCATTTAAATTCTTTTCGAATGTTAGCTGTAATTTTTGCATTATTTTATCAATTTGTTTATCTGCTAGTGTTTTATTTTCGTCTTGTAAAACAAAACTTACAGCGTATGATTTTTTACCTTCGGGTAATTTATCACCTTGATATACATCAAATAAATCGACTTCTTTTAATAATTTCTTTTCTGATTGAAAAGAAAGATTATAAATTTCTTTAAATTCTACTGTATCATCTAACAATAACGCTAAATCTCTTTTTACTGATTGAAATTTTGGTAATTCAGTTACTTTAATTTTCTTATTTCCGACTAAAGTTAATATATTTTGCCAATTAAAATCAGCAAATAAAACTTCTTGTTTGATTGAAAATTCTTTTAAAATAGTTGGGTTAACGACTCCAAATTCTACTAATTTGGTTCTTCCTAAACTCAAGGTTAATCCTTCAGAAAACATGGCTGATTTTACAGGCGATGTTTTTAAGTTTTGAAGTCCTAATCGGCTACATAAACTCGCGATAATCCCTTTTAAATAAAAGAAATCTGATGTTTGATTTGCAACTTTCCAACTATCTTTTGTTCTATTTCCTGTAACGAATAATGTTAAATGTTTATCTTCCTGATAACCGCTTTCATATTTATGATATGTTTTACCAAATTCATAAAATTTCAGGGCATTATTTTTTCTATTGATATTATAAGATACTGATTCTAAACCACTAAATAACAATGATTGACGCATTACTTTCAAGTCATTGCTTAATGGATTTAGCATTTCTACATTGTGCGTTTCATTTAAATCTTCAGACAACGCAACATAATCGGCTTTTGTTAAAGAATTTGCCATCGTTTCGTTGAATCCTAAGGCTGTTAATTGATTGGCAACAATATTTTCAATTTTAACTTCTTTATCGCTATCAAAAGAAATGGACGTATTTAATTTATGAGAAAATTCAATATTATTATATCCGTAGACTCTTAAAATCTCTTCAATAATATCGGCTTCACGCTGCACATCAACTCTGTAAGAAGGAATAATTAGTCCTAAACCTCCTTCGGTTACGCTATTCATTTTAATTTCTAAAGAAGCTAAAATATTTTTAATCGTTTCTTTTGGAATTTCTTGTCCTATTAATTTATAGGTATTTTCAAAAGATAAGAATACTTCAAAATCTTTTATTTTCTTCGGATAAAAGTCTAAAACATCGGAAGACATTTTTCCGCCTGCATATTCTTCGATTAATAAAGCGGCACGTTTTAAGGCGTATTCTGTTAGGTTGATATCAATTCCTCTTTCAAAGCGGAAAGAAGCATCGGTATTTAGGGCGTGTCTTTTAGCTGTTTTACGAACTGAAATAGGATTAAAATAGGCACTTTCTAAGAAAATCGTGGTTGTATGTTCGGTAACTCCCGATTTTAAACCGCCAAAAACACCTGCAATACAAAGCGGATTATTATCGGCATCACAAATCATAATATCATCTGCGGCTAATTCTCTTTCTACCTCATCTAAGGTTGTAAATTTTGTTCCTGATTCTAAGGTTTTTACGACTACTTTATTTCCTCTTATTTTATTGGCATCAAAAGCGTGTAAAGGCTGTCCTAATTCGTGTAAAACATAATTTGTAATATCTACGATATTATTTTTAGGCGTAATACCGATAGCTTTTAATCTATTTTGAATCCACTCAGGTGAATCTTTTATTTCAATATCGGTGATAGTAATTCCGCAATAACGAGGCACTAAATTTTTATCTTCAACTTCGATATCAATTTTTTGTGTGCGTTCATCGACATGAAAATCAGAAACTGATGGTGAAATTAATTCTAAATTTGTTCCTTGTTGAATCAGTCCTGCACGCAAATCACGAGCGACACCAAAGTGACTCATAGCATCAGCACGATTTGGTGTTAAACCAATTTCAAAAACAGCATCTGTTTCAATCTTAAAAACCTCAGCACAAGGAGTTCCTGTAGGGATTTCAAAATCTAAGACCATTATTCCGTCATGTCCTTTTCCTAAACCAAGTTCATCTTCGGCACAAATCATTCCGAAACTTTCTTCGCCTCTAATTTTCCCTTTTTTAATTTTAAAAGGAGTTCCTTTATCATCATACAATGTTGTTCCGATAGTAGCTACAGGCACTTTTTGTCCTACGTCTACATTTGGAGCACCACATACTATTTGTACAGGTTGTCCGTCACCTAAATCGACAGTCGTTATTTTTAACGTATCTGCATTTGGGTGCTTTATACATGTTTTTACTTCACCAACTACGATGCCTTTTAAGCTTCCTTTGATGCTTTCTACTGTTTCAATTCCTTCTACTTCTAAACCTAAGTCTGTTAATAGTTCTCCTGTTTTTTCAGCTTCCCAGTCTGTCTGTAAAAATTGTTTTAACCAATTGTATGATATCTTCATAGTCACTCTAATTTGAGCTGACAAATTTAAGGAAAATAAAGTAAAAAACGATGTTCTTTTTAGATACTACTTCCCTTACTGCTTACTTACTGACTTTTAATTATTTGCTAATTTATATATATTGATAAAAAATAACTTTTTATAACAGGCGTTACTATTTATTCAGATTTTCATTTAGATTTATTGCGTTATTTTTGCTATTTTTTTGTTTGATGCTATTATGTAAGTATAGATCCATGTTAAGGTAAAGGTTGGAATAATATCTAATCCAGGCAGAGCTTCTTCTATAAAAGATAGTGTTGCGGCAACATTCCCTTTCGTTCCTTTGTACATTCTTTTGATTAAAAAAGCGGATAAAGGAGCCCAGATTACGTCAATAAATTCTCCGACACCAGGAATTACAAATGATAGTAAACCAATTCCATCAAACAAGATACTTAGCAATAATTTTATATATTTATTTTTTTCTTCTTTTTCTTCCATTTAAAATATTATTTTAATTTATTTTGATAAATCAAATTTTGAGCCATTTTATATCGTTACTTATTTTTTTATCTTTATTTTGATGTTCAGTTATAAGATATAAAACAAGTGCATCTCTTTTTTAAAACCCAACTATTTATATGAATTTTGATGATTTCAATACTGCAATAATTGCTTTAGAAGATACGATTTTAGGTGGTTTATCTTCTCAATTAAAGCTTGCTCCTAAAATAAGAACTCAATTTTCTGAAGAATTAATTGCTCTTAGGAATCCTAAAAAAGCGGCTGTTTTGGCATTGTTTTATCCTGATGAAAATAATCAAACTCATTTTGTATTAACTTTGAGAGCTACTTATAAAGGTGCACATTCAGCTCAAATAAGTTTTCCTGGAGGAAAAACAGCGAAAAAAGATTCGAATCTTGAAGAAACCGCTTTAAGGGAAACCTTTGAGGAAGTTGGTGTTTTTTCTGATGAAATTAGAATTATCCGTCCTATTTCTGATGCGTATATACCGCCTAGTAATTTTTTAGTAACACCATTTATAGGCGTTACAATGCAAAAACCTGTATTCAAAAAAAATTATGAAGTAGCACATATTCTTGAAATCTTAATCAGTGATTTATTAAATGATGCTAATATAACATCAAAAGAAATGGAAACTTCATATATGAAAAAAGAGGAAGTACCTTGCTTTAAATTAAACAATTACATTGTTTGGGGAGCAACGGCAATGATATTATCTGAAATTAAAGATTTATTAAAACAGTAATATTTTCTATATCTTCTATTTCTTTTGTAATTTAGCTATTATTTTAAAAAACAACTACAAATGCCTTTATTCAAAAGGAATCCTTTCGGACATCTCTTATTTTTAAAAAGATTACTTATTCAACTTCTTGGTATTGTTTCCCACGGTCGCTATCGGAAATTTAATGAACTACAAATTGAAGGTTCGGATATTTTAAGAAATCTTCCTGATAAAAATGTATTATTTATCTCGAATCATCAAACGTATTTTGCTGATGTTGCGGCAATGTTTCACGTTTTTAACGCGGCTTTAAAAGGACGTGATGATACGCTTAAAAATATCGGATATTTATGGAATCCAAAATTGAACATCTATTATATTGCCGCTGGAGAAACGATGCGTGCAGGATTATTGCCTAAAATATTTGCCTATGCAGGTTCTATATCCGTAGAAAGAACGTGGAGAAGCAAAGGAAAAGATGTAAAAAGGCAAGTAAAAATGTCGGATATTTCGAACATTCACAAAGCCTTAGACGATGGTTGGGTAATTACTTTTCCACAAGGAACAACTACGCCTTTTAAACCTGTCCGTCGTGGAACAGCTCATATTATCAAAACTTATAAACCCGTTGTAGTACCTATTGTTATTGATGGTTTTAGACGTTCTTTTGATAAAAAAGGACTGGTTATCAAAAAGCGAAATGTTTTACAATCAATGGTTATTAAAGAACCGTTAGAAATTGATTATGAAAATGAAGAAGTTGCAAGTATTATCGAAAAAATTGAATATGCCATTGAACAACATCCTTCATTTTTAAAAGTATTGACACCAAAACAACTCAAAGAACAAGAAGAGTTTATTGAAAAACGTAGCTTTTGGGGAGTTGATGATCATAAAAAAGAAAATCAAAAAAAGAATAAAAACGTAGAAAAAGAATAAAAAATTAAATAACAACTATAAAAATAAATCAGAAAATTCAGAAATTATGGCTAAAAACAAATCAATTTTAAACGAGAAGTCAATAGATTTCTTAGCAAAATATTTAAATAACGCTGCTCCTACAGGATATGAATGGGAAGGTCAAAAAATCTGGATGGATTACCTAACGCCTTATGTTGATGAATTTATTACAGATACCTATGGTTCTGCCGTTGGAGTTATTAATCCTGATGCAAAATACAAAGTAGTTATTGAAGGACATGCCGATGAAATTTCATGGTATGTAAATTATATTTCTGATGAGGGATTGATTTATGTAATTCGCAACGGAGGTTCTGATCACCAAATCGCTCCAAGTAAAATTGTAAATATTCATACCGATAATGGCATTGTAAAAGGTGTTTTCGGTTGGCCAGCAATTCACACAAGAGATAAAGCGAATGAAGAAGCTCCAAAACCCGATAATATTTTTATTGATACAGGATGTGCTACTAAAGCCGAAGTTGAAGGATTAGGAATTTATGTTGGTTGCGTAATTACGTATCCTGATGAGTTTCATATTTTAAATGGCGATAAATTTGTATGTCGTGCTTTGGATAATAGAATGGGTGGTTTTATGATTGCAGAAGTTGCTCGTTTATTAAAAGAGAACAAGAAAGAATTGCCTTTCGGATTATATATAACTAATTCTGTACAAGAGGAAATCGGTTTGCGTGGTGCTGAAATGATTACACAAACAATAAAACCAAACGTAGCGATTGTAACTGATGTAACTCATGATACAACTACGCCAATGATTGACCAAAAGAAAGCTGGACATTTAGAAATTGGAAAAGGTCCTGTAATTGCCTACGCTCCTGCTGTACAGCAAAAATTACGTGATTTAATTATCGAAACGGCTCAAGAAAATAATATTCCTTTTCAACGTTCAGCATTATCAAGAGCTACAGGAACCGATACCGATGCTTTTGCTTATAGTAATGGTGGCGTTGCCTCTGCATTAATTTCATTACCATTGCGTTACATGCATACAACGGTTGAAATGGTACATCGTGATGATGTTGAAAATGTCATTAAAATGATTTATGAAAGTTTGTTAAAAATAGAAGACGGAGAAGATTTCTCTTATTTTAAATAAGTTATTTTTAAATATTAATTCAAGATTAATTCAAACAAGAGGTTTTTAAACCTCTTGTTTTTTTGTTTAAAAAAGAGGTTTTATTTTGTATCAAAAAATTGATTAGTGAAAATCCATTTGAAAACTATAAAAAACATTCACCTTATTTCCGTTATGTTTTCCTGGGATAAATTTAGGAAGTAACGTTATTATTCGAATTGATTCTTCTTCTAAAAGCGCACTATTTTCACAACTTGCTTTTATCGATTTAATATCACCATTGATATCAATAATAAAATTTACAGCTACGATTCCTTTTAATTTATGAATTGTTGCATCTGATGGATATATTAAATTCGCATCAATATGATCTGTCATTTTTTCGTTAAAATCATCAAAAGCATCGGCATTTTCTTGTTTTAAAGGAAATGAAGGAACTTCATCTACTTGGGCAAAAGAAACTATTATTTTATTATTTTCAATCGTTTTTAACGATAAAGCAATATCTGTTATGTTACTTTTAACACTCGTTACTTTATTTTTTACATCGCTTAAATGTATCGATTTCGAGAAAGAATTAATTTCAATAAAATTATTTTTTCGAGTTCTTCTTTTCTGATAATGTTTATTATGTGTTGCTTTTATTGCTTTAAAAGGTGCTTTTTGAGATACTTTTTTACTTGATTTAGCTTCTTCAATTTCGCATTTTTTCACTGAAATTTCATTTAAATCTTCATATAAAGATTCTTCATCAGAAATACAAACAGCAGTTGTTTGTGCAAAATTCAATTGGAAAGTAAGAAGTAAAATAAATAATATAAAATTTTTCATAACAATAGTTTTCATAGTGAAGACTTTTTAATAAAGACCTCTACTATTATGACACTACTTTTTCATAAAAGTCACATAAACAGCTATTAAAACAGTTTCAAAATTATCAAATTATTATTAAATGATTATTAAATGATTATTAAATGATTATTATAAAGATATTCAGAAGAAAAAAATCATCAAATTAATGACTAGATTAATCTAGAAAACAATCATCTTTGAATCCTATTAAATATAATTTATTTTGCGCTCTAGTGATTGCGGTATATAACCAACGTAAATAAGCAACACTTGAACCCTCTGGTAAATAAGGTTGCTCTATAAAAACAGTATTCCACTGCCCTCCTTGCGATTTATGACAAGTCATTGCATAAGAAAACTTTACTTGAAGTGCATTAAAAAATTTACTTTTCTTAATGTTCATAAATTGCTTATATTTAGATTCATGTGCAAAATCTTCTTTAATTGCTTCGTATAATTTATTAGATTCTTCATACGTTAATGAAGGACTTTCACTTGAAAGTGTGTCTAATAATAAAACAGTTTCAAAAGCGGGAATATCAGGATAATCAATCATACGAACTTCCACTTCGGCAAATTTAAAACCATATAATTCTTTTATCGAATTGATACGCATTACCTCGCAAATATCGCCATTGGCGATAAAACCTGCTGATGAATTTTCTTTAAGCCAGAAGTAATTATTTTTAACAACCATTACGTAATCGCCTGTAGAAATTTCATTTTCTTGTCCACGAATTTTGTTTCGGATTTGTTCATTATATTGATTTGCTCTTTTATTAGAACGCACAATAAAAGCGGTTTCTTCTACACCAATATCGCCATCATACGCCATGGTTATCGCATCTTGAATATCGTAACTATCTTCCAAACGGATAATATCAGGATACTCAATATCAAACTTAAAATCAATAGCTTCGTGTTGTACCAACATGCGCAAAGTGGTCGCATTGGCTAAAATTCCAGAATTTTGTTGCTGACGTACAACCTCATCTAATTCAATTTCAATAACCTCTTTATTAAATTCATACGAAAGTTTATCGGCATCCAAAGCAGGACTTATCGTTAATTTTACGGGCGGTAATTGTGCAGTATCTCCAATAAAAACAATTTTACAGTTTTTTCCTGAGTAGACATATGAAATTAAATCATCTAATAAAGAACCGTTTTCAAAGAGTTTCGAATTTTGTTGCGCATCAGAAATCATAGAAGCTTCATCAACAATAAATGTTGTATTTACGTGCTTATTCGGTTGCATTACGAAACTCATACCGCCATTTCCTTGCTTTTTAGGGAAGTAAATTTTTTTATGAATAGTAAACGCTTGTTTTTTAGAATATCCAGCGATAACCTTAGCAGCACGTCCTGTAGGCGCTAGTAAAACAGCTTTTTTACCCGCTTTCCATAAATTATGAACCACCGAGCTAATAATCGTTGTTTTTCCTGTACCTGCGTATCCTTTTAATAAAAATAAAGAATTATCATTGGTATCAAAAATAAAATGTATTAATTTATCTAATAGTAAATCTTGCTTTAAAGTGGGTTGATATGGAAAGTCTTTTATAACTTCTTCGTAAAATTTAGACGCTAATGTTATCATATCTTAAATAATCGCAAAGATAAATCTATTTAATCGATAAATATTTTCATGATTCAAAAAAAAATGTAAATTTGCCTATATCATATATTTGAAACTATATTTAAAACAAAAAAAATGAATTTATTATTAATGATTTTAGCAGCTACTATAGTTGCAATTCTTTTAGCGTTGCTTATCGTTAAGTTCGTGCCATTGAAAATCAGATGGTTAGTGTCTATATTATTGTTAGGAGCTACTGTATTTTTAACGTATAAAATTTATTCAGGGATTATGGAGCCTATCCATTTCGCTAAAGAAAAAGAAGTTCGATACGCCAAAGTTATTACCAATTTAAAGTTAATTCGTGATGCTGAAGTAAAATATAAAGAAGTTAAGAGAACTTACACTAATAATAAAGATTCTTTAATCAACTTTATTGAAAATGGGAAGTTGGTATTAACTCAAACGACAAACGTTGAAGAAAAAGTAGATAGAGGTGGTGGAATTTTCGTTACGGTATCTAAAAAGCAAATTGATACGATTGGTACAGAACCAGTATCAAAATATTTTACTGGAAAAGATTACAAAACAATGTTTAAAGTTCCTGGAACTGACAAAGAATTTGAATTAGCAACAGGAAAAGTTGAAAAAGTTGCAGGATTATTTGTTCCTGTTTTTGAAGCGAAAGTAGAAAAATCAGCTATTTTAAAAGGAATGCTTACTTCTTTAGTAAAACAAGAATTAGAAGCTGTAGAAACAGACCAAATTAAAGGTAAATTTGTTTCTGTTGGTTCTTTAGAAGATGTTACAACTGGTGGTAACTGGCCTCCGTCTTATGACAAAGGACAAGTTTCTGAATAAATATTTAGTTCTTAACTATTTAAAAAATACATAATTTATACAAAATCCATCTATTTATTTAGATGGATTTTTTTATGGTTTATTTTATTTATAACTTATTTCTGCTTAAAATACCGTAATCTTGTAAATTATTCTAAATTTATCTTTAATTTTATCCTAGTACGCTAATGAGAATTATTTCAGGAAAATATAAAAGCAGACGCCTTTCTGCACCTAAAAAACTACCCGTACGTCCAACAACTGACATGGCAAAAGAATCATTATTTAACATTTTAAATAATGATTATTATTTTGATAGCATTGCTGTATTAGATTTATTTGCAGGAACAGGAAACATCAGTTATGAGTTTGCTTCACGAGGAACAACAACTATTCATTCGGTTGATGCACATTTTGGTTGTATCAAATATATTAATGAAACAGCAAAAGAGTTAGATTTTGACATCAATACTTACAAGAGTGATGTGTATAAATTTTTAGAAAAAACAGGCTTAAAATCAGATGTTATTTTTGCTGATCCTCCGTATGATTTCGACCAAGAAAAGTTTTTAAAAATTGCTGATTTAGTTTTTGAACGCCAGCTTTTAAATGAAGATGGTACGTTAATTATTGAACATGATAAACATACTGATTTAACTCAGCATCCAAACCATCGTTACGATAAGCGTTATGGCGGAAATGTTTTTAGTTTTTTTAGTCTTTAATTTTTTTGATGATTTTTAAATATTTGTCATGCCAAAATTTGCTAATGCGAGCGTCACGCTCGTACCGTATCTAAAATATTTTGAGAATGATATGTTTTGATTTAACGGCACAAGCAAGATGCTTGCGCTAGCCTGATTTGTAGAATTTGCCAAAATTTGCTAATGCGAACGTCACGCTCGTACCGTATCTAAAATATTTTGAGAATGATATGTTTTGATTTAACGACACAAGCAAGATGCTTGCGCTAGCCTGATTTGTAGAATTTGCTAAAATTTGCTAGTGCGAGCGTCACGCTCGTACCGTATCTAAAATATTTTGAGAATGATATGTTTTGATTTAACGACACAAGCAAGATGCTTGCGCTAGCCTGATTTGTAGAATTTGCTAAAATTTGCTAGTGCGAGCGTCACGCTCGTACCGTATCTGAAATATTTTAAGATTGATAAACAAAAAAGAAGCCCTAATATGGAGCTTCTTTTTTGTTTATCAATATAATTCAAATATTATGAATACATCTTTTTTCTTAATTCTTTAACCTTAGGATCAGCAAGATAATCATCAAACGTTGAATACTTATCAATGACTCCTTTTGGCGTAATTTCGATAACTCTATTAGCTACGGTTTGTGCAAACTCGTGGTCATGTGTAGAAAACAAAATTGTTCCTTTAAAGTTAATTAACGAGTTGTTTAATGCCTGAATAGATTCTAAATCTAAGTGATTTGTAGGTTCATCTAACATTAAAATATTGGCTCTTGTCATCATCATTCGAGATAGCATACAACGTACTTTTTCCCCTCCTGATAATACATTACTTTTCTTTAAAGCTTCTTCTCCAGAGAAAATCATTTTCCCTAAAAACCCTCTTAAAAACACCTCTTCTCTTTCTTCTTCGGTTTGTGCATATTGACGTAACCAATCAACTAAATCTAATTCTCCGTTTTGAAAAAATGAAGAATTATCCGATGGTAAATACGATTGAGTCGTTGTTACTCCCCAATTATATTCTCCTGCATCTGCTTGTTCATTTCCTGATATAATTTGATAAAAAGTAGAAACTGCTTTCGAGCTTTTTGAAATAATCGCTACTTTATCGCCTTTATTTAAGTTGATATCAACATTGGCGAATAATGGTTTCCCTTCAAAACTTTTTGATAATCCTTCGATATTTAAAATCTGATCTCCTGCTTCTCTATCTCTATCAAAAATAATAGCTGGATAACGACGACTAGAAGGTTTAATTTCATCAACATTTAACTTCTCTATCATTTTCTTACGAGAAGTTGCTTGTTTTGATTTTGCCATGTTGGCAGAAAAACGACGAATAAATTCTTCTAATTCTTTCTTTTTATCTTCGGCTTTTTTATTCTGTTGCGCTCTTTGTTTTGCTGCTAATTGACTTGATTCATACCAAAAAGTATAATTTCCTGAGAAATGATTAATTTTAGCAAAATCGATATCAGAAATATGTGTACAAACGGCATCTAAAAAGTGACGGTCATGCGATACAACGATTACTGTATTATCAAAATTAGCCAAGAAATTCTCTAACCAAGCGATAGTTTCAAAATCTAAATCGTTGGTAGGCTCATCCATAATTAACACATCAGGATTTCCAAATAAGGCTTGTGCTAATAAAATACGTACTTTTTTCTTAGAATCTAAATCTGCTAATAACGTATAATGGTCTTCTTCTTTAATTCCTAAGTTTGATAATAATGTTGCTGCAGCAGCATCGGCATTCCAACCGTCCATTTCTTCAAAACGAACTTGTAATTCCCCTATTTTTTCTGCATTTTCATCGGTATAATCGGCATATAATGCGTCGATTTCCGTTTTAATTTTATGCAATTCTTTATTCCCCATTAAAACAGCTTCTAACGTGGTATACTCATCAAAAGCATAATGATCCTGCGTTAAAACTGACATTCTTTTTCCAGATTCTAAATGAACCTGACCAGAAGTTGGCTCTTGTACTCCTGATATAATCTTTAAAAAAGTAGATTTTCCCGCTCCATTTGCTCCGATAATACCGTAGCAATTTCCTTGCGTAAACTTCGTGTTTACTTCGTCAAACAAAACACGCTTACCAAACTGAACTGATAAATTAGAAACTGATAACATTTATTGCTTTTTAAATTCGGCTACAAAAGTATAAAATATCCTTGCTTAAAAAGAATTTGTAAGGAACTATTTATCCGCTTATATTTGCCTGTTTTTGAAGCTTTTTTTAATGTTTTAGGCTATTTATAGCCTATTTTGATTCTTTTAATCAATTCTTTTAACAACGAATTAACAACTATATTATATAGAGATGTTTATTTTTGTACTTTATATCTTTATAAAGATAATCATAAAAATATGACCAAATATTTAGCCTCCCTTTTATTGATTTTATTCATCGGTTGTAATGAATCAGAAACAATAAAGCGTACTTATTTTGGCGGTAAAATTATCAATCCAAAAGTTAGTTATATTATCTTGTCAGACAATTATAACTTTAAGGATACCATCTATTTAAAAAAAGATAATAGCTTTTTAGCAAGTTATAAATCCTTTAAAAAAGGATTGTATAAATTTCAACACGGACCAGAATATCAAGATGTATATCTAGAGCCAAAAGATAGTTTACTCCTGCGTTTAAATACGTGGGATTTCGATGAATCTTTAGTTTTTAGCGGTATTGATGCTGAACGAAATAATTTATTAATTGAAGCTTTTCTGCAAACCGAACAAGATAATAAAGATTTTTTATCGCTTTATAACTTGAATCAACAGGAATTTTTATCAGAAATAAAAACGGTTATCAAAAAGAAAGAACAACGCATTGAAGACTATAAAAAGAATTCAAAAACGTTTTCTAATGATTTTTCAGAGATTTTAAAAATTGCGTTACTCTACCCTATTTACACGAATTTAGAGGAATATGCGATTCGTAATTTCAATAAAAAAAACCCGCAAAAATTAGTCGATTCTTATTTTGAATATCGCAAAAATACCAACACTAAAAAGGATTCGTTAATTTTTTTCAGTCCTTATTACGGTTTTGTAGTCGATAAATTTTATAATGATGTCTATCTTGAAAAAGGAAAAACAGCCAATTTTATTGTTGATTTATTAAATAATATTGATGCCAATGTTGGTTCTGAAGAGATAAAAAACAAATTATTATATCATACAGTAATTCGTCATTTTTTTAACGAACCAAATCAGCAAAATAAAGAACAAGTATTTTTTACGTTCTTTAAATTGAATTCAAATATTGAACACAAAAAAAATATACAACGTTTAATTAATGATCTTAAATTGTTAAAAACAGGCGATAAATTACCTGATTTTACGGTAATAAATGCCTCTGAAGAACAGCAATCTATTTTGAAAATTATAAAAGATAAAAATGCGGTTATTCTATTTAAAGATTACAAATATGAATCGAATGATGCTGGTTGGCTTTCTTCTCGAACGAATTATCTTATCAAAAATAATCCGAAAGCCACATTTATTATAATTAATTTATGTGATAAAAAAAATAATTATACCAAAGATATTGATGTTAAACATCAATATACTTTACCTAAAAAAAGCCCTGTTTATAATTTTTCATCGAGTAACTTTCCAAGGATCGTACTGGTTGATAAAAAGGGAGTTATAAAAAATGGATACACTAGTTTATCGTCAAACAAGGTGAATAATCAGATAAGCAATTTACAGAAAAAGTAAATAAAGCTTTTTAATGTAGTTAATTTAATGTAAATTTGCAGGATTTTATTTTTCAATCAAAATAAAGTTTAGATTATTAACTACCAGATTATTAGCCATATAATCTATTGTCCAAATTAAGAATCCGATTTACAGATACTGGCGTCTGTGAATCTAAAAGAACACAGACGTATATATGTCAACATTTTTAGATTTAGGCTTAAAAGAGCCTATCAACAAAGCATTAACAGATTTAGGGTACGAAAAACCAACCGTAATTCAAGAAAAAGCAATTCCTCAGATTATTTCATCTAAGGCTGATTTAAAAGCTTTTGCTCAAACAGGAACTGGTAAAACAGCCGCTTTTAGTTTACCTATTATTGAACAAATAGATTTTTCTGATAAAAATACACAAGCTATTATTTTATCTCCTACTCGTGAACTTGCTGTTCAAATAGGAAATAACATTAAAGATTTCGCTAAATACATACCAGAGTTAAAAGTGGTAACCGTATATGGTGGTTCTAATATTGAAGAACAAATGAGAGGCTTAAAAAGAGGCGCTCAAATTGTTGTTGGAACTCCAGGAAGAACTGTCGATTTAATAAATCGTAGAGCTTTACGTTTAGGAAACGTACAATGGTTAGTTTTAGATGAAGCTGATGAAATGCTTAATATGGGGTTCAAAGATGAACTTGATAAAGTATTAGAAGCGACTCCTGAAACAAAACAAACTTTATTGTTCTCAGCAACTTTCCCTAGAGAAGTAGAATCGATTGCTAGAAACTATATGACTAATCCTGTTGAAATTACTTCAGGAGAAAAAAATCAAGGTTCTGATAACGTTACTCACGAATACTATGTAGTAAACGAAAGAACTCGTTATCAAGCTTTAAAAAGAATTGCAGATGTAAATACTGATATTTACGCAATTATTTTCTGTAGAACAAGACGTGAAACGCAAGAAGTAGCTAACAACCTTATTAAAGATGGTTATAGTGCTGATGCGTTACATGGAGACTTATCTCAGCAACAACGTGATAGTGTTATGGGTAAATTCCGTAAGAAAACAATTCAAATTTTAGTTGCAACGGATGTTGCTGCTCGTGGATTGGATGTTACTGAATTAACACACGTAATTAACCACAAATTACCAGACCAAATTGAAAACTACAATCACCGTAGTGGTAGAACTGGTAGAGCTGGTAACAAAGGTATCTCTATTGTATTAGTAAATAATAAAGAAAAAGGTAGATTACGTTCTATTGAGCGTATTATCAAAAAGAAATTTGAAGCTAAAAAAGTACCTACTGGAAAAGAAATTTGCCAGAATCAATTAATGCACTTAATTGAAAAGGTAAAAGCTACAGAGGTTAACAACGAACAAATTGAAGAATTTTTACCTAGTATCTACGAAAAATTAGAAGATTTATCTAGAGAAGAATTAGTTCAAAAGTTTGTTTCTTTAGAATTCAACAAATTCTTAACCTACTATAACAAATCTGATGACTTAAACGATATCTCTAATAAAGATAGTTCAAGAGCTAGAGCTAATGATGAGAACATGACGCGTTTCTTTATCAACTTAGGAAGAAAAGACAAGTTAAATCCTGCAACTTTAATCGGATTAATTAACGATCAGAAAATTGCTGATAAAATTGAAATCGGAGCGATTGATATTTTAGATACTTTTTCTTTCTTTGAAATAGATAAAAACTTTGAAGAGCAAACATTAGAAGCTTTTAGTTCTAATGGTGCTGATTTTAACGGAAGATCTGTAAACATTGAAATTACCAAATCTAATCGCGGTGGCGGTGGAGGAAGAAAACCTCGTGGTGGCGGTGGATTCGGCGCAAGACGAAGAAGCGGTGGTTCTGATAGAGCTCCAAGAGATAGAGCTCCTAGAAGCAGCGGTGGTGATTCAAGAAGACGTAGCGATAGCGGTTCTTCTTCTCCAAGAAGAAGTAGTGGTGACGGAAATGCTTCTTCAGGTTTTGGAAGAAGACGTAGAAAAGATTAATTATAGAGTATCTATATAGCATAAAAAAACAGCCTAATTTTCATTAATTAGGCTGTTTTTTTGATTTAATGAGAGTCTATTTAAATTTCATCTAAAAAAATATAGAAAGGCATAAAAAAACTCCAGATTTTCATCTGGAGTTTTTAATTTATAAAAGATAACTTTTGTTATGCGTTATCTTTCGCATTATCTTTTTTGATTAAGTTTAATGCTGAACCTTCATTATACCATTCAATTTGTCCTTGATTATAAGTATGATTAACTTTAATCACATCTTTAGAACCATCAGCATGAACAATTTCTATAGTTAATTGTTTTGCTGGAGCAAATTCATTTAAATCTAAAAAGTTAAAGGTATCATCTTCTTGAATTAAGTCATAATCGGCTTCGTTTGCGAAAGTTAAGCCTAACATTCCTTGTTTCTTTAAGTTGGTTTCGTGAATACGTGCAAATGATTTTACAATAACAGCGGCAACACCTAAATGACGTGGTTCCATTGCTGCATGTTCTCTTGACGAACCTTCTCCGTAATTATGATCTCCAACAACAACGGTATATATACCTGCTGCTTTATACTTACGAGCTACATCTGGTACACCACCAAACTCACCAGTTAATTGATTTTTGATAAAATTAGTTTTCTTACCAAAAGCATTTACCGCACCAATTAAACAGTTATTTGAAATATTATCTAAATGTCCTCTATAACGCAACCAAGGTCCTGCCATAGAAATATGGTCTGTTGTACATTTTCCGAATGCTTTTATTAATAATTTGGCACCCGTAATATCATTTCCTATTGGTGTAAAAGGGGTTAATAATTCTAAACGTTCTGATGCTGGATTTACTTTGATTTCCACAGTACTTCCATCTTCTTGAGGTGCTAAATATCCATCATCTTTTACTTCAAAACCTTTTGGAGGTAATTCCCATCCTGTTGGTTCATCAAACATAACTTCTTCTCCATTTTCGTTGATTAATGAATCAGTCATTGGATTAAAGTCTAAACGACCTGCAATTGCGATAGCAGCTGTTAATTCTGGTGAAGCTACAAAAGCATGTGTATTTGGATTACCATCGGCACGTTTTGCAAAGTTTCTGTTAAATGAATGTACGATACTATTTTTCGGAGCATTTTTAGGATCGCTATATCTTGCCCACTGTCCGATACATGGACCACAAGCATTGGTAAATATTTTAGCGTCTAATTTTTCAAAAATAGTTAAGATACCATCTCTATCTGCTGTATAGCGTACTTTTTCAGAACCTGGATTAATACCTAATTCTGCTTTCATTTTCAATCCTTTATCTAAAGCTTGTTTTGCTATTGATGATGCTCTTGATAAATCTTCATACGAAGAATTGGTACAAGAACCGATTAATCCCCATTCAACTTTTAAGGGCCAATCATTTTTATTGGCAATAGCTGTCATATCAGCACCTGCTTTTGTCGATAAATCTGGTGTAAATGGTCCGTTTAATAAAGGTGTTAATTCTGATAAGTTTATTTCAATTACTTGGTCAAAATATTGTTCAGGATTTGCATATACTTCTGCATCTCCTGTTAAGTGTTCTTTTACCGCATTGGCAGCATCTGCAACATCGCTTCTATCAGTGGCACGCAAATAACGCTCCATTGATTCATCGTATCCAAAAGTTGATGTTGTCGCTCCTATTTCAGCTCCCATATTACAGATAGTTCCTTTTCCTGTACATGACATTCCAATAGCTCCATCTCCAAAATATTCTACAATTGCTCCTGTTCCTCCTTTTGCAGAAACAATACCTGCTACTTTTAAGATAACATCTTTAGGTGCTGTCCAACCAGATAATTTTCCTGTTAATTTTACACCGATTAATTTTGGGAATTTTAATTCCCAAGGCATTCCTGCCATAACATCTACGGCATCTGCTCCACCAACACCGATAGCGACCATTCCTAGTCCACCTGCATTTACGGTATGAGAATCCGTACCAATCATCATTCCTCCAGGGAATGCATAATTTTCTAAAACTACTTGATGAATAATTCCTGCTCCAGGTTTCCAAAAACCGATTCCGTATTTATTAGATACTGATTCTAAGAAATTAAAAACTTCGCTACTTACTTGGTTTGCATGTTTTAAATCTGTTGATGCTCCTTCTTTGGCTTGTATTAAATGATCACAATGTACTGTTGTAGGTACAGCGACTTGCTTTTTACCTGCTTGCATAAATTGTAATAATGCCATTTGTGCGGTTGCATCTTGACATGCGATTCTATCTGGCGCAAAGTTTACGTAATCAACACCTCTTCTAAAAGCGGTTGTTGCTTTACCGTCCCATAAATGGGTATATAAAATTTTCTCAGCAAGTGTCAGAGGTTTTCCTGTAAGTTCTTTTGCGGCAGTAACACGCGCTTCGAACTTTGCATATACCTCTTTGATCATGTTAATATCAAAAGCCATATAATATTATTTTAAGTTAATTTTTGTTATACAAAAGTACTGTTTTTAACTCACTTTTAAAAGATAAACAAAGAACTTGCTTAATTAGTCATTATAAAATAATTAAAATCAGAAAAAAAGATAGATAGCTAATAAAATCGTAAATAAATGCTTGTTTTTTATCAAGTTGATAAATTTGACACTTCAAATAAAAAAGAAACCCTTAAAATAAAAATTATTTTAAGGGTTTTTTATTGAAAAGTAAAAAAAGCAGACCGTTAAGCTGGATTCTGTTCCTTATAAATAAGGCTCTTATCATTTATCTAGTTTTACAATTACTTGTAAAATCAATCTGCCTACCCCTTAGAATCGCGCGAGTAGCGCTCGAGCTCTAATGTACATGACATTGCACCGTATAGAGTTTACCTGGTTTCACTACAGCCTTACCTGTACATACTTTCTGCTGCACTTGTCCTCGACTTACATCGGACGGTTGCTATCCGCTATACTACTCTTTGGTGTCCAGACTTTCCTACTTATACTAAATATAAGTCGATAAGATTGGTCTGCTTTATTTTTTTATTTTGATATTCTTTTACGTTAAAGATTCTCACTTCTTTCATAAAAAAACCCACTCAATAAATTGAGTGGGAAAATTGCTATGAAAAAGAAAAAGTGTCTAAAACGTCTCTTAGACTCTGCAAATATACTTCTTTTTTTAAGATACCAACAAAAAAAAGTAACTATTTAACATTAAATTAACTAAAGAGTAACTTTAAAGAAAGATTTTATAAAAAAAGCCTACTCATTTTTGAGTAGGCTTTATAAGGGATTTCCCCATTTTTTCTTGTTTATTTTTATCCTAAAAATTTTTTGATATTTTTTGATATTTATTTTAAGAAAATTAAGAAAACATGTCTTTCACTTTTTCAAAAAATGATTTATCTGATTTTTGAGGGTTTGGGCTGAAGTTATCATCTTCTTGCATTTGTTCAAAAAACTTACGTTGTTCTTTGGTTAACTCTTGCGGAGTCCAAACATTAATATGAATTAGAAAATCTCCAATTCCATAACGTTCTATACTTGGTAATCCTTTACCTTTTAATCTTAAAATTTTACCAGATTGCGTTCCTGCTTCAATTTTTATTTTAACTTTTCCAGTTACTGTTTCTACTTCTTTAGAAACCCCTAAAACAGCTTCGGAGAAATTAATATATAAATCGTAATGAATATTACTTCCTTCTCTTTTTAAGTTTTCGTGTGGTAATTCTTCAATAACGACTAATAAATCACCTGGAATAGAATTTTTCCCTGGTGCTTCATTTCCTTTTCCACCAACTTTTAATTGGACTCCTTCGCTAACTCCTTCGGGAATATTTATTGAAACGGTTTCTTCTTTAACAATTAAACCTTGTGCATCTGCGCCGTTAGGTTTATTATTGATAATTTCACCTGCTCCTTGACACGTATTACAAGTAACAGCTTGTTGCATTCGCCCTAAAATGGTGTTTGTAACACGCATTTGTTGTCCGCTACCGTTACATGTTGAACATGTTTTATAAGTAACGCCTTCTGCCTGAACTTTTCTACGAACTTTTACTTTCTTTTCTACTCCTGTTGCGATTTCTTCTAAGGTTAGTTTTACACGAATACGCATATTTGAACCTTTCACTCTAGCTTGTCGTTGATGACCACCGCCACCAAAACCGCCAAAGCCACCGCCTCCATTTCCAAAAATATCTCCAAACTGATTGAATATGTCATCCATATTCATACCGCCGCCGCCGAAACCGCCGCCACCACCTTGTGGACCATCAAAAGCTGCATGACCATATTGATCGTAACGTGCTTTTTTATTTTCATCACTAAGGATTTCATATGCTTCGGCACATGCTTTAAATTTTTCTTCCGCACTTTTATCATCAGGATTTTTATCTGGATGATATTTTATTGCCATTTTGCGGTATCCTTTTTTTATTTCAGCTTGTGTTGCTGATTTAGAAATACCTAATATTTCGTAATAATCTTGTTTTGCCATTTCTAGTCTATTCTGTCATATTCAATAATTTGAAGCAATTTTACAGCTTCTCCTGTACAAAGCAATTGCCTTGAAACGCTACTATGACTTATTATTTTATGCTTCTGCCACTACTACTTTTGGATGGCGGATAATTTTATCTCCTAATTTGTATCCTTTTTCGATACAATCAACTACTTTTCCTTTTAAATCGTCAGAAGGTGCTGGGATTTGAGTAATTGCTTGGTGTACATCGGCATCAAAAGCATCACCTGCTTTTACTTCTATGGCAGTTAATCCTTTTTGCTGTAACGTTTTTACTAATTTTTGATAAATTAATAATACTCCTTTGCGTAATTCTTCTGCTTCTTTATCGTTATCAATATGCGATAAAGCTCTTTCAAAATCATCTAAAATTGGCAGTAAAACTGACATTACTTCTTGTCCTGCTGTTTTAAAAAGTTCCATACGTTCTTTAGAAGTACGTTTTTTATAATTTTCAAATTCAGCAAATAAACGTAGATATTTATTTTTTTCTGCGTCTAATAACTCTTGAGTTGTTGGTTCTTTTTCAGCTTCTTGCGTTGCTTCAACCTCTTTATTTTCCTGCGTTTCTTCTTGGTTTGTATCTAACTCCCCTTTATCGATAGCATCTTTTAATGCATCTTCCTTTGTATATTGATCTTTACTCATTGTAAATAGTTTCTTTAATTTCTTCAGCATACTTTAATCAATAATATTGCCAATAAAAAAATCGTGCCATCTTGACACGATTTTTTTATTTTTATTAGTTTATTTTTTATTAATCTTCTATTCTTTCAATTTTAGCACCGATTGATTTTAATCGGGCTTCGATATTTTCGTATCCTCTATCAATTTGTTCAATATTATTGATGATACTTGTTCCTTTGGCAGATAAGGCGGCAATTAATAAGGAAATTCCTGCACGAATATCTGGCGATGTCATTTTGGTTGCTTTTAAGGTTGATTGAAAATTATGTCCAATAACGGTTGCTCTGTGCGGATCGCATAAAATAACTTTTGCGCCCATATCGATTAATTTATCAACAAAAAACAAACGGCTTTCAAACATTTTTTGATGAATTAACACCGTTCCTTTTGCTTGGGTTGCTAGTACCAATACGATGCTTAATAAATCGGGTGTAAAACCTGGCCAAGGTGCATCGGCTACTGTTAAAATTGAACCGTCAATATAATTTTGAATTTCGTAACTTTCTTGTGATGGTATAAAAATATCATCGCCTTTTTTCTCTAATTGAATTCCTAATTTACGAAATACGTTTGGAATTTGTCCTAGATTTTCCCAGCTAACATCTTTGATGGTTAATTCAGAACGTGTCATTGCGGCAACGCCAATCCAGCTACCAATTTCAATCATATCTGGCAATACCCGATGTTTACATCCTGCTAAAGAAGGTACGCCTTCAATAGTTAATAAATTAGAACCAACTCCTGAAATTTTTGCTCCCATGGAGTTCAACATTTTACATAATTGTTGAATATAAGGTTCACAAGCGGCGTTGTATATCGTAGTTTTTCCTTTTGCTAAAACGGCTGCCATTACAATGTTTGCCGTTCCTGTTACAGATGCTTCATCTAAAAGCATATCTGTACCGATTAAACCATTTTCGGCTTCGACTCCGTAAAAATATTCTTCTTTATTATAACGGAATTTTGCGCCTAAATTGATGAATCCTTCAAAATGTGTATCTAAGCGACGACGACCAATTTTATCACCTCCTGGGCGTGGAATATATCCTTTTCCAAAACGTGCTAATAGTGGTCCAACAATCATAATAGAACCTCTTAAAGAGCTTCCATCTTTTTTAAATTTAGCAGATTCTAAATATTTTAAATTGATAGTATCTGCTTGAAAACTATATGAATTTGGACTTAATTTTTCAATTTTAACGCCTAATTCACCTAAAATAAAAATCAATTTATTAACATCAATAATATCAGGAATATTATTGATTATTACTTTTTCGGCAGTTAATAATACGGCACATATAATTTGTAATGCTTCGTTTTTTGCTCCTTGCGGGGTGATTACGCCATTAAGTTTGTAACCTCCTTCTATTTTAAATGATGCCATTTAGTTCTCTTTTTTTTATTCTTTTTTATTCTTTTTGGTTGCTGATAAGCTGTTTTCAAATTTAAACAGGTGCGTCTTATTTTTTTCTGTATTTATTTGTGGTGGTGTAATTTGATTTTGTTTTTGAAGCACTTTTATTTGTTGATTGTCCTTGACTGCTACGTTTTCTGAGTAAATTTTTACTTTCAGATAAAACTTCTTTAGATTCTCTTAAATCTATTTTTTTATCAGATAAATCATATAAATGTTTAAAAATAACGGCATCATCGACCGTGTCTTTATTCCAATTTAGGTAACATTTTTTCATATGATTTGCAATTGCAAATATCAATGCATCTCTTTTTTCACCTTCTTCCCAAGTTAAGGCGATATTTATCATTGTCTGAATATTGTTACCGTAATAACGATATTTAGACGCTGATTTTGGATACGCCATTTTTTGTGGTTTCTCGGTTAATTCTTCTTTCGAAGGAATTTCATATGGAGATACTGCATCTAATTTAAAATCGGCAATAATATGTAATTGATCCCAAAGTTTATGTTTAAAATCTGGCACATCCCGCAAATGTGGTTGTAAATTCCCCATGACATCTACAATTGCTTTTGCCATTACATTTCGTTCTTCTTTAGTTTCTAAAGCGATACAATGGTTTACTAATTTTTGTATATGTCTTCCGTATTCTGGAATTATTAAGTGGTCTCTTTCTGAATTGTATTCTAAATCAAACGTCATTTCTCTCTGTGTTTACTCCTATTTTTACTCTAAAATATGTATGCAAAATAAGTAATTAATCTCAATTAATTGGCTACCCGATTACCTTAAGTTTTGCAAATTGTAATAATAATTTCTTTTGTCCTACGGTACCAAATTTAATTGTTGCTTTTCTGTTAGGTCCTTTTCCTTCTATTGCGATTACTTCTCCTGTTCCAAAACGGTTGTGTTCTACAAAATTACCAATATTTATTTCTCCATCAAATAGGTTAATTGTTGTGTTTGCTGTTGTTTTTACTACTGTTTTTTCTTTAAGTTTCTTTTTTGGAAGAATCAGGTTTGGTTTTTCTTTTTTAGATAAAAATTCTTTTCGTTGTTTTTGGATTGGTTTTTCGAATCTAATTTTTTTAGAATTTGAAAAATCATCAGAATTATAATCAATTTCATCATCAAATAAATCTGCATCTACAAATTTATTGATAAAACCTCTAGGTGCTTTTGGTGTTAAATATTCTACAAATTCTGGCGCTATTTCTTCTAAAAAACGACTTGGTTCACCATCGGTTAATTTTCCCCATCGATAGCGAGTTTGTGCATAGGTTAAGTAGGCTACTTTTTCGGCTCTTGTTAAAGCTACGTAAAACAAACGACGTTCTTCTTCTAGTTCGCTACGAGTATTCATGCTCATTCCCGAAGGAAATAAACCTTCCTCTAAACCGACAATATATACATACGGATATTCTAATCCTTTCGATAAATGAATGGTCATTAAAGAAACCATTGGCGTATCATCATTTTCACTATCAAAATCGGTAGCTAATGCGACATCTTCTAAAAATATTGGTAAGGAAGCGTCTTCTCCAGTTTCGATTTTATCGGTAATAAAATCTTTAATTCCGTTTAATAATTCTTGAATATTTTCAACTTTATTGATAGCTTCTTGTGTGCCATCTTTTTGTAGATCTTGAACTAATTCAATTCGTTTTACTACGATATCAGCAATTTCAAAAGCGTTCATTTTTTGCGCATCTATTTGCAAACGCTGCATCATTCTGGTAAAGTTGGCTAATTTATTTTTAGTTCCTGCATTTATTTTGAGATCAATGGTATTTATATTTACTAAAATATCAAAGATTGATTTATCATAATGATTAGCTGCAATAGCTAATTTATCCATGGTTTTCGCACCGATTCCTCTTGCGGGATAATTGATAATTCTTTTTAATGCTTCTTCATCATTCGGATTTATTAAAATTCGTAAATATGATAATAAATCTTTAATTTCTTTTCGTTGATAAAAAGAGATTCCGCCATAAATTTTATATTTAATATCTTTTTTACGCAACGCATCTTCCATGGCTCTTGATTGCGCATTTGTACGATATAAAATAGCAAAAGAATCATTGGTTAATTGATGATTCATTTTGTTTTCCCAAATAGATTGTGCAACAAAACGACCTTCTTCACCATCAGAAATAGTACGCATTATTTTGATACTTTCGCCTGGATCATTTGCTGTCCAAACTTCTTTATCGAGTTTTGTTTTATTTTTATCGATAACACTATTGGCAGCTTCTACGATATTACTTGTAGAGCGATAGTTTTGTTCTAGTTTAAAGGTTTTAACATCAGGATAATCTTTTTGAAAATTCAAGATATTATTAATATTTGCTCCACGGAAACTATAAATACTTTGTGAATCATCTCCAACGACGCAGATATTTTCAAAACGATCAGCTAACGCTTTTACAATTAAATACTGCGAATGATTCGTATCTTGATATTCATCAACCATTATATATTTAAAACGGCTTTGATATTTTGCTAAAACTTCAGGAAAACGACTTAATAATTCATTCGTTCTTAACAATAAGTCATCAAAATCCATTGCTCCAGCTTTGAAGCATCTATCAACATAGGCTTTATAAATATCACCAACTCGAGGTCTTCGAGCTTCTAAATCTGCTTGTTGTAATTCTGGATTTAAAAAATAAGCACGAACTGTTATTAAGCTATTTTTAAAAGAAGAAATTCTACTTAAAATTTGCTTTGGTTTATATTGTTCTTTGTCGAGTTGCATTTCTTTGATAATCGTTGAGATCAAACGAACAGAATCTTGTGTATCATAAATCGTAAAGTTCGATGGATATCCTAAGCGGTCTGATTCCGAACGTAAAATTCTAGAAAAAACGGAATGAAAAGTTCCCATCCATAAATTTTTAGCTTCACTAACCCCAACAACACCAGCGATACGTTCTTTCATTTCTCGTGCTGCTTTATTGGTAAAAGTCAGCGATAAGATGTTAAAAGAATCGACACCTTCTTTCATTAAATGTGCAATTCGATAGGTTAAAACTCTCGTTTTACCAGATCCTGCTCCTGCAATAATTATCATTGGGCCATCTTTTTGTAAAACTGCGGCTCTTTGTGGTTCGTTAAGTTGCTGTAAATAAGTATTCAATAGAAAAAGTTTGTAAGAATTTTGAAATCGGAAATTTAACCATTCTTTTTTCTTTTATAAAGAATGTGTTCCTTTTTTATTGTTAAAATATAAAATAGTAATTTAAAAATTATTTAATTTTGAATTGAGAGTTTTAATTATGACTTGTATATTCGCATTATGGAAGATAAAATTATTCAAGGATTAGCGTATGCATTGCCTGCCTTAGTTACAGGAGGCGTTGCTTATTTTATATTAGGTGCTTTTATGCAGCAAGATGAAAACAAGCAAAAGTTTGATGCTTTGGTTGATAAACGAAGAGAAAGTTTACCTATAAAGCTTCAATCTTACGAGCGTTTATTATTATTTTGCGAGCGTATAAATCCTTCAAAATTATTGATACGAGTAGCTCCTATTGGCGAGAATACAAATAGTTATTTACAGTTATTGATTGCGAATATTGAGCAAGAGTATGAACATAATATGGTACAACAACTATATGTTTCTGATGATAGTTGGAAGGCAATTTTAGCGGCAAAATTAGCAATAATTGCAAAACTTAGAAACTCTGTAGAATCTTCAGAAACTGCAAAAGATTTACGAGAAAGTATTTTGATTTATTATTCTCAACATGAAAACCCAACACAAACTTCTATTGCATATTTAAAACAAGAAGTAAAGAAATTAATATAATTACTATTTCACATTTTTAAGAGCTAGCTTGATTTATTAAAATTCAAGCTAGCTTCTTTTTTTTCAATTTTGGATTATTTTTTGTAGCTATTACCTGCTTTCCGCACTCGCTTTTTTTTGAAGAAAAATAAAAAAAAGAGCTCAAACAATTGCTTCAATCAGGGCTAAGTCTATTTATTTAGTTTCGGCAATTTTATAAATTAGTTTTTTATTTATGAAATCCAGTCACGGACCAAGTAGTAGAAAACTAGCTAGGAAAGAAAGTATGGCATTATAATTTTAATAAGTTGTTTTTAAAAATTAAATAAATAAACTGTCAGTTCGAGTGATTTTTTTCCTTCAAAAAATTGTATCGAGAACTTTTTAGTCATTAAAATCACTAAAATTGATTGACAAGAATCATCAAATCAAAAAAAAGCTAGAAACTGAACTAAACTAAAACCCTTTTGCCGGATTCGATTTTTAATAAAACTTCACTGCAAAAAAACATGCCGAAGATTGGCTGTTGTTTGGTAAAAACATAGGTAAATATTTGAACTTAGACGAAACAAGCATATCGAATGGAGAATTTCATACAGACCTTACGAATAAATCAGTAAAGGAAAAAAAAGGAAGCATCGTAGCGATTGTTAAAATGTTAAAGAAATATGGTCAAGGAACTTACAGTGGATATGGCTGGTGCAATGAATTTAATCATGAATTTAATCGCCAAAAAATGTCTTCCTAAAACAGAAATAGTAAAAAATACTAATGGATAGATTTAACGTGCAAAAACTTGCTTCTGAAGCGGTATAGGAAATTCGAATTCGTTTGAGATAGGAAATTATCGATGTAGAAAATGAGGCAATTTCAAATTAAAAAATACAAGTACTATTTACAAGCCTGAAATTCTAAAAAATAGCGAAACTAACTCTCAGCTACTAGCCATCAGAAGCAGGTTTACACTTTTTAACTTTTTAAATCACAATAAAAGTGGACGAAGAATCAAAAAGTAAGAGTTGTTATTTTATTTGAGTTATATCACGAGATTTATCATCGTAGGGTTTAAAATCTGTCTTTGAAACGAAAACAGGAAAAGATGTGGCTAGAACTAGAAAAAAATTAGCACTTTCTTTGGTACAATAAAATAAAGTTGAAAAAGAGAATTTATTTAAAGTCATTTAATATTATCAAAAAATCAAAAAAATGATACAATATCAATCATCAATCACACAAACCTATTTTAAATTACTTTAACAACAGAAATACCAATACAAATACCTCTGTAGTCTACAGAGGTATTTTAATGTTAGAGGTGTCTGTTACTTTTTTTCTAATTCTAATATCGATTAACTAAATCATATAATAATTACCAATTTTATCGTCAAAAATAAAAAAAGTAAGGCACAAAAAAAACCTTAATCTATAAAGATTGAGGTTTTAAAAGAAAGGCAACGACCTACTCTCCCACCATTGGCAGTACCATCGGCGCAAATGGGCTTAACTTCTCTGTTCGGGATGGAAAGAGGTGAGCCCCATTGCGATAATCACCTTAAAATGTTTCAGTATATTTCAACTGTATAAGTTAACATATTGGTAAAAATTATATCGTAAATAATCAAAAGAGTTGGTGCTTGCGCCCTTTCGAGCGCAAGACTTCTACATAAGCTTATGGGTTATTAGTAATACTCGGCTATGACATTACTGCCTTTACACCTGTATCCTATCAACGTGGTAATCTTCCACGACCCTTTAAAGAAATCTCATCTTGTGGTGGGTTTCGCGCTTATATGCTTTCAGCGCTTATCCCTTCCCAACGTAGCTACTCTGCAATGCTCCTGGCGGAACAACAGATACACCAGAGGTTAGTTCAACTCGGTCCTCTCGTACTAAAGTCAAATCCACTCAAATTTCTAACGCCCACAGCAGATAGAG
>NZ_JAJGWR010000005.1:0-192148 GCF_021390755.1 Tenacibaculum piscium | reverse complement strand
CCAGGTTTTAAAATATATTTTATCGCCCTTGGTCCTTTCTTCTCTTTGTGTCTTTTTAATACGGATATAAAATTAGCAATATCCACAGGATGCAAATTAAAAGATACTTTATCGCGTGTCATGGCACTACTTACTTGTAAAAAACCACGAANGGGATAAGCGCTGAAAGCATATAAGCGCGAAACCCACCACAAGATGAGATTTCTTTTAAGGGTCGTGGAAGATTACCACGTTGATAGGCTATAGGTGTAAAGGCAGTAATGTCATAGCCAAGTAGTACTAATAACCCATAGGCTTATGTAGAAGTCTTGCGCTCTTTCGAGCGCAAGCACCAACTCTTTTGATTATTTACGATATAATTTTTACCAATATGTTAACTTATACAGTTGAAATATACTGAAACATTTTAAGGTGATTATCGCAATGGGGCTCACCTCTTTCCATCCCGAACAGAGAAGTTAAGCCCATTTGCGCCGATGGTACTGCCAATGGTGGGAGAGTAGGTCGTTGCCTTTCTTTTAAAACCTCAATCTAAAAAGATTGAGG
Organism: Tenacibaculum piscium; assembly: GCF_021390755.1. Taxonomy (NCBI): domain Bacteria; kingdom Pseudomonadati; phylum Bacteroidota; class Flavobacteriia; order Flavobacteriales; family Flavobacteriaceae; genus Tenacibaculum; species Tenacibaculum piscium. The sequence continues at coordinate 191,602 of NZ_JAJGWR010000005.1, read as the reverse complement.
TTTTTTTTTGTGCTAAACTGAAAGAAATGATTAAAGCTCTTTTTTAATCTATAAACATCATACTGAATTTATTTTAGCATCGTAAAAACTATGGAAAATGGCAAATGAGGATGTGAAACTGAAATAAATTCAAATTCAAGTTGACGGATTCTATTTCTTATTTTTCTCTGATATTTTTTTTTCAGATAAAATTTAAACAGACTCTAATAATTACTACGCGTATCTGTTAAAAAGATTCTTTGAAATGACTGGCTTTCATAAATAAAAACTAATTTATGAATTTACCGAAACTCAATAAATAGACTTAGCCCCGATTGAAGCTTTGTTTGAGCTCTTTTTTTGATTTTTTTTCAAAAAAAAGCGAGTGCGGAAAGCGGGAATAGCTTCAAATAAAAAATAATGAAATATTTAATATATCTGCTAATTTATTATTAAAATTGCCAAATGAAGTATAGACAACTCACCAAAGAACAATTTGAAGGATTACACCAAGAATTTGCTCGTTTTTTAGCATCACAAACTATAGATGCTAAAGAATGGAAAGAATTAAAAGAACAAAAACCAACAGTCGCACAAGATGAAATGAACGTTTTTAGCGATGTCGTGTGGGATGATGTACTCACCAAAACCCAATATTTAGAACATTTTTCACCAAAAATGGTCAATCTATTTAAATGCGATGAAAATGAAATCCATCGAATTATGATTACCATCGATAAAAATATAAATCTGCTAGAACAACAAGGTTTTGAATGGTTAATGAAAAACCCTAATCATGAAAAAATAGAACTTTTTACAGGAACTAAAAAATATAATAAAGAAAGAAATCAAGAAATTTTTGACCTAATCGAAAAAGGAAGCTCAATATCAAAAGGAGAAATATTTACCTATTTTAATAAATTAACGTCGTAATCATATCTTAAAAATAAAATATAAAATTATTTTTTCAGTATTTTTGCAATATGATTGACCAAGGATTATTAGCATATTTAGAAAGTTTTATTACCGATAAAAGAAAAGAAACATTTAATAACGTTCTGAATGAAAGAACACGTCATTTTACCGTTGTTTTAGAAGATATTTATCAACCTCATAATGCAAGTGCCGTAGTCAGAAGTTGTGATATTTTTGGAGTTCAAGATGTATATGCTATTGAAAATAGATTTACCAATAAAGTATCTCGACACGTCGCAAAAGGAAGTCAAAAATGGTTAAACATCAACAGATACAAAGAAGATGGAGACAATACAAAAGCTTGTTTACAAGATTTACGTGCAAAAGGGTATCAGATAATTGGTACAACGCCACACACGGATTCTTGTGTATTATCTGATTTTGATGTTACTAAAAAATCGGCATTTGTATTTGGTGCTGAAAAAGATGGAATTTCCGAGTATATAAAACAAGAAGCTGATGGTTTTTTAAAAATTCCGATGGTTGGTTTTACCGAAAGTTTAAATATTTCGGTAGCGGCTGCAATCACGTTGAACGATGTTACAGCACGTTTGCGTAAAACAAATATCGACTGGAAATTAAGCAAAGAAGAACAGCGTGTTTTGTATTTTCAATGGATAAAAAACACGATAAAAAATCCTGATAAATTAATTGAATATTATCATAAAGAACTTAATTAGTACTAATAATATTTAAAACCAAGTCTTTAGTCAACGCTTGTCCGTTGGCTATTTTTTTGATGTTATCGAACGTAAATACAAAATCACAACCGTTTTTATAATCAGAACATCCGTAAGCAGATTTTCCTTTTATAACCATTCCTTTTTTACATTTCGGACACGGAATTTTATCAGTATTTGTTTGTGTATTTTTTTCAACTACTATTTGTTTTTCTTCTAGTTTTAAGTTGAAATTTTCATCAAAACGAACTAAGCCTTCTACTTTTTCATTGCTTTTTATGAAACCTTTTAAATTAGTGGTACAGCCTTTGTCGAGCAAGCGAATTAATTGATTTTCAGATATTTTTTTATCCATAAAACTAAAAGGTAATGTAAAACTACAACCAGTTTTATAACTCGAACATCCGTAAGCGGTACTTCCTTTTAATAGCTGCCCTTTTTTACATTTTGGACATTCTTTACCAACGATTGTTTTAATTATTTTTTTAGCTGTAACAGCTTTTTTTTCTTTTATATTTGAGTTAGGTATTTCATTTTCAGAAGAAATTCGTTTTGTTTTGTTACTTGAACGTACTTCATAAACCAATTCATCCACCATTTTTTTCATATTATTGATAAATGTTCCAGCATTAAATTCGCCACGTTCAATTTCTTTTAAACGTTTTTCCCAAAGTCCTGTAAGTTCTGCTGATTTTAATAATTCATTATCAATTAAATCAATTAAATCAATTCCTGTTTTAGTTGGAATTACCAGTTTTTTCTGACGTTCAATATATTTTCTTCGGAATAAAGTTTCAATAATACTTGCACGAGTTGATGGACGACCAATTCCGTTTTCCTTCATTAATTCACGCATTTCATCATCATCAACTTGTTTTCCAGCAGTTTCCATAGAACGTAATAAACTTGCTTCGGTGTAATTTCGTGGCGGTTTGGTTTCTTTTTGTAAAAAACTAGGTTCATGCGTTCCTTTTTCCCCTTTTACAAAAGTTGGTAATACGTTAGTTGTCGTTTTTTTGGTGTTATTTTCATCTTCAAAAACAATACGCCATCCTTTTGATAAAATTTCTTTTCCACTTGTTTTGAAGGATATATCACCAACTTTTCCAATCACAGAAGTATTAGAAACATCACTTTCAGGATAAAAAACAGCAATAAAACGACGGGTAATAATATCGTACACTTGTTGCTGATTATAAGGTAAATTATTTTGAATCCCAGTAGGAATAATCGCGTGGTGATCGGTTACTTTTTTATCATCAAAAACCTTTTTAGATTTCTTTATTTTCTGACCTAATAATGGTTTTGTTAAGGTATTAAAATTGGTTAATTTCCCTAAAATCCCTGCTATTTTTGGGTACACATCGTTGGGTAAAAAAGTAGTATCAACTCTTGGATAAGTTACGACTTTCATTTCATAAAGCTTTTGAACCATTTTTAATGTTTCATCCGCAGAAAAGCCAAATTTAGTATTACAATATACTTGTAACCCTGTTAAATCAAATAATTTAGGAGCGTATTCTTTTCCTTTTTTCTTGGTTACTGAAGTAATTTCAAAATCACTTTCTTTTACTTTATCAGCAAAAATTTGCCCTGCTGCTTTTTTAAAAAAACGACCTTCTTCGTAGCTAAAAAGCGTGTCTCTATATAAGGTTTGTAATTCCCAATATGGCTGTGATTTAAAATTTTGAATCTCTTTAAATCGATTAACGAGCATCGCAAGAGTAGGCGTTTGCACTCTTCCTACGGATAAAACTTGTTTGTATCCACCAAATTTAACAGTGTATAATCGGGTGGCATTTAAGCCTAATAACCAATCGCCGATGGCACGTGAAAAACCTGCGTAATATAAATTATCGTATTGTGATGCGGGTTTTAAATTCTCAAAACCTTCTCGAATTGCTTCTTCGGTTAGCGATGAAATCCATAAACGTTGTACTTCGCCTTTATAACCTGCTTGATTTATAACCCAGCGTTGTATTAATTCTCCTTCCGTTCCTGCATCGCCACAATTAATAACGACATCGGCTTTGTCAAATAATGATTTTACAATTTTAAATTGTTTTTGAATACCTTCATCACCAGTAACTTTAGTATTAAAATGGTCGGGTAGCATCGGTAAATTATTTAAATCCCAACTTTTCCAATGTGGTTTGTAATCTTTGGGTTCTAAAAGTGTGCACAAATGCCCAAAAGTGTAGGTTACCGCATAACCATTTCCTTCAAAATAGCCATCTCGCTTGGTATTCGCTCCTAATATATTCGCAATTTCTCTTGCTACACTTGGTTTTTCGGCAATACAGACTTTCATTTGTTTTATTTATTCGATTTTTAGAGCTTCGAAATTACTAAAATAAATTGGTTTGAATGAAAACTAATTTTAGATTTCATATAAGTTTAAATACCTAAAAATGCAAAAGCCTGTTTAAATTTTCAAACAGACTTTTACATTTTTTATTCAGTAATTTATTTCAATAATTTTACTACACGTTTTTCATTAATTACCCATTAAAAAGCTAGTAATTTTATCTTTTCTATATTGAATATTTTCTTTTGTCCAACGTAAATTTTCTTTTGTCATTTCTTGAATTTCACGCTGTTGTTCGGAATGTTTATAGCTGTCTCTTTTTTCGATAAATGGTTTATTTCCCACAGAACAATTATGAGATTTAGAAACTAATAAATAATTACCTAAACAATTTAGAGATTCATTTATAAATGTTTCATCATAAGTATCATATCCTTTTTCAGGATTTTCAGTTTGTGGAGCAATATGTTCTAATTCAGGATTTGTAATTTTATCAAAACGAGTAGGAGTATAGCCATTTTTTCCTTTAGATTCTAAATTATTTTCATATTTCCAAAGTAAAAATTTAGAAGTTTTATGACGGATATTTCCTTGTAAAGAGCGTTTTAATTCAGCATCATTCCAATATGCCCACCACCAATCTTCTGTTGTTTTCATCCATTGAATTCTGTCAATAATTGGCGTTATATTCGGGTTTTCAAGTGTGAAATTTTGATAAACATCATTTATTCTTGAGGTAATATCAGCTCTAGTACCAATTAATCGGTGTCGTAAAATAATCGATTCTAAATTAGAAGATAGTTGATTAATTTCTTGTATCGGCAAACCAAATTGATACGCTTTAATTAAAAAAGGTATCGCAATACCAATTCCACCAAGGGTTACAAGAGAATGAATTTCTAAATTATCTCTTTCATCTTTTCCGAAAAAGGTGTTTAAATGTTCAAAACTATTTGCTAACGATTGCGTAAATGCTTGTATAAAAGGAATTGGGTTTTCTTCGGAAATTAGTTTATTCAATCTTTCAATCGCATTTGTTTCCCAAAGTGAATTGAAGTGTACACGAAGCGTATAAGTTAAAATATCGTCTTCATTAATTAGGTATTCTATTGATGAAATTGATTTATATATTTTCTCAAATCGAGTTTTAATTTCATCAATTAAAGAAGCTTTTTCTTCACCGCCATACAGGTGAACATTAAACATAAATTGCGCTTTTATAATTTCTAAATTCGAAGGTTTTTTTCCCCTATTATTTTGAAAAATAAACATTTGAATTGCTTCGGATTCATCTTTTACAGGATGCGTTGTACACGATGCGTTTTGAACAGTATTTAACATTTCAAGTAAATAGTGTTCGTTTTTATCAGAAAAAATAGCAGTAAAAAAATCAAAAGCCTCTACAATTCTTTTTGCAGATGTTGTTTCAAGTCCGTTTTTGTCTTTTTTAGATTGGTCGATCACATAATCTTTAAAAAGTTGTTTATCATAATCAACCGTTTCAAATCGATATGTATTTCGTCTTTTTATAATATCTTCAAAAATTTCTTCTTCGGTATCATTTAAAGGTCTAATTTCTTTTAATCGTTTAAATAATGCAGAAAGAAATATAACAATCGTTGTCATACGTTGTTGTCCGTCAATAATTCCGAAGGTATTTTCAGACTGTTCTTCAAATAGAAAATGACCAAAATAATATTTTGATTTTGTGCTACTTTTATTGTAATTTTCTAAATCGGTAATAAAAGTATTTACTTGTTTTGATGGTTTTTTAGTATCGAATTCTGTTTCCCAAGAATAGGCTCTTTGATAACTTGGAACATGAATTTTATTTCCAGCGAGCATTTGTTTTACTGTTGTTGAAGGTTTCATTTTTCTAATTTTTTTTATAAAAATAGGAATTTAAAATGATATATTAGAGAAATAAAACCATCAATAAAAACAAAATTTGTGCTAAATCTTAAACGCTCGTTGTCGTTTTGCTTCAAAAGTTAAAATTGCGGCGGCTACGGAAACATTCATCGAATCTATTTGCCCTTGCATTGGAATATTGATGTTTTGTGTGGCTTTTTCACGCCAAATTTGGGTTAAACCCGTGGCTTCTGTACCAACAACTAATGCTGTTGATTTTGTATAGTCGTTTTTATGATATTCGTTCGGATTTTGCAAGGTTGCACTGTAAATATTGATATTATTTTCTTGTAAAAAAGCAATAATTTCTTCGGATGTTCCAACGCCAATTTGATTGGTGAAAACACAACCCACACTAGAGCGTACAATATTCGGATTGAATAAATCTGTTTTTGGGTTTGCTATAAAAACAGCATCGACATTTGCAGCATCGGCAGTACGAAGCATTGCACCGATATTTCCAGGTTTTTCAATACTTTCTAATACCAAAACTAGTGGGTTTTCTGTTTTAAATTGAATTAAATTTATACTAAAATCTTTAGATTTTACAACAGCAATTACACCTTCGGTAGTATCACGATAGGCGATTTTTTGATAAATTTCTTTGGTAATTTCAATACAAGTAGCAGTCGCTACTTTAATAGTTTTTAAAGCATCAGAAGAAAACATTTCAGGGACAAATAAAAGCGTTTCTATTTGATAATTTCCTTTGATAACTAACGAAATTTCACGTTGTCCTTCGACTAAAAATAAGCCTTTCTTTTTTCGCTCCCGAGATTTATCTTGAAGTTTTAATAACTCTTTAATATAAGGATTTTGGATACTGCTGATTTGTTTCATAGAAACAAAAATACCTAATTATACTTATTTTAAAATTAGTTTTCCTATTTTTTTATCACCAGATAACCAAGCCGTATTTTTATCAATAAAACCGATGGCATAATAATTTTTTTCACTTACTTTTTGCCAAGAAATTCCGCCATCATTAGAAAATGAAATTCCTGTTTTTCCTACTGCAAAAATTTCTTTTCCATCGGAATTTGGTACATATTGCACACAACTTTTAAAGCTAGGATTTTGATTTTTAGCTACTAATTTCCATGTTTTTCCACCATCAATAGTAATGGCTTTATTGGCACAATTATCGGTTGGTTTTGTGTAATTTCCACCCATAATAATACCGTTATTTTTATCATAAAAAGCAATAGAATAAATGCCATCACCTATATTTCCTTGGATAATTGGCGTATCAAAAATATGCCAAGAATTTCCAAAATCCGTAGATTTTAAAACACGTGCTTTTTTACCACCTGTACCAATCCAAACGGTATTTTTAACAATTGCAATATTGGTATTACTTGCGGCAAAAAAAGCTTCTCCTTCTGCTAGTTTTGGAGATTTTTTATAGGATAATTTTTGCCAAGAATTTCCACCATCAGAAGTTAAAAGGATAGAAGCACCATTTTCTGTTGGATCGCCCACGGCAATTCCGTGTTTTTTATCAGCAAAAAAATGTAAACTATTGTAAAATACTTTCGGATGTTTTTCAGAATACACAATCTTTGTAGTATCTGAATTTATTTGATACAACAACGCAGGGTTTTCAATCGATAAAGCAAAAATATTTTTATTATTTACGGCAATACTTCTAAAATCAGGAATAATCGTGTCCTGATAACGTAGTTTTTTGTACTCCCAAGAAGTACCACCATTTTTAGTCGTACCGATAATTCCGTTCGACCCTGCATAAATCACCTCTTTTTCACTAATCGATTTTATCGCCCGAATACTCGTGCTTTTTTGTTCAAATTCATTAATTTGAATCGTTTTAAAATTTCTGATAATTCCTGTTTTTTCAGAAGTTTCTTTACAAGAAAAATAACTAAATAAGATTAAAATTAAAATAGTGAAATGTTTCATTTTTTTGATATTTTTACAAGGCTAAAATTAACAAAACCAAGTTGATTATCAGCATAGAAACAGCAAGAAAATATCAAAAAAAAATAGTAAAAAAATACATGAAAAAAGCATTGGTAATTTCTGGAGGTGGAAGTAAAGGTGCCTTTGCAGGCGGTGTTGCAGAGTTTTTAATCAAAGATAAAAAGAAAGATTACGATCTGTTTTTAGGAACATCAACAGGAAGTTTAATGGTATCGCACTTGGCGCTCAATGATGTTGATGGCTTAAAGGAATTATATACCAATGTTGATCAAAAAGCAATTTTTAGCAACAGTCCTTTTAAAATAAAAACCGTGCATGGCGAAAAAGTTATTTCTATTCGGCATATAAATACATTTTGGAACTTTTTAAACGGCAGAAAAACTTTTGGCGAAAGCAAAAATTTACGAAAACTGATTAAAAAAAATGTTACTAGAGAAATGTACCATCAAATTCGAAATGATAATAAAGAAGTCGTAGTTACTTTGTCGAATTTAACAGCAAATCAAATTGAATACAAAGCGATTTCTGCATGTACCTACGAAGATTTTTGCGATTGGATTTGGGGTTCGTGCAATTACGTGCCTTTTATGAGCTTGCTAGAAAAAAATAATTGTCAATATGCCGATGGCGGTTTTGGAAGTTTAATCCCGATTCGAGAAGCAATTTTACGTGGGGCAAAAGAAATTGATGCCATTATTTTAGAAACTGAAGTAACACAAATTAATCGAATTCCTGCTAAAAACCCGTTTTCGTTAATGCTCGATGTTTTTGATTTTATGCTCGAAAATGTTGAACGTCATAATATTACGATTGGTAAATTATCAGCAAAACATCACGATGTGCAACTAAATTTATATTATACGCCCACGGTTTTAACCACAAATACCTTAGTTTTTGATAAAAAATTAATGACCAAATGGTGGAAATCTGGTTATTTATACGCCAAAAAATTAGACGAAGAAAAAATGACCCCTTTTAGACCTGAAATGCTCGAAAATCAAGAAATTGAAGAAGGCTTAGAAAATATTGAAAACATCGAAAATAATTTTAATTAAGTATCAATCAGCATAAAAAAACTCAATAACTCAATAAAAAACGAAGAGCCTATTTAAATTTCATTTAAAAAAGTTTTATAGTATAAAAATAGAAAATCGAATCCGTCAAACTGAATTTATTTCAGTTTCGCATCCTGATTTGCCACAGTTATTAGCCTTGTGCGATGCTGAAATAAATTCAGCATGACGATAATTTAATTTTTAAACAGGCTCTAAAACTAAAAATCCAGCGATAAAGCTGGATTTTATATTGTAAATGCTAGATTTTTTTACTTAAAATCAACATACATCGTATTATAATCAGGATTTTTCATTGATGAATCCCAAACAAAAGATTTTGGAAAAATTCTTTTTGATGGCACACTTTCTCTAGCTCCTTTGGTAATATATTCAATTGTTTTTGCTAATAAAGGCTCGCTCGAATCGCCCAAAATACCTAACGCATTCGGAGTTTCTTGTATGATAACTTCTGGAATAAATCCATTAGGTTTGTTTTCGCCCTTTTTATTTTGAATCTCCAAAACAATCGGTTGCATTGCCCAAGTATGACTGGTTTTTAAATTTTCGCCAGTACGCATAAAATTATCCGAATCGTACAAAGTTATTGAACCGACATGTTTTCCGTAGGTTTGTGTCCCAACTAATTTGACATCAATATAAGGTTTTAATCCATTGATAACAAGCTCAGAAGCAGAAGCAGAATTTCCAGAAACAATAAAATAAACCCTATTTAAATGTAATCCTTCGATGTTTTTTTCTGAAACAATAGTTCCTTGATTATCTTTATTGATGATTTTATCCGTAAAATTATTGTTGAAAAAATCAGGGCTGAAATTGGCATTTACTTTATGATTCCAAACTTGTTTTGAAAATAATTCACCTGTAAATTGACCTGTAATCATTTGAGCTAAATAACTCGCAGATTGTACAGAACCTCCGCCGTTGTAACGCAAATCAACAATTAAATCGGTAATTGCTTCATTTTTAAAATTTAAAAATTCGGCGTTTAAAGCTTCATCAAAAGAACTCGAAAATTGATTGTATAATAAATACCCAATTCTGTTACTTCCCTGTGTAATTACTTTGGCTTGTTGTATCGGATTTTCTGTAACTTGACTTGTTGTTAATAAAACAGTTCTGCCATTACTAACAGGATTTCCTTGTTGATAATCAGCTAAATGTATTGTAAATGACGCTTGATTAAATAAATCATTAATATTATCTTTCGTGATTTCAGTGCCATTCACTTGATTTATAAGCATGCCTCGTTTGATACCTTTAGTATCGGCATCTGAACCTTTGGAAACATCATATACATAGACGTAATATTTTGCCGAACCATCAGCATAATTTATCGCTTTTATTTTCATTCCTGTGGTTAATCGGATACTTTGAAATGAATTTTCTAACGCAATATAATCCTCAACAATCCAAGAATAAGTACTATTCGGATTCTTCGGATATTCATCATTCATCGATAAAGAACTGTAAAATAAATCCGTAGGGTTCTCAAAGCTAGCTAAATAAGTGTTTAATTCAACATCGTTTTTAAAACGTGTATCCGATAAATCGGGAATTTTATCTTGCCATAAATAAAAGGCATTTAAACCACGCCATACAAAATGTTGAATTTCGATATTCTCAGGCGTACTTTCTTTTTCACTACAAGATACTAGGGTTATTAGTGAGAAACTAACTAAAAATAAGGAAAGAAATCGGAAGGGAAATCGAGCGGAAAATCGTCCGAAAAAAGATTCAAAAAATGGAATGATACATGCTTTTAGTAATTTCATAAGGAATATATTAACGTATAAGATAAACGCAATTTAATCAATAATAGTATATTTTTAAATATTTTTGAAATAATTTAGCCCCAATACTAAAATATTAATTTATGTATCAACATGGCATTGAATTTGAATGAATATTAGGTGTCGATTTTCGTACTTATGATTCCTTTCTATCAAAAAATAAAATATTAAAAACACTCAAAAAATACTAAATAATGATGAAAAAATATAGAAAAATGATAGTATCAGTCTTAGTATCAGTTGTAATATTAGGTGTTTTATCGATAGGAAATCAAAAATATAAGGAGTATCAACAACGAAAAAAAATAGCAGAAATAACAGAAGCACTCAAGTTAGTTGCCGTCAATTTAAATAAAGGAAATCAAGCATTACAATACTTAAATACCTACGAAAAAACAGTTCAGAAAGTGATAAATGCTGTCAAATAATCAAAAAAAAATACACAAAAAAACAACTAAAAAAATAAAATAACATCAAAATAATACTAAATTAATTATGAAAAAATATATAAAAAATACACTCGTTTTACTTGCTTTTATAAGCATCTCCATAACCAGTTTTGGACAATCAATCTTTGATAAATTAGAAAATATTGAAGAAGTTTCATCCGTAATTGTTAATAAAGATGCCTTCGAGATTCTATCAAAATTTAAAGTCGATGCTGATGATAATGAAGCTATCGAAATCTTTACGATGATTAAAGAGTTAGAAGAATTAAAAATGTTTTCAACAAAAAATACCAGCATCGCTACCCAAATGGAAAAAATGGTGCAGCAAACCGTCGTTAAAAATAAATTGGTAGCACTTATGCGAGCAAATGACCAAAATTCTCGTGTTAAAATTTATGTCAAATCAACAGAAAATAAAAATTTTGTAAGCGAAGTATTATTATTTATCAAAGATAAAAATACCGAAAAAGGAACACCAGAATCTATTATTGTTTCTTTAACAGGAATTATTGATATGAATAAAATGTCTAAAATAGCCGATACTTTTTCTAAATAAAAATAAATAAAATAGCCTAGTTTTATGAAGTTTCAAAAAGCTTTTACATCAATTTCTATAGTCCTAATATCTTTTTTAAGTAGTGCCTTATTTTCGCAATCTGCGACAATTTATAAAGCCGAAACAGCTAAAATTCACGATTTAATTCATACAAAATTAAAGGTCGATTTTAATTTTAAAGAAAAACAATTAAACGGCGAAGAATGGCTAACGGTAAAACCACATTTTTATCAAACCGATAAAATTACCTTAGATGCAAAAGCCATGATTATTCATCAAATAAGTATGAATAATCAGAAATTAGCCTATAATTATGATGACTCTAAATTGATTATCGACTTGCCTCGAAGCTATAAAAAATCCGAAGAATTTACGATTTATATAAAATATACGGCACGTCCTGAAAAAGTTCAACAAAAAGGAAGTAATGCAATTACATCGGCAAAAGGATTGTATTTTATAAACCCAACAGGCTTGGATAAAAATAAACCAACACAAATCTGGACACAAGGAGAAACCGAAGCAAGTAGTTGCTGGTTTCCCACAATTGATGCGCCAAATCAAAAAACTTCCCAAGAAATTTATATAACCGTTCCTAATAAATACGTAACATTATCCAATGGGAAATTAGAAAATCAACAAAAAAATAACAACGGAACAAGAACCGATTATTGGAATTTCAAACAAAAACACGCACCGTATTTATTTTTTATGGGCGTAGGGGAATATGAAATTATCAAAGACAATTACAAAAATATTCCCGTTGATTATTATGTAGAAAAAAAATATGCTCCACACGCAAAAGCAATTTTTGGAAATACACCTGAAATGTTAGCTTTTTTCTCGAAAATTACAGGAATCGAATATCCGTGGAATAAATATGCACAAATCGTAGGAAGAGATTACGTAAGTGGTGCTATGGAAAACACAACGGCGGTAATTCATGGCGAAAAAGCGTATCAAATGCCAGGGCAATTAATTGATGAAAATATCCATGAAAATACCATTGCTCATGAAGCTTTTCATCATTGGTTTGGGAATTTAGTAACGGCAGAGAGTTGGAGTAATTTAACCGTCAACGAAAGTTTTGCCAATTATAGCGAGTATTTATGGCGTGAGTACAAATATGGAAAAAATGATGCCGATGCACATTTATTAGAAGATATTGAAGCCTATAAAAATGGGCAGAATTTTGATAAACATTTAGTGCGATTTAACTACCATGATAAAGAAGATATGTTTGATGCCGTTAGCTATAACAAAGGCGGTGCGATTTTACATATGTTGCGTAATTATCTAGGCGATGACGCTTTTTACGCAGGTTTAAATACGTATTTAACTACCAATAAATACAGTACTGCAGAGGCACATCAGTTGCGTTTGGCTTTCGAAAAAGTAAGCGGAAAAGACTTAAATTGGTTTTTTAATCAATGGTATTTTAATAGCGGACATCCGAAATTAGCCGTTTCCTACGACTATAATAAATTACGAAAAACAGTAACCGTAAATATTAAACAAGAGCAAGAAAATACCTTTAAATTTCCTTTTGTTATTGATATTCTTGAAGAAGGAAAATCACAAAAATCACAAAAAATAACACGCCATACTGTTTTTGTAGAAAGTAAAGACGCTTCATTTACATTTCCGTTTGTAACGCAACCAACTTTTATTCAAGTAAATGCCGATGGCGTTTTACTATGCGATATCACCGAAAATAAAGTGTTAAGCGATTATATCAATCAATTAAAATACGCTGAGAATTATCAACATAAAAAAGAAGCTTTAGTGGAGGTTGCTAAATATCAAGATGATAAAAAAGCGTTTAATGCAATCGCAGATGCTTTAAATGATGATTTCTATAAAATTAGAATTTTAGCCTTAGAAAATATCAATCTGGCAAATAAAAATACTAAAAAAAATGTAATCGAAAATATTAAAAAAATCGCCACAAATGACCCGAAAACATTAGTAAAAGCAAGTGCCATCGAAACGTTAGGGAAATTAACAAATCCTGAATTAAAACCCGTTTTTCAAAAAGGTTTGCAAAGTGAATCCTATGCCGTTTTAGGAAAATCATTAGTTGCCATCTATTATATAGATAAAAAATTGGCAATTCAAAAATCAAAAACACTCCCTGTCGATGTTAAAAAAATTATCGCAACGCCCTTAACACGTATTTATTTAGATGAAAATAATCAGGAAGAACTCCCGTTTATCGCTGGAAATGTAATCGAAGGAATGTTTTTAAGTCAGGATAAAAAAATACAATCGCTCTACAAAAAAGCATACGATAAAATTGCTAGTAGTAACAATACCGAAGCAATCAGAAATTTAGCTGATGATATTGTCGCGAAAGGAACACAATACAAACAATATAATTTTGATAAAGTTGGCGTGAATTTATTGCGTCAAGTAGTTCAGAAACAAAAAATAGCAAAGCAACCAACCAAACTTAAAAATATTGAAATTGCTAAAATAGCCATGGCTAAATTGTTACAGTAATTAAAAATCAACCTATAAAACTGATGAAAAAAAAGACAACAAAGCTATTTTTTACAAACATAATTGTAACATTGTTTCTAACAATATTTTTAACGATTTCTTGTAATAGCGTCAAAAATACAGCCAAAGCACTTAACTCTGGAGATTATGAAAAAGCAATGGCATTATCAATTAAAAAATTAGCGAAAAATAAATTTAAAGCGAAAAATCAACCCTACGTTCTAATACTTAAAAATGCCTTTAAAAAAGCAACCGATAGTGATTTAGCTAAAATAGCGTATCTGAAAAAAGAAGAAAATTCGGCAAATTTAGAAACTATTTATACCCTATATAATCGCTTGAAAAATAGACAAGAAAAAATAAAACCACTCTTGCCTCTCAAAAATATCAAAACAAATAAAAATGTAAATTTTAATTTACAAAATTATGATGCTCAAATTATTCAGGCCAAAGAAAATTATGCTAATTATTTATATGAAAATGCCGTTAATTTGTTAAATAAAGGCTATCAAAATAAAATGAATTATAGAAAAGCATTTGATACTTTTACGCAGTTAAATAAAATATCTCCAAATTATAAAAACACCAACGATTTACAAAAACAAGCGCATTTAAAAGGAACAGATTATATTTTTTTATCCTTAAATAACCAAACAAATCAGGTGATACCAAGAAGGCTTGAAGATGATTTGTTAGCAATAGATACGTATGGATTAAACAACTTATGGACGGTTTATCATGCTAAAAAAAATAATTTGGTAAACTATGATTTTGATTTGGAATTAAATTTAAGAAATATCGATATTTCTCCCGAACAAATTCACGAAAAAGAAATTACCAAAGAAAAACAAGTTCAAGACGGCTTTAAATATTTGAAAAATAATAATGGCGGTTATGTAAAAGATAGTTTAGGTGTTAAAATAAAAGTCGCTAATTTTAGAACAATTCGTTGTCAATTATATCATTTTACGCAGTTTAAAAGTTGTAAAGTTTCAGGAATTGTAAAATATTTTGATAATCAAACAAATCAATTACTAGAGCGTTTCCCTATCGAAAGTGAATTTGTTTTTGAGCATACTTACGCCGATTATAATGGCGATAGAAGAGCTTTAGAGGAATCTTTTTTTAATTTAACGGTATTGAAATCTGTAAATTTTCCATCAAATGAACAAATGATTTACGACACAGGAAATGATTTGAAAAAGAAATTTAAGCATATTATTACTCGAAATAAATTTAGAAACTAACTGTTTTAAAACTTTAAACTAAAAAAACTCCTGTTATAAACAGGAGTTTTTTAGTTTTAATAAGGTTATTTTATTCTCTCAAAAAATGTTAATTTATAATTAGGTAAAGCTTTTGGATTTGTAATTTTGATGATATCTTTTAAAACTAAATCAGGTCTGATTGGCGCTAATTCAAAATAGATAAGTCCACCTGTTTTTCCTTTTTTTGTACCGATAGTATAAGTGCTTTCGTTTTTTAAAGCATCGAATTCTTTATAATGTTTATTAGCATTTAATAATTGTGCTGTTGTTTCGTATAAGCCGCAACCAATCCAATAATCAGCTTTTTTTCCTTTATCTAAAGCACTTTCAAAACTTAATTGTAAACTTCCTGTGCTTTTGGTTTCTTTCCAAAGATAATTTAAATGTGCATCCTTAAAAAAAGTAGCGATAAAACTATTTCCTCCAGGAACATTCCAAACTTCTTTAAACATACTTCCCGATAAAATTGTTGGATAATTAGTGCTTTTTTTAGCTGTTTTTTTGGCTTCTAAATAATTTTTTTCAATGGTATTAAAAATACTGTCGGCTTGTTTTTCTTTATTTAAAAGTACTCCGAAAAATTTAATCCATTCTGCTCTTCCTAAAGGTGTTTCTTCTAGCCAATCGCCATTAAAAACAACAGGAATACCTGCTTTTTTGATGTTTTTGTATAATTTACTATTTGGATGTAAAGAAAAACCAACAACTAATTCGGGTTGTAAATCTAGTAGTTTTTCGGTGTTCATACTTTGTTCCATACCAAGTTCAACTATTTTTCCGTTGTCAATTCTTTTTCTTGTTTTTTCTGATGAAATATATTTAGCGTGTGGAAATCCGACTAATTTATTTTCACTATTTAAAAGTTCTAGCATCGGTATGTGTGTGGTGCTGGTAACGACTAATTTTTCAACAGGAACTTTTAGTTGATTTTTAGAAATATCTGTTTTATTGGTAAGTGTAAATTCAAACTGTTTGTCTGAATTTTGAAACACTTTTTTAATGATTAATTTTTTCTCATTATTTTCAGTAATAATATCAAAACCTTTTGCATGTTTAATAGTGCTTTTTTGGTTGGTTATTATTTTTTTGCTGTTTTTTTCTTCTGATTTTTTACATTGGATAAAAAACAGTGAAAGAATAATAAGTATTAAAAAATGTTTCATTTTGATGATTGAATTATAGTGTGAATTTTATAATATCTCCGTACTTTAACTTTAAATCGAAAGAATTTTCTAAAGAAATATTGTTTACATAAGCCCACAAACTTCTGATTACTCCAGCGTGGGTAACAATAACAACACGTTGTTTTTTTAGCTTTTTAATATCATTTAAAAATTGAACCGTTCTTGTATGTAAATCAATATAAGATTCGCCATTTGTAACGGTAATATTTACAAAATCGTTCATCCAAATATCTAACTCAGGTTTATTGATATCATCCCATTTTTTTAGTTCCCAATCTCCAAAATCGAGTTCTTTTAATCTATCATCAAAAATAATAGTATCAGATAATTGTTCTGCTAATAATTTACATCGCTGTAAAGGACTTGAATAATAAACGGTTTCGGAATCCTTTACAGGAACTTCTTTTAAAATTGGGCGTATTTCTTCTAAAAAAGTATCGATAACGCCAATATCTGCTTGTCCGTAGCAAACTCCTTTTTCAATATTTGGAGTCGTATGTCTGACTAAAATAATTTCCATATAATTATTATTGATAAATAAAAAATAACTTCGGATACTTGTTGCAATGCACCAGCACAATCGCCAGTTTGCCCGCCAATCCATTTTTTGAAAAAACTTCCCATGTATAAATACGTTAAAAACAAAGGAATTAGTACTGCAAATACTCTAATATCTTGAAAAAACACAAGTGGTGCTATTCCGAAGAAACCAGAAATAATTAGTGCTTTTGTACTCATTTTTTGAGTAGTAGGTTTTACTTTAGCCGTGTCAATATCTCTTACATATTCGTGTGTGTATAATAAAATAGTTGCGATAAATCGGCTAATAGCATGTCCTGAAATCAATAATAAAGGAATTGTTTTAATCGAATTATTGAATTGTAATAGTTCGTATAAACTTAATGTTTTTATTGATAAAAGCGCAACAATTCCCACAACACCATAAGTTCCTAATCGAGAATCTTTCATGATAGTTAAAATTTTATCTTTCGTCCATCCGCCACCAAAACCGTCGCAAACATCAGCAAAACCATCTTCATGAAAAGCACCTGTTGTCCAAACAGAAGCAATTAAACTAAAAACAAGTGCAATACTTGGATTGAATAAAAAAGATGCACCAACATAAACTAATGCAGATATTACACCAATAACAATACCAACTAACGAGAAATAACGACTGCTTTTATTTAAAATTTCAGGAGAATGATTTACCCATTTAGGGCAAGGAATTCTCGTGAAAAATAAGACAGCAGTTAAAAAATAATGAATTTGATTTTTCATAAATTAAGCTTCAGATATATTTGCACTTTTAAAAGTTGCCATTTCATTTAAAAAACTAACAGCCGATTTTACAATAGGAAAAGCAATAGCACTACCAGTTCCTTCGCCTAAACGTAAACCAATATTTAACAGCGGTTTTACGTTTAAAAATTGTAACATTTTTTCATGACCTTGTTCGCCTGATGTATGGCAAAAAATACAGTAATCTAAAACATTTTTATTGATAGCTTGTGCAGCTAATAAAGCCGAAGTAACAATAAATCCATCTACTAAAATGGTCATTTTTAAAGATGCTGCTTCTAACATAGCTCCGCACATCATTACAATTTCAAAACCACCAAAAGTAGCCAAAGCATCTATTGGGTTTTTAATGTTTTTTTGATGTAAATTAAATGCATTTTTAAGAATGTCAGCTTTTTTAAGAACTCCAGAATCATCTAAGCCAGTACCTTTTCCAACACAACTTTCAATCGATGTATTTGTAAAATAACTCATTAATAAAGAAGCAGCAGAAGTGTTTCCAATTCCCATTTCGCCAAAACCAATGGTATTTGTTCCTTGTTTATGTAATTCTGTAACTAGTTTTTTTCCTTTATCTAAAGCTGATAAACACTCGGCTGTGGTCATTGCTTTTTCAATACTATAATCTTTTGTTCCTTTAGCTATTTTTGCTGATATCAAATTTATGTTTGATTCAAAATCAGCATTTACACCTGCATCAACAATTTTTAAATTGATATCATTCTGATTACAAAAAACGTTAATTGCTGCTCCGTTACTTAAGAAGTTTAACACCATTTGTTGCGTTACTTCCTGCGGATAAGGACTTACAGGGTTCGATTTCACAATTCCATGATCACCAGCAAAAACAACAATACTTGGTTTTGATAAAGTAGGAGTAAGGCTGTTTTGAATTTGTCCTATTTGTAAGGCAATTTCTTCTAAAACTCCTAACGAGCCAATTGGTTTTGTTTTAAAATTAATTTTATCTTCAAGTGCTGTTTTTAGCGTTTCTGAAAGTGGTGTTATTTCCGTAGAATACATTTTATTTATTTTAAAGTTAGTGGTAAACCAGATACTATAAAAGTAGCTTTATCTGCTTTTTTAGCAATATATTGATTTACCCATCCTTGTAATTCGGTAAATTTTCTGCCAATTTGAGTATCGGCATGTAAACCCATTCCTATTTCATTAGATATGATAATAATAGTTGCATCAATTTCAACTAGTTTGTCAATTTCATTGGTTGCTAATTTTAAACTTTCTTGAACATCATTTTTAGTATCTAAATAAAAATTAGTCAGCCATAAAGTAACGCAATCAATAACGACAGTTGCATTTTTAGGAATAACATTGCTAATGTTTTTTTCTTCTTCAATAGTAGTCCAACGTTCATCTCTATCAGAAATATGTCTGTCTACACGTTTTTTAAAATCGGCATCCCAAATTCTTGAAGTTGCTAAATAATAAGGATTGTTAGATAATGATTCTGCTAATTGTTGCGCATAGCTACTTTTTCCTGAACGTTCTCCGCCAGAGATATAATACATCATAGTAAAGAAATAAATTGACGGCAAAGATTGTAAACATTTTTTAGAAAAAGAGAATAATACTTGATAACTATGTAATTTAGCCACTTAAAATATATTTTCATGAAAGTTTCCTCATTTATGCCAGCAGTAACCCAAATGATTTATGATATGGGATTACAAGAATATTTAGAAGGTGTAACATTTGAATGTCCTGCAATTGCACTAAAAGAAAAACAGGTAGCTGTTAAATATAAGTTAGAAGGACAAACTTTAACTAGTGATGAAATTAACACCATATTTTCTAAAACAAAAGCAGAAGGAGGTACATTGTATTATGTTGATGAACCTGTTTTAGAAAGTATTGCTCCAGATGTAATTTTTACGCAAGATGTATGCGATGTTTGTCAAATAGATACAGAATCTGTTGCAAAATCTGCTTGTAAATTAGCAAAACAACCAACTTTAATTTCTATAACTCCAAATTCTTTAGACGATGTTTTTGAGAATGCTTTAACTATAGCCAAAGCGATGGGAAAAGAATCGGTAGGAATTAAATATGTACAAAAACTTAAAGAGCGTATTTACAATATAGTCGATACACAACGAGCAAACAGCATACAATCTAAAAGTGTAATGCTTTTAGAATGGATTGATCCGTTGTTTAATTGTGGACATTGGATTCCTCATCAAATAGGATATGCTGGTGGTATCGATTTATTATCGCATCCGTCAGGAGATAGTATTGTTATTTCTTGGGATAAAATTGTAAAATATAATCCAGCGATATTAATAATTGCTCCGTGTGGTTACGGAATTTCACGAACAATGGAAGATATGCGATTTTTAGAGGATAAACCAGAATGGAGTTCTTTAAAAGCTGTTAAAAATAAACAGGTTTTTATTGCTGATTTTGCCATGTTTACCCAATCATCAGCAAGTACTTTAGTTGATGGTATTGCGTGTTTAGCAGCAATGATTCATCCGAATTATTTTGAGGTATCAAGTGAGCTTACTGTTAAGTTTTCGAACTATAATGATTTATTGATGCTAGATTCTTAATAAAATAGCATAAATTTGCGCAAAATTTTAGGTTTTGATGTTTCATTAGTAACATCAAATTAAAAGGGAATTCGGTTAAATACCGAAGCTGTTCCCGCAACTGTAAGCTATTAAGCTTGTAATTACTCTTTAAGTCACTGTTTTTTAAATGGGAAGACAAATTACAAGACGCAAGCCAGGAGACCTGCCTATATTTTAAATAATTCAAACTTTCGGGATAAAGGTTTTTAATATATTTATGAAAAAATACGCACTTTTTATATTATTTTTTATTACATTTTATTCTTTTGCTCAAAAAGATTCGATAACGAATGTTTTAGCTGAGGTGGTCGTGCTTGCCGATAAAGGAAAAATTAAAAGTAATAATAGTAATCGAATAAGCGTAAAATCAATAAAAATTACGGATAAACAACGTGTTAAAAATCCACTTAATTTAACCAATCTTTTACGTTATAATAGCCCGATAGCCTTTAGAGATTACGGAAATGGAGGAGTTAGTACCGCCCGATTTAGAGGAACATCAGCTTCTAATACATTAGTTTTATGGAATGGTATTCCTATTAATTCAATTGGTAGCGGTCAAACAGATTTTAATGCATTATCAGCAAGTATTAGTGATAATATAGTTGTGCAAAGTGGTGGAAATAGTACAGAGTTTGGTTCAGGAGCTATTGGAGGAACTGTACATTTAAATGATGAAATTAATTTTAAGAAACACAAGAAATTTCATTTATTCTCTTCTTATGGAAGTTTTAATACGACTTCTAATTTTTTTAAAAGTTCTTTTGGTGATCAAAAATGGAGCGTAAAATTAGCATCAACCTTTAATTATTCTCAAAACGATTATACATTTATCGATAAACGATATAAAGATATAAATGGTGATTTGTTGAAAAATCAAAATGGAAATTATAAAAATTATGGCGTTAATTTTAATATCGCACATCAATTTAATTCAAAAAATAAACTCGCTTTTTATACCACAAAATATTACGGAAATCGGTTATTTTCAGATGGTTTACCAAATCCATCAGCAGGAAGTGAACGAAATGAAGATTTTAATCAACGTAATTTATTACAATGGAATTATAAGTATTCTTCACAGTTTAAACAGCTACTAAATATCGCCTATTTAACCCAAGAATATCGATATTATACCAATAAAAATGCTACCGATTTTAGTTATGGAAAATCAAAAACAACGCATATTAATTATGATGTAACCTATAAATCATCAAATATTCTATCCTTCAATTATAAAACTGTTTTTGAAAATATTATTGGAAATAATTCAGCAAATAATTCAGCAAATAATTCAGAAAGAACAAAAAAAAGAAATTCACTAGCCTTTATCGGAAGTGTGAAATATCAACCTATCAAAAAAATAAAAACAAGTTTACAACTAAGAAAAGAACTTAATTCTGATTTTAATGTGCCATTTTCTGTATTTATCGCAAGTGAATATCAAATAGCTTCAGAATTGAAAATACTAGCTAATTTTTCCACCAATTACAGAGTGCCAACGTATAACGAAATGTATTGGCCGATAGTAGGAAACTTACACTTAGTACCAGAAAATTCGGTTCAGGGAGAAACAGGAATCTCTTATAAAAATAAAAATATCGAGTTAAAATCAACCTTATTTTATATTCATATTAATGATAAAATTCTTTGGTTGCCCGCTGGAGGTAGTAATTTATGGCGACCAAAAAATGTAAACGACGTAGTTCATAAAGGAATAGAATCTTTTATCAGTTTTCAAAAAAAAATAGCAGACCATCGATTTGCTATTTCATCAAATTACACGTTTACAACTGCTAAAAATATCGAAAATAATAAAATTTTGCCCTACGCCCCCAAGCATTTATGGAATTTTACAGCCGATTATTCCTATAATAAAATTAGCGTTTTTCTACAAAGTTTATATCAAACAAAAGTATATACCAACGAAATAAATTTAGATTTTTATGCACTCAAAAAAGTAAATGTGCAAAATATAGGACTTAATTTTAACTTATCAACAAAAACAACAAAACTTCCAATACTTGGGATTACCGTAAATAATATCTTTAATAAAGTGTATTATTTCTCAAACTTACGCCCGATGCCTGGAACAAATTTTAACATCAATATTAACTATAAATTTTAAAAAAAATGAAAATTACAAAACTACTTTTAGCCCTCTTTTTAGCAAATTTACTGCTTACTTCTTGTGCTAAAGATGAAGACGAAAAAGAATTTCTTGTTGAATATAAAAAAGGAATTATTATAAGTTCGGAAGGGAACTTTGGAGACAAAGACGGCTCGATTGCGTACGTAGATAATGCCTTGTCAAACGTTGCCACAAATTTTATTTATACTGGCGAAAATAATGCACAATTAGGTGGATTAATTCAATCAATCACATTTACCGATACAGAAGCTTATATTATTTTAAATGATGTAAATACGATTATTATTGCTGATAAAACAACTTTTAAGAAAAAAGCCGAAATTAAATCAGGATTAAAAAATCCTAGATATATGACGGTTGTAGGCGATAAAGGATACGTTACCAATTGGGGTGATGGTGGAAATACCAAAGATGATTATATCGCAATTATCAATTTAAAAACAAATAAAATTGAACCAACAACTATTTCGTTAGAAAATGGTGTAGAACAAATTTTAAATAAAGATAATAAATTATATGTTTCTCACAAAGGAGCTTGGTCGTCAAGTAATATTATTTCTGTAGTTGATTTAAATGCTAAAAATAGTGTTTCAAAAATTATCGTAAAAGATAATCCAGATGAAATGGCTTTTGATAACGCTGGAAATTTAATTGTTTTATCAGAAGGAAAACCTGTTTATAATGCCGATTGGTCAAAAGTTATTGACAGAACAACTGCTGCAATTTCGTTTATTAATGTATCAACTAAAAAGGTAGTTAAAGAATTAGCATTCCCGAAAATGGAAAATGCGAGTTTAATGACGTATCAAAATGGAAATGTATATTATTATACTGGTAAAGATAAAAAAGTACATTCAATAAATGAAACTGCTACAAAATTAGCAACAGAAGGTATCAATGTTGGAGCAATTTATGGAATGAATGTAAAACAAAATCAATTATTTACCGTGGAATACGCATTTACAAAATTAAGTAAATTAAAAGTATTTGATGTAAACACGAAATCAGAAATATATACTTCTCCTGTTGGTTTAGGAGCTTCAAAAATTTATTTTAATAACTAAAAAAAGTTCTTTTTTTTATAAAAATTAAGAAGCTAAAAAAATAAAAGAAGAAGAGAGGGAAGAAGAAAAAAGCGAATAAAAGAAAAAGAGTGTAAGAAGTCCCCCATTTTTTTTACAAGTTAATCCCCCGATTTAAACAACCCCGCTTGCTTTTTAAGTGGGGTTGTTTTTTATAAAAATTTTTGCTTTATTTCGGTTTTGAATTCTTCACTAGGAAGAATACATTTTTCCCTTTTTCCAAACCATTTATAACGATTTTTGGCAATAAAATCATAACAATAATTTCGAAAACCTTCAGGGAGAAAAGTCAAAATTGAAAATAATCGCCAAAAACCACCAAAAGAAACCATGATTTTTAAAACCGCTGTCGATTTTATGTCATACGAAATATTCGGTTCGTACAAAATAATCGAATCAATTTTTGTAGCATCAATTCCTAAATGCGTGGTTATTTTTTTGCCAATTTCAGACTGTAAAGACGCAAAAACAAACTGATTTTTCTTATCTAATTTGATGACTTTTAAAACCCAAGAATTGCAAAAATTACAAACGCCATCAAACAAAATTATTTTTTTATGATTTTTATAATCACGAAACATTTTTAGTAAATTAGATGAATATTAAATGAAATTTAAGAATCTTTAAGATA
This sequence comes from Tenacibaculum piscium, assembly GCF_021390755.1. Lineage (NCBI taxonomy): Bacteria > Pseudomonadati > Bacteroidota > Flavobacteriia > Flavobacteriales > Flavobacteriaceae > Tenacibaculum > Tenacibaculum piscium. Next base: position 167,225 of record NZ_JAJGWR010000005.1, on the reverse strand, counting down.
TTAAAGAATCTTATGCAAGATTTATGTAAAATTACAAGAATATTTTGTAACATTCATCAAAATTCAACGTCTTGTTGTTTAGTAAAAATCAACTACTAATATTCCTCGAATGATTCGAATAGAAAACTTACATAAATCGTATCCAATTGGTAAAGAATCCCTCCATGTTTTAAAAGGATTAAATTTACATATTAAAGAAGGTGAATTTGTATCAATTATGGGATCTTCTGGTTCAGGAAAATCAACGTTATTAAATATCGTAGGCTTGTTAGATACGCATGACCAAGGAACGTATTATCTAAATGGCGAGTTAATCGAAAATTTAAACGAAACAAAAGCCGCACTTTTACGCAATAAATTCTTAGGTTTTATTTTTCAATCGTTTAACTTAATTGCTTACAAAACAGCATTAGAAAATGTAGCATTGCCTTTATATTACAAAGGAATTGGAAGAAAAGAAAGAGCCAAAATTGCCTTGGAATATTTAGATAAAGTAGGCTTGAAAAAATGGGCAAATCATTTGCCTAATGAACTCTCTGGAGGACAAAAACAACGAGTGGCAATCGCTAGAGCCTTGGTTACAAAACCAAAAGTGATATTGGCTGATGAACCCACAGGAGCTTTAGATTCGACAACAACCGATGCCGTTATTGCATTATTAAAAGAAATAAATCAAGAAGGAATGACCGTTTTTGTAATTACGCACGAAGAAGAAGTTGCAGCAGAAACTAAGAGAATCGTACGTTTAAAAGATGGCGTTATTATCAGCGATGAATTAACGGGAAAATCGGAAAATAACGTTAAATCTAAAGCAATTTAAATATGTTTGATTTAGACCGTTGGCAAGAAATATTACAAAGCATCCGTAAAAATAAATTAAGGTCGATACTCTCTGGATTTACCGTGGCTTTTGCGATTCTACTTTTTACCTTGCTCTTCGGAATCGGTAACGGACTTGAAAATACCTTTAAAAATCAGTTTGCTAAAGATGCAATTAATTCCATTTATATCACTTCCAATAAAACAACAAAAGCATTTAAAGGAAACCAAATAGGACGCAAAATTCAATTTAAAAATGATGATTTTGATTTTTTAAAAGAAAAATATGCCGATAAAATTCAAATGATAAGCCCTCGTTTGCAAAGAACCGCATCGGTAGTGTATAAAACAACTGAAAATAATTACGCCATTCGAGGAGTCTATCCGAAGTATGATTTCTTAGAATCTGCAACCATTACAGCAGGACGTTTTTTGAATTTAAAAGATATTCATCAAAAAACAAAAGTAGCCGTTATTGGGCGTATGGTCGCAAAAGATTTATTTGGAGAAATACCAGCCTACACAAAATTACTCAATATTGATGGCGTTATGTATAAAATAATCGGTGTTTTTGCTGATGCAGGAGGCGATACTGATGAACGTTTTATTTATCTGCCTTTTTCAACAATGCAACAAATTTATGGTAATAATGATAACGTTGATATGTTTGGAATGACCTATAATCCTTCATTAAGCGTTGAACAAGCGATTGCTTTTAGTACAAAAATGCATAAAGAATTAAAAAAGAAACACCATGTTTCTCCAAATGATCAAAGAGGAATTTCAGTAAATAATTATGCAGAAAGCAACAAGAAAGTAGCCACGATGATGGTTGTTTTAAGTATTTTAATTTTGATTATCGGTTTGGGAACGCTCATTGCTGGTGTGGTCGGAATTAGTAATATTATGGTGTATATTGTAAAGGAACGCACTAAGGAATTAGGGATTCGAAAGGCAGTAGGAGCAACGCCAAAAGCAATTATTTCGATGATTATGCTAGAAGCCGTTTTTATAACAACGCTATCGGGATATTTAGGATTAATTCTGGGAATTGGAATCTTAAAAATAGCATCGCCAAGTTTAGAAAAATATTTTATTGTAAACCCTGGAGTTTCAACGCCCGTTGTTATTGGAGCAACCATTACGCTAATTATATCAGGCGTTATTGCAGGGTATTTACCCGCAAAAAAAGCCGCTAGAATTAAACCAATAATCGCTTTAAATGCTAGCTAAAAAAGCCCCGAAAAAATGAAATTTTTATTTGATAAAGATAGTTGGCAAGAAATATACGAAAGTATTCGTAAAAATAAAACACGTACCGTAATTACTATTTTTGGTGCTTTCTGGGGGATTTTATTATTAGTCGGTTTACTAGGCGCAGCCAAAGGAATTGAAAATGGTTTTAATAATCTATTTGGAGATTTTGCTACCAATAGTTTTTTTATGACAGGCGGAAAAACATCCAAAGCATTTAAAGGATTTCAAAAAGGAAGACAAATCACCCTAACGACCAACGATGTTCAAAAAATTAGAACAGCAATTAAAGGAATTGAAATTGTTGTACCTAGAAATGTAACCGCAGGATTGGTTATCAATGGATTGAAAAAAGCAACACTCAGTATTTATGGCGATTTTCCATTATTAGATAAAATTCAAAAGAAAAACCTAACACAAGGACGTTTTATCAATCAAAATGATATTGATGAAAATAGAAAAGTATGCGTGATTAGCTCCGAAGTTTACAAACAATTATATGATAAAAATGAAGAATCTGTTGGTAATTATCTGAAAATAAATAATATAAATTATAAAGTAATCGGTATTTATAAACCAAGTCGATTTGAAGGAACCAATAATGTTCATCTTCCTTTTAGTACTTTTAAATTGGTCTATAATAAAGGAAATAAATTTGAATGGATGGTCGTTACCGCAAAGAAAACAGCAGATATTGAACAAGTCGAAGCGGATGTAAAAGGATTATTACGAACTATTCATAAAATTCATCCTCAAGATACTAGCGCATTTAATGGTTTTAATTTAGGAAAAGAAATAGCAAAAGTAACAGGTTTTTTAACTGGAATGCAATTTTTAACGTGGTTTGTAGGAATCGCAACGTTAATTGCAGGTGTTTTTGCAATCGGAAATATTTTGTTGATTACCGTAAAAGAACGTACCAAAGAAATAGGAATCCGTAGAGCATTAGGAGCAACACCCTTGAAAATACGCCAACAAATCGTTTTAGAATCGGTTTTTTTGACACTTTTAGCAGGTTCATTAGGAATTATTGCAGGCGGTGTAATTTTGATGATTATTGACGCCTTAGATTTATTAACAAATCCAACGGTTGATATTCCAATTGTACTAATCGCCTATGCCGTTCTGATTATTTTAGGTACGTGTATCGGTTTTATTCCAGCGTATATGGCGACTATAATTCAACCTATTGAAGCGTTAAGAGAAGAATAAATAATAAATCAATACTAAATTTAGCAATCTTTAAAAATAATAAATTCAAATGAAAAAAATACTCATTTTTGGCTCAATAGCTGTTGCATTGGTTATCGTACTGATATGGTTTGGTAAAAAAAATAGCGAATCTCCTATAAAGTACGAAACCGAAAAACCTTTTAAAGCAACCATTATCAAAAAAACAGTGGCAACAGGAAACGTTGTACCTTTAGATGAAGTAGAAATAAAACCGCAAATTGCAGGAATTTTATCAGAAATACTAGTCCAAGAAGGTACGATTGTAAAAACAGGAGATTTAATCGCAACTGTAAGCGTTGTGCCAAATTTATCTGCGCTGAATAGTGCAAATGGTCGCATCAAAAATGCTCAAATTTCCTTTAATAATGCCAAAATTCAATTCGATAGAAATAAAAATCTATTGGAAAAAGGAGTGATTGCTCGTCAAGAATTTGAAACTTCAATACTAAATTATAATAATGCAAAACAGTCGCTATCAAATGCAAAATCAGATAGAGATATTATCAAAAAAGGAACAACAAAAGGCTTAGGAACACAAGCAAATACAAGTGTTAGAGCGACAACTTCAGGAATGATTATCGAAATCCCTGTTAAAAAAGGAACGCAAGTTACACAAGCAAACGATTTTAATGCAGGAACAACAATCGCTCGAATTGCCGATATGACAAAAATGATTTTCGAAGGAAAAGTAGATGAATCAGAAGTTGGAAAATTAGTCAAAGGAACGAAAATTGACATCGCTTTAGGAGCTATCGAAAATAAAAAATTCCCTGCTGTATTGAATTTTATCGCCCCAAAAGGAACCGATGAAGCAGGTGCGGTACAATTTAAAATAAAAGCATCTGTAACCCTAGATGATACGTATTTTATTAGAGCAGGATACAGTGCAAATGCCGAAATTGTTTTAGCTAAAAAAGATAGTGTTTTATCCATTAAAGAAGCATTGTTACAGTTTGATGAAAAAACAGAGAAACCATACGTAGAAGTAAAAATAGGCGAACAAGAGTTTGAAAGAAAAAATATTACGTTAGGAATTTCTGATGGTATCAATGTCGAAATTTTAGACGGTGTAACTGCTTCTGATGAACTTAAAATCTGGAATAAAATAACCAAAGAAGAAAAAGATTTCAAAGACTAAAAAATCATGAAAAATCATAAAAAAAAGCAACTCCTACTTAAAAGAGTTGCTTTTTGATACTATAAAAAATGTATGAAATTTAAATTTTTTTATCCTTTGTAAAAAGGTAATTTAACCACTTTTGCAGGAATTTGTTTTTTACGAACTTGAATAAAAATAGCAGTATCTACTTTTGAATTTTCAACAGTAACATATCCTAAACCGATTCCTTTTCCTAAAGAAGGACTCATCGTTCCAGAAGTTACACGACCAATTACAGTTCCATCAGCATCAACAATTTCATAATCATGACGAGGAATCCCACGTTCTGTTAATTCAAAAGCCACTAATTTTTTAGTAACACCCGCTTCTTTTTGAGCTTTTAACGCTTCTGCATTTACGAAATCTTTCGTGAATTTTGTAATCCAACCTAAACCAGCTTCTAACGGAGAAGTTGTGTCATCGATATCGTTACCATATAAACAATATCCCATTTCTAAACGTAAGGTATCACGCGCCGCTAAACCGATTGGTTTAATTCCCCAGTCTGCACCAGCTTCAAAAACCTTTTTCCAAAGTGCTTCTACATCTTTATTTTTTACATAAATTTCAAATCCTCCAGAACCTGTGTAACCTGTTGCCGAAACAATTACATTAGGAATCCCTGCAAAATCAGCAATTTCAAAAGTGTAAAACTTAATAGTTGATAAATTTACATCCGTTAACGATTGCATTGCTTCTACAGCCTTAGGACCTTGAATCGCTAATAAAGACCAATCATCAGAGCGGTTTTCCATTTCAACATTTAAGTCGTTATGGCTAGAAATCCAATTCCAATCCTTTTCGATGTTAGATGCGTTTACCACCAACATATACTCATTTTCAGCAATCATGTAAATAATTAAATCATCTACAATTCCGCCATCAGCATTTGGCATACAGCTATATTGCGCTTTACCAGGAACTAATTTTGAAGCATCATTAGTAGCAATTTTTTGAATTAAAGCCAAGGCGTTTTCTCCTTTTAAGAAAAATTCACCCATATGACTTACATCAAAAACACCAACGCCTTTTCTAACCGTTTCGTGTTCTATATTGATACCATCGTATTGTACAGGCATGTTATAACCAGCAAAAGGAACTATTTTTGCTCCTAAAGCTTCGTGAATATGTGTTAATGCAGTATTTTTCATTCTAAAATTGTTTATTTTAAAGTCTTGCTAAAATATTGAAAAAATGACAAAATAAATAGCTTTATATTATCTAATTTTAGATATAATATTTTTTATCTTTATTTTTTAAAAAAGGCTTAAAAAGAATATCATAAATAAGACAAAGTAAAAATAAATACGAAATAAATAAACAGAACAACAATGAATTTCATCAAAAAAAACAGTACAAATATTTTATTTGTAATCGTAATTGGCTTGTTATTATATCCGCCGACAAAAGTTTATTTTATTCGATTAATTTCTTTTTCACCATCGGTAATTTCGGTTGAAAATAGCGTACAATTAAAAGATTATCATTGGAATTTAAAAGGATTAAATACTTCGGATTTAGATTTTAATCAAACAAAAAACAAGGTTATTTTCGTTAATTTTTGGGCAACTTGGTGTCCGCCGTGCATCGCAGAAATGCCAAGTATTCAAAAATTATATGATGATTACAAAGATGAGGTAACTTTTATTTTTGTAAATAATGAAAATTGGAATACTATTTCAGATTTTTACGTTGAAAAAAACTATAATTTACCAACCTACACGGGCATTACCGATACGCCACCAGAATTAAAAAGTAGTTCGATTCCTGCGACTTTTATAATCGATAAAAAAGGACATATTATTGCCGATAAAAAAGGCGCATCAAACTGGAATAGTAAGAAAGTAAGAACATTATTAGATGAATTAATCAAGTAATTAATCAACTAGAACCGTTATTTTTGCTTTTTCAGATAAAATTAGGAGCAAAATATGAGCCAAGAACAACCAAATAATCCGCTTCACGGAATAAAATTAGCCACCATGTTAGAAGAACTATATTTAGAATATGGTTGGCAAGAATTAGGAGAAATTTTAAATTTAAACTGTTTTAAAAATAATCCGACATTAAAATCGAGTTTGAAATTTTTGAGAACAACGCCTTGGGCTAGAACCAAAGTAGAGAATTTTTACTTGAAATTTATAAGTTAATTTTATTTTTTGGAGCTATTTCCCGCTTTCCGCACTCGCTTTTTTTATTTTTTTGAAGGAAAAAATAAAAAAGAGCTCAAACAATTGCTTCAATCGGGGCTAGGTTTTTTACTAATTTAGAAAAATAGCGAATATAATAAGCATAATAACACTTCACAGCTTTTAAAAACCTGTGAAGTGTAAATTATATAACTAATTCAACCGAAAAATTACTAGAAGTAACCATGTATTTCATCGACGTTATATTGCCTAGACCATTAGAGAAAACATTTACGTATTCTGTAAATGAAGCAGAGTTTTCGTTTCTAAAAAAAGGAATGCGAGTCGCAGTTCCTTTCGGAAAAAGTAAAATTTATACGGCACTTGTTTTTGATATCCATCAAAATGAGCCAGTATTATATAAAGCTAAAGATATTTATCAAATTTTAGATGAAACGCCTATTGTAAATGAGCGTCAATTAATGCATTGGCAATGGATTTCGAGTTATTATATGTGTTCGTTAGGCGATGTTTATAGAGCTTCGTTGCCGTCGGCTTTTATGTTGGAAAGTGAAACAATTATCTATAAAAATGACACTTTTACCGATGAAACCGTTTTAACCGATGATGAATTTTTAATTTTTGAAGCCCTACAAAATAGCTCCGAATTGACAATTCATGAAGTTGCAAATATCATCAGTAAAAAAACAGTTTTACCAATTATTGATTCTTTAATTCAGAAAGAAGTCGCTTTTATCAAAGAAGAAATTTATCAAACCTACAAACCGAAATTAGTAAAATATGTTCGTTTAAATACGATATATCAATCAAATAAAGAACTTCAGGAATTACTAGAAAAGTTATCAAAAGCAAAAAAACAGCGAGAAGCATTGCTAACTTATTTTCAATTAGCAAGTAGTAAAAAACCCATCAAAGTAAAAGATTTAGAAGAGAAATCAGGCGTATCTTCGGCAATTTTAAAAGCCTTAGTCGATAAAGATATTTTTGAGTTTTATCAAATTCAAACTGATAGAATTAATTTTGAAGGAACAACCAATCAAATAAAAGAATTAAACGAGTTTCAACAGCAATCTTTTAAAGAAATTAAAACATCTTTTGAAACCCAAAATGTAACTTTATTACACGGCGTTACAGGTTCTGGAAAAACAGAAATTTATGTAAAATTGATAAAAGAAGTAATCGCAGAAGGCAAGCAAGTTTTGTTTTTATTGCCAGAAATCGCGTTAACAACACAAATAATTAGCCGATTAGAACGTTATTTTGGTAATTTAATATCGGTATTTCATTCAAAATATTCGATGAATGAGCGGGTAGAAGTGTGGAATAATGTCTTAGAAAATAAACCAAAAGCACAAATTATTTTAGGCGCTCGTTCATCAGGGTTTTTGCCTTTTTCAAATTTAGGTTTAATTGTGGTTGATGAGGAGCATGAAACTTCTTACAAACAATTTGAACCATCGCCGCGTTATAATGCCCGAGATTCGGCAATTGTTTTAGGACATTTACATAAGGCAAAAGTATTGTTAGGTTCGGCAACGCCATCGTTAGAAAGTTATTTTAATGCCCAGCAAAATAAATATGGTTTTGTTGAATTAACCCGTCGTTTTGGAAATATTCAACTGCCAAAAATCGAACTGATTGATATCAAAGAAAAGCAACGGAAAAAGCAAATGAAAGGGCATTTTTCGGATAGATTATTAACCATGATTTCCGAAGCTTTGGAGCAAAAAGAACAAGTTATTTTATTTCAAAATAGGCGTGGTTTTTCTCCCGTTGTCGAATGTACAACCTGTGGTATTTCTCCAGAATGTCCAAATTGTGATGTGAGTTTAACATTCCATAAATTTAGACGAGAATTAAAATGTCATTATTGTAATTATCAACGAGCGATGCCTAATAATTGCGGTGCTTGTGGAAGTACAACGCTTGATACAAAAGGCTTTGGAACAGAGCAAATTGAGCTAGAACTAAAAACCTTATTTCCTGATTATAACATCGGAAGAATGGATTTAGATACCACACGAGGAAAATACGGCTATCAAAAAATAATTGGTGCCTTTGAGGCGCAAGAAATTGATATTTTAGTAGGAACACAAATGTTATCGAAAGGCTTGGATTTTGAAAATGTATCGTTAGTAGGTATTTTAAGTGCCGATTCTATGTTAAATTTTCCTGATTTTAGAGCCCACGAAAGAGCGTATCAATTAATGGTTCAGGTGTCGGGTAGGGCAGGACGTAGCAAAAAACAAGGAAATGTTGCGATACAAACCTATAATCCGAATCATCAAATATTACAGCAAGTTTCGACTACTAATTACGCCGAAATGTACAAAGAACAATTGCAGGAACGTTGGAATTTTAAGTATCCACCATATTTTAAATTGATTAAAATTACGCTAAAACACAAAGATTCTGTTCGTGTAGAAACGGGTGCAAATTGGCTGGTAAAATCATTACAAAATGTGTTTGCTGAAAATGTATTAGGACCAACAACGCCAGCAGTATCGCGTGTTCGAAATTTGTATATTAAAAATTTAGTGATTAAAATTCCGCCAAAACAATCGTTAGTAAAAACAAAAGAACAAATTATTAGGGTGAAAAATTCTTTTGAAAGTGTGAAAGATTTTAGGTCGATTCGTTTTATTATAGATGTAGATGCGTATTAAATATTCCGAATATCAAAAACATCGCCATTACTCAACTGATTTTCAATATCAATTTTATAAATAGTATCGGCAACAAATTTAGGCGTATATAATTCTTTATTTTTCATTAAATCGATAAAACGCTGTACATTTTTAAAATCAGTTTCGTTGGTGTTTCTGATTTGTATTTGCATATCCGTGGCAACAACGCCAGGGTAAATTGCTATACATTTTACGCCATTTTGAAGTTCGGCTTGTTCTAAGGCGATGGTTTTTGTTAGCATATCGATTGCCGTTTTTGAAGAACAATAAACGCTCCAACCTTCATACGGTTTTTTGGCTGCGCCAGATGAAATATTAATGATTTGTTTTTTACAAGTTAAATATTGTATCTTTTTGATAAATAAGCTCGATAAAATAAGTGGCGTAGTAACATTTAATTGAATAGATTTAGAAATGTCATTGGCTTCTAAATTTTCTAAATTAGCTATTTTACCTAATCTTCCAGCGTTATTAACTAAGGTGATTGAAGTGATTTTCTGATTGATTATTGTATTTAAAAGTGTATTAAAGACATTTTCAGTTACTTTAATATCAGATAAATCAACAGAAATATGTTGTGCATTTTTTACTTTGGATGAAGTTCTAGCTAAAGAAATTACCTGATAATTTTCAGAAGCATATTTTTTAGTTAATGCTTTTCCAATTCCTTTACTTCCGCCAGTAATAATAATTATATTCATAAAGGTAAATATAAAGAATAACTATAATAATTATCTGAAAAATTCTTTTGATTTTTCCCAATAAACATCCATTTCTGTTAATGACATATCAGAAAGTTCTTTACCTTCTTTTTTAGCTGCTTCTTCTAAAAATTGAAAACGATTGATAAATTTTTTATTCGTTTTTTCTAAAGCATTTTCTGGATTTACTTTAATAAAACGAGCGTAGTTAATCATTGAAAATAAAACATCTCCAAATTCTTTTTCGATATTTTCTTTATTATCGGCTTTTATCTCTTCGTTTAGTTCTGAAATTTCTTCTTGAACTTTTTCCCAAACCTGTTGAGGTTCTTCCCAATCGAAACCAACGCCAGCAACTTTTTCTTGAATTCTACTTGCTTTTACTAAGGCAGGTAAACTTTTTGGAACACCTTCTAAAACAGAAGTTTTACCTTCTTTAAGTTTTAGTTTTTCCCAGTTTCGTTTTACTTCTTCTTCATCTTTAACCACAACATCACTATAAATATGCGGATGACGATGAATTAATTTATCAGAAATTGAATTTGCAACATCGGCAATATCAAACGCCTTTTTTTCGCTTCCAATTTTAGCATAAAAGACGATGTGTAATAACACATCGCCTAATTCTTTTTTAACTTCTTCTAAATCATTGTCTAGAATAGCATCTGCTAATTCGTAAGTTTCTTCAATTGTTAAATGACGCAAACTCTCTAAAGTTTGTTTTTTATCCCACGGACACTTCTCACGAAGCTCGTCCATAATATCTAACAAACGGTTAAAAGCGTCTAATTGTTGCTTACGAGTATTCATAATTTATTTAGTTTCTTCTGGAGTTGCTACTTTTTGTAAGGTATTAAAATCGAAATTAGCTGCTGCTAAAGTATTATACCATTGAATAACCTTTTTAATGTTAGAAGCATACACACGTTCTTTATCAAAACCTGGTAAAATCTCTTCAAAATAAGCCATTAAAGTATCGTTACTTTCTTTATGAGAAAGCGCTTCTTTACCTTCTTGTTTCTCAGCCATACTTTTAAGAATAACTGCTAAAGGCACTTCTTCTTCATAGGTATAAATTGCAATATTTTCTAATAAACTCACGTTGTGAGTTGCTGCAATAGGAAAACGTTTTCCATCTACAATTGAACGAACGATTACGCCTGTTTTTGTTTGAGAAATAATTTCAAATAATCCTGGTTTCCCAGTAACTGCTATAACTTTATTAAATTCCATATTATGGTGTTTTTAGTGTCTTTATATAAAAGACTATTTTTTCTTAGCATTTGGAAAACGCATTCTGTAACCTGCGTCAACCTTTCCTTTTGATATGTTTTCTAATTTCTTTTTAATCAATCGTTTTTTTAACGTTGATAATTTATCCGTAAATAAAATTCCGTCAATATGATCGTATTCATGTTGAAAAACACGTGCCGCTAAACCTGTTAAAACGTTGGTATGTTTGTCAAAATTTTCATCTTGATATTCGATGGTAATTTTTTCTTGACGAGAAACATCTTCACGAACATTCGGAATACTTAAACAGCCTTCATTAAAAGTCCATTCTTCGCCTTCTTCTTTAATTATTTTAGCGTTTATAAATACATGATTAAAGTTTTCTAAGGCTTTTCTATCTTCTTCGGATAAATCTTCATCATCAGCAAAAGGAGAGGCATCGATTAAAAATAAACGAATATCTTTTCCGATTTGTGGTGCTGCTAATCCGACACCTTGTGCGTTGTACATTGTTTCTTTCATATCGGCAATTAATTTTTCTAACTGCGGATAGTCTTTATCGATTTCTGTTCCTACTTTACGTAATACGGGATCTCCGTAAGCAACAATGGGTAAAATCATGTGTTTTTAAATTTTAAGAGTACGAAAATACAAAGAATCGTTTATGTATAAAATTATTTGTTGTATAAATACGACTGTAAGATGATTGTAGCGCTTATTTCATCGACTAAAGCCTTGTTTTGACGTTGTTTTTTGTTGAGTCCGCTATCAATCATGGTTTGAAACGCCATTTTTGAAGTAAAACGTTCGTCTTCTCTTTTTGCAGGGATATTTGGAATCGCTTTTGTTAATTTTTCTAAAAATGGAAGAATTAAGGCTTCACTTTGGCTATCAGAATTATCCATTTGCTTTGGTTTTCCGATGATAAATAAGCTTACATTTTCTTTTTTTACATAGTCTTTTAAAAAAGGAATTAGTTCTTTTGTATTAACGGTGGTTAATCCTGATGCAATAATTTGTAATTCGTCAGTAACAGCAATTCCTGTTCTTTTTTTACCAAAATCGATGGCTAAAACTCGTCCCAAATGTTTTTATTTTTCACAAACATAAAGTTTAATTTTTTATAAAATATTATTCTGATATAATTTTTTTACAATTTTTTTTCTTCGGATAAAAAAGGCAACCCTATAATTTAAACAAGAAAAAAGCATTTGTTTAAAAAATGTATCTTCGCATACAATAGCTATAGAGGCTTTATATTTGCATAAAAATTTAATAATTAAAGGATGACAGCATTACAAGATATTATAGAAAAAGCGTGGGAAAATCGTGCTTTATTACAAGAAGAAACAACTATTAACGCTATTAGAAAAGTGGTTGATTTATTAGATTCTGGTGCGTTACGTGTAGCAGAACCAACCGATTCTGGATGGCAAGTAAATGAATGGGTAAAAAAAGCGGTTGTTTTATATTTCCCGATTCAAAAAATGGAAACTTTAGAGGCGGGTATTTTTGAATATCATGATAAAATTCCATTAAAGAGAAACTTTGCAGAAAAAGGAATTAGAGTCGTTCCAAATGCGGTTGCACGTCATGGAGCGTACATTGCATCAGGAACAATTTTAATGCCTAGTTATGTAAATATCGGTGCGTATGTTGATGAAGGTACTATGGTTGATACTTGGGCTACGGTAGGTTCTTGTGCGCAGATTGGTAAAAATGTACATTTATCAGGAGGTGTAGGAATTGGTGGTGTTTTAGAGCCATTACAAGCAGCTCCCGTAATTATTGAAGATGGTGCTTTTATCGGTTCTCGTTGTATTGTTGTGGAAGGTGTTCGCATAGAAAAAGAAGCTGTTTTAGGGGCAAATGTTGTATTAACAATGAGTACTAAAATCATAGATGTTACGGGCGATACACCTGTGGAAACAAAAGGCGTTGTTCCTGCGCGTTCGGTAGTGATTCCTGGAAGTTATACCAAGAAATTTCCAGCAGGTGAATTTCAAGTTCCTTGTGCTTTAATTATTGGGAAACGTAAAGAAAGTACCAATAAAAAAACGTCGTTAAATGATGCTTTGAGAGAGTATGATGTTGCGGTTTAATATGTTTTTTGAAGGGGCTTATTTATAATGAAAAACGCACAAATCATTAGTTATTTGTGCGTTTTTTACTTGAGTATACTTAAAGTTTTTCAAAAAATAATTCTTCGGTTTTTGTTTCTAAAAGTTCCATAGAAAAAGAATCTTGTATCCATTTTCTCAATTCATTTTTATCAAAAACAATTTCCTTTGAAATAATTTTTTGTAATCCTTTTGCAATGGCATCAACATCTTCGATTTCTGTTAAAATACCGTATTTACCATATCCTAATAATTCTTCACTACCAGATACTTTTGTTGAAACAGTAGGTAAACCATGACTAAGCGCTTCATTAAGAACATTTGCCATACCTTCTTTTCTCGAACATAATAAAAATAAATCGATACTTCTAAATAAAGTATGAATATCAGAAAGTTGTCCTAAAAAGTGTATCCTATTTTCAAGACCTTTATTTTTTATTTTAGCTTCAATTTCTTGTTTTTCATCTCCTTCACCTGCAATTACAATATGAACATTGTCGGGTAATTTACTTAAAATTTCAGGCAACAAATCAAAACCTTTCATATTACTTAATCTTCCTACACAGCCAATAATAATACTATCTTCAGATAAATTAAATTTTTCTTTTAAATTTAAGGAAGCTGCTCCTTTTATTTCTGGAAGATTAAAGCCGTTATAAATTCTGTATAAATTTTTATCATTAAAAAACGGTGTATTTTTTAATAAATCATTTTTAAGAGAATTACTATTAACAAGAACAATTGGTTTTAAGGTGTTGAAAACAAAATTATATTTAATATTGTTTTTAATTTTTCGTAAAATCCCTAAATATAAAACGATTCTTGGAACTTTCGCTATTTTTGAAGCAAAAGAAACTAAAAACCAATCTTTTTTTAAGGCAACAAAAACAACTTCTGGTTTTATTTTTTTTAATATTTTTGCATAATTAAAAATAACAAATGCATTAATATCACCACCTCTAACATTTACATTAATGATGTTAATATAAGGAATTACTTCATATTTTTCACGAAATTTTTCTTTTAAAATGACGACATAAACCTTGTAGCCTTTTTTTATTAAAAATTTAGCTCTTACAACTACGTTTTTTTCAATTCCACCCCAAGTATCGGTAGGGCAAAACAATACGCAACTTTTCATCTTTATTGCTTTTTTTTAATAATACCGTAATCTGTCCATGTTATTTTTTTTGTTCTAACATTTTCTCTAATAGTATTATTTAGCTTCCAACTTTCAGGATTTGCATAGCCTCTAGGATGGTCTAAGTGAACGGTAACGGCACTATATCGTATTTGTTTTGGTTTGATGTTATTGTTGCATAATCGCTCACCAAGTTCAACATCTAATCCGCCATATTGCATACGTTCATCAAAACCATTTACCGCAATAATATCTTTTTTCCATGCCGATGAATTTGCACCATTCCAAGTGGGTCTTGTAGGTGTGAATTTGTTTAATAATTTTTGTTTTAATCCTTTGGCAGTTAGTTTATTATTTTTGAAACTTTTTTTTAAACCGTGTTTTGTAAGCCAATTAATATCGAAACATCGTTGGGTAATAATATCTTCTTTGGTTATTAATTCAGAAATATTTAAAGGTAATTTAAAATAAGCAGCAGATAAAAAACGTCCTTTTTCTCGCATTTCATAATGGGTTGCTACAAAATCTTTTTTAGGAATACAATCTCCGTCAGAAATAATAAGATACTCGCCTTTGCTTTTTAAAAGTGCTTTATTTAAAATGATTGTCTTTTGAAAACCATTATCTTCATGCCAAACGTGGGTAATTGGAAAAGAAACTTCGTTACGTAAGGTATCAATAAGTTCTTTGGTTTCTTTTTTTGAACCGTCATCAGCAATTACTAATTCAAAATTAGTAAAGGTCTGTTGATGGTATCCCCAAATAACTTTTTCTAACCAGGCTGTTGCGTTGTACGTAGTTATTATTATAGATATTTCAATAGTTTTCATGAAAAAAAATATTTACCTCAAAAGTAATCATGATTATTTTAATTTATATTATTTTTGAACAAAAAAATCACAGATTTTTATGTTTCTAAGAAAAATATGGTTGAAAATAATTAAAAAATTAAATTTTTTATCTGCTCCTTATTATATAAAGCATTATTATGAATATTATTCAGGTAAAAAACTTAATTTAGAAAAACCTGTAGAATTTAATGAAAAAATATCTTGGTATAAAGCATTTTATCAACCTAAAATATTACATGTTTTAGTCGATAAATATGCCGTTAGAGATTTTATAAAAGAGAGAATAGGAGAAGAATATTTAAATGAATGTTATGGCGTTTATAAGAAACCTGCGGAAGTAGATTTTGAAAAATTACCAAATCAATTTGTGTTAAAAGGTACGCATGGTTGTAATATCAACTTAGTTGTAAAAGATAAAACTACTTTAGATAAAAAGAAAACCAAGCTTTTAATGGCGAAGTGGTTACGTAAAAATCAATATAAAAGAACAGGAAAAGAATGGGCTTATAAAGATGTAAAACCTCGTATTATTGCTGAAAAATTTATAAAAGATGAAAGAGATTCTCTAACGGATTATAAATTTTATTGTTTTAATGGAACGCCTAAATTTTTAGAAGTTCATTTAGATAGAGATAAAAACCACAAAAGTGCTTTTTATGATTTTGATTTTAAAAAATTACCTTTTTCAGATTCGCCAAAGGATAAACTGATTCAAGAAGATTTTGAAAAACCGCAAACATTATCAAAAATGGTAGAACTTGCAGGGAAGTTATCTGAAGGATTTCCTTTTGTTAGAGTTGATTTCTATTCAGTAGAAGATAAAATTACTTTTGGAGAAATGACCTTTTATCCAGGAGACGCAAGGAATGATTTTTATCCAGCAAAATACAATAAAATTATTGGCGATTATTTTGAATTACCTAAAATACCTGCTGGCGAAAAATTAATCAAAAAACATCTTTTAAATGAAAGTTATTAAAGAATTACCTAAATCGATCTTTTATTCTTGTTATTTACGGCTACGATCAGCAGATAGTTTGGTTAAAAATAAAACAAAATTACCCGTAATAGTATCTTTAACATCGATTCCAGAGCGATTAAATAATTTAGATTTAGTAATAAAAAGCATCTTAAATCAAGATAAAGTACTGCCTTCTAAAATTGTTTTATGGCTACATGATGGCTTAAAAAATAAGTTACCTAAAAGATTATCAAATTTACAAGGCGCTTTTTTTGAGATAAAATATTCCAATTTAAAATGTTCACATAGAAAATTAATACATTCTTTAATTGAATATCCTGATATGCCGATAATAACTTGCGATGATGACTTAATTTACAAGGAAGATTGGTTATCAAAATTATATAAAGAGCATTTAAAATACCCGAAAGATATTATCGGAAATACCACCACACAAATAAAAATTAATGCTGACGGAACGTATAAACCGTTTGTTGATTGGCGAATTGTAGATGAAAATAAACCTTCGGATAGATTATTGCCAATTGGTGCGTGGGGTATTTTGTATCCTGTAAATGCAATGCCACCGCAAATTCATGATGTTGATTTATTTATGAAATTAGCCCCAAAAGCAGATGATTTATGGTTTAAAGCCATGGCATTAACCAATAATGTTATTTCTCGACAATCATCAAATAAACCTGCTGAGCCAATTCCTATTATTGGTTCTCAAAAGGTTTCTTTAAAAGATGAGAATATAAAGAAAAATAAAAATGAAGTACAGTGGTTGGCTTTATCAAATTTTTTTAAATTAGATGATATTTTGTTAAAAGATGAATTTGCAGATAAAAAATAGCGTTTCGTTTTTAAAAATAGGCAAAACAATCCTCTATCCAACCGATACCGTTTGGGGAATCGGTTGTGATGCCACAAATTTTGAGGCTGTTCAAAAAGTATATCAACTAAAAAATAGGGCTGAATCTAAAAGCTTAATTATTTTAGTTGATTCCGTAGAAATGTTAAAAAATTATGTTGAGGTACTTCCAAAACTAGCAATTCAGCTTATTGAAAATGCTAAAAAACCAACAACAATTATATATCCGAATCCTAAAAACTTAGCAAAAAATACCATTGCTTCGGATAACACCATTGCCATTAGAATACCTAAAGATGATTTTTGTTTGCAACTCATAAAAGCCTTTGGAAAACCCATTGTATCTACATCGGCTAATGTTAGTGGAGAACCAACTCCTAAAACATTTTCAGAAATAAGTACCGCAATTTTACAAAGTGTAGATTATGTAGTAGCTTTGCACCAAGATAAGACAACTGAAAAATCTTCTACAATATTAAAAGTAGTGGGTACTTCTGTGAATGTGATAAGAGAATAATTTATGCAAAATCAATACTATAAAGAGGCAATTTCTGCCGAAATATTTCAATATATAAGCAACGCATCCGAAGAATTACAACTAGAAAGCTACGTAATTGGTGGTTTTGTTCGTGATTTTATTTTAGAACGAGGCACCGCTAAAGATATCGATGTAGTTGCTGTTGGTAGCGGTATCGAATTAGCAAAAAAAGTAGCTTCTTTATTGCCAAATAAACCAAAAGTTCAAGTTTTTAAAACCTATGGAACAGCAATGTTACGTTTTAAAGATGTTGAAATAGAGTTTGTAGGCGCACGTAAAGAATCTTATACCGAAGATAGTAGAAATCCAGAAGTAGAATCAGGTACTTTACAAGACGATCAAAATAGACGAGATTTTACTATAAATGCATTAGCTTTAAGTTTAAATAAAGATACTTTTGGATTATTATTAGATCCTTTTGATGGTATTTCTGATTTAGAAGCTAAAATAATTAAAACACCGTTAGATCCTGATATTACGTATTCTGATGATCCTTTACGTATGATGCGTGCCATTCGTTTTGCCTCTCAATTAAACTTTGTTATTGAGCAAGAGTCTTTAAGTGCTATTGCTAAAAATGCAAAACGTATTGATATTATCACCAAAGAGCGAATAATTGTTGAGTTAAATAAAATATTAGCTTCGGATAAACCTTCTATTGGATTTTTATTATTAGAAGAAACAGGTTTGTTAGAAAGAATTATTCCTGAATTGATTGCTTTAAAAGGAGTAGAGGAAGTAGAAGGACAAAAACATAAAGATAATTTCTATCATACTTTAGAGGTTGTAGATAATATTTCTGAAAATACAGATGATGTTTGGTTGCGTTGGGCTGCTTTATTACATGATATTGGAAAAGCTCCAACAAAACGTTATCATAAAAAACAAGGTTGGACGTTTCATGCGCATGAATTTGTAGGCTCTAAAATGGTTTATAAATTATTCAAGCGATTAAAAATGCCCTTGAACAATAAAATGAAGTTTGTTCAAAAAATGGTCATGTTAAGTTCTAGACCAATTGTGTTGGCTAGTGATGTAACAGATTCTGCCGTGCGTAGGTTGGTTTTTGATGCTGGCGATGATGTAGATTCATTAATGACGCTTTGCGAAGCAGATATTACCACAAAAAATCCTAAGAAATTTAGCCGTTATCATAAAAATTTCGAGCTTGTTCGTGAAAAAATTAAAGAAGTTGAAGAGCGCGATAAAGTGCGTAATTTTCAACCGCCAATTACAGGTGAAGAAATTATGAAAGCGTTTAATTTAACACCTTGTAGAGAAATAGGTCAGATAAAAGAAGCGATAAAAGAAGCAATTTTAGAAGGTGAAATTCCTAATGAACATAAAGCTTGTTACGATTTTATGATATCAAAAGGAAAAAAATTAGGCTTAGAATTAGCGTAATTAAAACATATACATAAAATAAAAGAGGGAAAGTTTTAAAAACTTTCCCTCTTTTATTTTATGTGATTATCTATGCTAATGACTGCATCGTAACCAATTTATAATACTCACCTTTTTTAGCTAATAATTCTTCATGTTTTCCTTGCTCTACGATTGTGCCTTTTTTCATCACAACAATTTTATCGGCATTTTGAATGGTCGATAATCGGTGTGCAATAACCAAAGAAGTTCTGTTTTTCATCATTTTCTCTAAAGCAACTTGCACTAATTGTTCCGATTCGGTATCTAAAGCTGAGGTTGCTTCATCTAAAACCATAATCGGCGGATTTTTTAAAACCGCTCTTGCAATGGCAATTCGTTGCTGTTGCCCGCCCGATAATGAACTTCCTCTATCGCCAATTATGGTGTTGTATTTTAGCGATAAATCATTGATGAAATCCGAAGCATTTGCTATAATTGCCGATTTTTCAACTTCTTTATCAGTCGCAGAAGGTTTGCTTAATTTGATATTATTGGCAACAGTATCGTTAAATAATGTTGAATCTTGTGCAACAATTCCCGTTAATCCTCGTAATGATTTTTTAGAAATATTTTTAATATTATTTCCATCGATAAGAATTTCTCCTTCATTAACATCATAAAAACGTGTAATTAGGTTTGCTAAAGTAGATTTTCCACTTCCAGATTGCCCGACTAAAGCAACTGTTTTTCCTTTAGGAATGGTTAGTGAAAAGTTTTTTAACACATAATTTTCATTATATTTAAACGAGATATTTTTAAATTGAATTTCGTTTTTAAAATCGGTTATTTCTTTCGGATTATCGAGTTCTTTCACATTGTTTTGCGTGTCAATAACTTCAAAAATTCTTTGCGCAGCGGCATTTCCTATTTTAATCTGATTATTCGCCTTTGCAATCGCTTTTGCAGGCGTAAGAATATTGTAAGCAGCAGCCATAAAACCGATAAAAGTTCCACCGAGTAAAGTATGATCAATTAAAACCATTTTACCACCATACCAAAGAAGCCCAGCAATCGTAACGATTCCAAGAAATTCACTCATCGGGCTCGCTAAGGTTTCTTTTTTGCTCATTTTGTTTGATAAAAGCCTAATTTCTTCCGTTTGCCTATTAAATTTTGATGAAAATAATTGTTCCGCATTAAAAGCTTTGATTATTTTTAAACCAGAAATACTTTCTTCTAAAATTCCTAAAAGACCACCAATTTTTTCAGATATTTCACCCGATTGTTGTTTTATTTTTTTACTGATAAATGAAATTACCAAACCAGAAACAGGAATAAAAGTGAAGATAAAAATAGATAATTCCCAACTTGTTTTAACCATCACAAAAAGCGTAAAAATAATATTTAACGGCTCCCTAATAAAAGTTACAACCAAATTAAGATACGAATTATTAATGGTATTTACATCATTGGTACTACGTGCTATAATATCGCCTTTATTCTGTTTTGAAAAAAAAGAAAGCGGTAATGTTATTATTTTTTGATAAATAATAGTTCGAAGGTCTTTTAATACATTGTTTTTTAAAAAAACCATGGTTAATTGCCCTAAATAACTAAATAAATTTTTCAATAAAAAGACAATAATTACACATAGTACGACATATAATAAGGTTTTTTCCTGTCCATAAGTCTCATTGATGTAGGTAACATAATAATTTAATAAATTACTTAAATAGTCTTTATCTAAAGAATCGATAAAGCCTGGGTATATAGGTTTTACGCATTCTTTAGGAGTTTCTCCAAATAATATATTTAAAGTAGGCATTAAAATTACGTACGATAATGTGGTAAATAAAGCGTACAAAATATTAAGAATAATGCTTAAAACCCCTAATGATTTATAGGGGCGTGCATAGTTAAAAAAGCGTTTGAAATAATTCATTTATAAATTTAATTCTTTGATAATTCGTTGAATTTTAGTGTCTAATTTTTGTTCAATTTCAACGGCATTTTCAATTGAATCTAATGCTGTTCTTACACTGAAATAAAATTTTATTTTTGGTTCTGTTCCACTTGGGCGGGCTGCCATTTTTGTTCCGTCGGTAGTTTGATAAATCAATACATTCGATTTTGGAATATCCATAAGTATTTCTTCACCCGTAAGTAAATTCTTTTTTATTGATGATTGATAATCGTATAAAAATTCCACTTTCGCATTGTCCATTTCTGTAAACGGATTGTTGCGTAAATCAGCCATCATTTGCTTGATTTGTTGCGCACCGTCCATTCCTTTTTTAACGATAGCAATTAAATGCTCTTTGTAAAAATGATGACGGGTGTATAATTCTAATAATTCTTTATAAAAAGAACTGTTATTTTCTTTGGCATTTGTTGCAATTTCACAAGCCAATAAAGCAGCGGTTACAGCATCTTTATCACGAACAAAATCACCAACCATATAACCAAAACTTTCTTCACCACCGCCAATAAAATCAAGTTCAGGAAAATCTTTAATCATTTTAGCAATCCACTTAAAACCAGTTAAACCAACCTTGGTTTCCACACCGTAAGAACTCGCTATTTCGTTTACTAAATTGGTCGAAACAATGGTAGAACCTACAAATTGTTTTCCGTTTAATTTGCCTTTATTTTTCCAATCGTTAATTAAAAAATCGGTCATCATACTCATGGTCTGATTTCCGTTTAATAACTTCATGTTTCCTTCTAAATCACGCACAGCGATACCAATTCTATCAGAATCAGGATCCGTTCCTAAAACGATATCAGCACCTACTTTATTGGCTAAATCAACCGCCATTTTTAAGGCAGCAGGTTCTTCAGGATTTGGAGATTTTACCGTTGGAAAACTTCCATCTGGTTCGGCCTGTTCATCAACAATATGAACTTGGGTATAACCAGCACGTTTTAAAACTTCAGGAATTAATTTAATTGCCGTTCCGTGTAAATTGGTAAAAACAATTTTTAAATCTTTACGATTTTTTACATTAAAAGTTCCATTTTTAATAGATGCTTTCCAAAAAGCTTCATCAATTTCACTTCCGATACTCGAAATTAATTCTTCCTTTGCTTTAAAATTAACATCAGTAAAAGCTAACGAATTTACTTCGTTAATAATTGCGGTATCTTGTGGTGGCACAATTTGTCCTCCGTCCGACCAATACACTTTGTAACCGTTATATTCTGGCGGATTATGAGAAGCCGTTAATACAATTCCAGCATCGCAACCTAAATGATTTACCGCAAATGATAATTCAGGAGTAGGGCGGAGGTCTTCAAAAAGAAAAACCTTAATATTATTTGCAGAAAATACATCGGCAACAACTTTTGCCAACCATTTACTGTCATGACGGCAATCGTAACCAATCGCTACTTTTAATTCTTTCTTCGGATGTATTTGATGTAAATAATTACTCAATCCTTGGGTTGCTTTTCCTAAGGTATATTTGTTAATTCGGTTCGTTCCTGCGCCAACAATTCCACGCATTCCACCTGTTCCGAACTCTAAATTTTTATAAAACCTATCGGCTAAATCATCCGATTTTTCGTTTATTAATTGTTCAATTTCATTATTGGTTTCGGTATCAAAAATATCCGAAAGCCATACTTTAGCATTGTTTAAAATCTCTTGCATAAAAATAATAAGTTATATAAAAAATAGTAACACTTTTAACATGGTTAGCGGTGTAATATTCTTTTAAAAGTTCAGTTTTTCTTTAATTGTGTAGTGTTTTTGTTGCGGATTACTTTTGATAATCAATTCTCCTAAAAATCCTGCTAAAAATAAGAGCGTTCCTAATATCATGGATGTTAAAGCGATAAAAAACCACGGATTATTGGTGATTAAAATAGCTTTTACGCCTGCAAATAAATAATAGATTTTCATAGAACCGATAAAAAACGCTGCTAGAAATCCAAATAAAAACATTAATGTTCCCCAGAATCCAAAAATATGCATTGGACGTTTTCCAAATTTTGATAAAAAAGAAATCGTAATTAAATCTAAAAAACCATTTACAAACCGATCCATTCCAAATTTAGTAACGCCATATTTTCGTGCCTGATGTTGTACTATTTTCTCTCCAATTTTATTAAAACCTTCATTTTTGGCTAAAACAGGAATATAACGGTGCATTTCTCCGCTAACTTTTACGGTTTTAATAACTTCGTTTTTATAGGCTTTTAATCCGCAGTTAAAATCGTTTAATTCTAATCCTGATGTTTTTCGAGCCGCCCAATTAAATAATTTAGACGGAATATTTTTGGTGATAACATTGTCGTAGCGTTTCTTTTTCCATCCAGAAACTAAATCAAAATTTTGGCTTGTTATCATTTCATATAAACCAGGAATTTCATCGGGGCTGTCTTGTAAATCGGCATCCATAGTAATCACTACCTCTCCTTTTGATAAACCAAAACCAGCATCTAAAGCTTGCGATTTTCCGTAGTTTTTTTGAAAACGAATTCCTTTTACGGCGCTATTTTCTTCGGATAATTGCTCAATTACTTGCCAAGAAGTATCGGAGCTACCATCATCAATAAAAATAATTTCATATAAATAAGCATTGGATTGCATAATTTTTGCAATCCAATCGTGTAATTCTAGTAAAGATTCTTCTTCATTCAGAAGTGGTATAACTACCGATATATCCATATTATTGGTGTTTTATGCTATCTTTTCTTGTGAAAATATACACAAAAAATCAATTAATATTCATCTTCTTGTGTGTGTTTCATAACTGCACCGGCAATTGCAGATACAATAAATCCTAAGAAAACATAAAATAATAAGCCCAAAGAATCGCCAATAATTGTTCCTTGAAATTTCGCTTGCATCGCTAATTGGCTTTCAATTTGATCATCTGTTAATCCTGCTTCTAAAAATTTTTCAGTTTGAAATTCGGTAAGTTGATTGTAAAAATCTGGCTCAATAATTCCTGTAAAAAGATGCGTATATACAATACTGATAACTGCTCCAACGGCAACGATACCAACGCCTATTTTTAATGCTTGTCCCCAAATTAAGAAACCGTTATTTTCTTTTTTAAATTTTTTAATCGCTAGAATAGGCAGTGCTATAATACAAACGGCTAGTGCAATCATATTAATAATTCCTCCAAGGGTATCAAAAGTCATACCTAGAGCGTAAATTAATAAGTTGATAAACACGATAATACCACCATAAACCAATCCGTAATTTAAAATAATACGCCTACTTTGTACTTGATTTTCCATTTCATTTATGTAATTAGTGCTACAAATATATTATTTTGTTTTCGATTCTAATTATTAAAAAAAAAGATTCTAAACAATATATTAGTAGTCAGATAGTTAAAAAAGTTACTGTAAATTTACAGAAAATTCACAAAAAAAAGTTCTTTTTTATATTGTTAGTTTCAAAAAAGAGTGTAAATTTGCCTCGGCAAGTCCTACACAACTAGCTCCCTTTGAACCCCCCAGGGCGGGAACGCAGCAAGGGTATTAGGTTGTAGCAGTGTGATGTAGGTAGCTTGCCATTTTTTGTATCTTCTATTTTCGTTTTACTTTTCTTTAACTATCCTTATTTTTTTATTTCATCTAAATTATTTATCTAAAACTTATTAGAGTTTTTTTTTACAATATTTTATTTTTATCAATTCGATTAAATTTTAATTTATATAAAAATCACTCGAACTGACAGTTTTAAATTTTTATTGGTCATTAATATTCATAGCACTTCTTGGATGATGTAAGTCAACGACTTCTTTTAAATAACTGGTATCTAAATGTACATAAATTTCTGTGGTTGTGATACTTTCATGTCCTAATAGTTGTTGAATAACACGCAAGTCAGCACCATTTTTTAATAAATAAGTCGCAAAAGAATGACGCAAAGTATGTGGTCCGATACTTTTTTTAAGATTTGTTTTTACCGCTAATTCTTTCAAAATCATAAAGATCATTTGACGGCTTAGTCGTTTTCCACGTCTGTTTAAGAAAATAATATCTTCTTCTTTTTCCTTCGGGATTATTGCTGGACGAATATCATTTATATAAAAATTTAAGCGGGAAATAGTAGTGCTGTGAATCGGTACAAAACGATATTTATTTCCTTTTCCTAATACTCGAATATAACCTTCATTGAAAAATAAATCAGATAATTGTAAATTAATTAATTCACTAACTCGCAAACCACAACTAAAAATGGTTTCAATAATGGTTTTATTGCGTTCGCCTTGCGGATGACTCAAATCAATAGCATTAATTAGGTTGTCAATTTCTTCTTTTTCGAGCGTATCGGGCAGTTTTCGTGTTGTATTTGGGCTTTCAATTAAATCGGTAGGATTGTCTTTTCTATAATCTTCAAAAATTAAATAATCAAAAAAACTTCGCAATCCTGAAATTAATCGTGCTTGACTTGTTGCATTTAAATTTTTCCCACTATCGTATATAAATTGCTTAATTATTTCCGAAGTAATATCAATTGGAGTGCTATAATTTTCGAGTGTATCAACAAATAATACTAGTTTTTTTATATCTCTTGAATAACCATCAATAGAGTTTTTAGAAAGTCCTCTTTCTATTTTTAAATAATTGATATAATCTGTTGTTGCTTGTTGCCAGTTCATTATGAGTAATTTAAAAGTAATAATCGAAACGCAATAATGTAAAAGTAATACTTTAAGAAGTAATTTAATTTTTCTTTTTTATGCTTAAAAGTTAAAATAGTATTTTTACCGAATAAAATAGTTAAATATATTCTGATGAAAAAAATTATAATCATAAACGGACCAAACTTAAATTTATTAGGAAAAAGGGAGCCAGAAATTTATGGAACGAGTTCTTTTGAAGATTTTTTTAAAGAATTAAAACAAACCTATAAAACGATTGAATTACATTATTTTCAATCGAATATTGAAGGTGAACTTATTAATAAATTACATGAAGTTGGTTTTCAATATGATGGAATTATCCTAAATGCAGGAGCTTACACACACACTTCAATTGCAATTGCTGATGCTGTAAAAGGAATCGAAACCCCTGTTATTGAAGTGCATATTTCAAATGTACACGCTCGTGAATCGTTTCGTCATAAAAGTTATTTATCGGCAAATGCAAAAGGCGTAATTTTAGGTTTTGGTTTGCAAAGTTATCATTTAGCGATTCAAAGTTTTTTGTAAAAACCAATAACGCACGGCTAATAAAATGAATAAAGGAAGCAAAGGAAGTGCAAATAATTGCGTTTTTGTTATCCAAATAATAGCTAATATCACTAAAAAGGCTAGTAAAAGTAGCATATATTTTGAAAGCCATTTTGGTAATTTTTCTTGAATTAAAAAGAAAGAAATAATTAAGTTTGGTGCAAAAGCCCATAAGAAATTAAAGTTATTCGGAGCGGTTGAATGATTCGTAAAAAACCATAAATAGACAATTAAAACGCCTGTTATTCCTGATATAAAAAAGATGATAAAATCGAGCCATTTGCTTCTTGTAGCATTTTTATAATCTTTATAGGTGATGATTAATCCTAATATGGCAATGATTAAAAAGATTAAAAAAGGGCTAATTTTATCTTCTTTAGATTCTTTTTCATCAAAATCTAATAAAATAGTTGTTTTTGAACTGATATTTTCTTGTTTTCCATCTTTTAAAATTTTGGAAACTTCCAAGGCTTCAAAAACATAATCGGGTAAATATAGGTATTCGCTTGGCGTTGTAATTTTATCTAATCGGCTTCCTAAAGCGATATTAATTCCTACACTTCCCCAAGTATTTTGATGAATTTCGTTATTCATTAATTGACGTAAAGAAGTGTTTTTAGTAACAAAATCATCTTTAAAAATTAGATTTTTGCCTAAAACTTTTTTGATAATGTCTCGAGGTTTTGTAGCACAATTATCAAAATATGGATCGTATAAATAGCCTGCGTTTTCGGGCAAAATATTGATTTCTAGAATTGTAAAAAAATCATTTTTTTGCGATTGCGATAAATTTAAAATTTGTTCTTTTACCCAGCGTTTATCATGTTGTGCATTTTTTAAAGCCAAATAAAATGGATATTTCGCCAATTTATATTTCATGTATCCTTTGGTGAAATCGGCATAAAAAGTAGGATTTTCAAAATCAAAAATTCCGTAATTGTAAATTAAATCGAATTGTAAAATAGGGTCTTTTACACGAATTGCGGTATGTCCAAATTTTTCATATAATGCTTCGCCAGGTCCTGAAGTGATGATACTTATTTGTGCGTTATTTGATAATTTGAACGTTTTTTTTGGCTCAATTTTCTCAATTTGTTTGATTTGTCCGAAAAAAGAAGTAATTCCAACGAAAAAGAAAAGGAAAAAGAAAATAAGAAAGCGAATAAGTGTGTTTTTTTTCATCATCATAAATTAAGCAAATAGAGTAAATTGTATGTTTCACAAGTTTTACAAATATCTTAATTAAGATTAAAAAAATGTCATTTTTGTGGAGGTATTATTTTAAGAAGAAACGCCTATTTTTTGTTGAATAAATTTCAGAATAGTTTCTTCGAGCCATTTATTTTTGATGTTTTTATTATTTTTTGAAGTTTTAAAAGAAGAAATAAATCCTACGTGTCCGCCATATTTTGGAGTCGATAGATAAAAATTAGTCATATTTTTGGCTTCTTCAAAAGCAAAACATGCTTCGGATAAAAAAGGGTCGTCAAGTGAATTTAGAAGCAATGTAGGAAGCGTAATGTTTTTAATATACGGTTTTGAACTTGCTTTTGTCCAATAATCTTGCGGGCTTTTAAACCCGAATATTGGTGCGGTATATTGTGCTTCTAATTGCCAAAGTTTGGTGGCATTTTGCACTTTTTTTTTGTCTAATTTAAAGTCAGGAAATTGACGAGATTTAGCGAGTATTTTTGGTTTTAAGGTTCGTAAAAACTCCTTTAAATAGAGCCTGTTTTTAAATTTTGATAATTCTGCTTGTGAACTTGTTAAATCAATCGGTGTAGAAATGGCAATGCCTCCTTTTATTTTTGATGAAATATTTTCATATTCACCCAAATATTTTAGGGTTAAATTTCCTCCCAAACTAAAACCAACGATAATCATATTTTCATAAGCATAATTACTAGCAAGATATTCTGTTATAAAATGAACATCATCGGTTTTTCCGCTGTGATAGGTTTCTAAAAGTAAATTATTTTCCCCGCTACAACTTCGTAAATTCATGGAAACGGTATCAAACCCTGCTTTATTTAAGTGATTTGAAGTCGTAATTATATAATTAGATTGCGAACTTCCTTCCAATCCGTGAATCAATAAAACTAGCGTTTTTGAATTTTGTGAGTTTATGGGATTTATTATAGAGAAATCTAAATCGATAAAATCGGTATCCCAAGTGGTAATTCTTTTTCGTTGATATGTTATAGCATCTTTTGCAAATAACGGACGATATATGGTGTTAAAATGGGCATTTCTAAGTAAAAAAGAAGGTTTAAAATCAGTAATAATAGCATCATTAAAATTATTTGTAAAAGTAGTCGTAAAGTGGGAGGAAAGAATGGGCATAGTTTAAAATAAAGGAATTTATCAAAAATAATATAAAAATTTTATAAAAACAGCATCAAAATTAAAAGCTCAAAAATGATATAAGTTTCTTATTTTCGCTATAAATATTTGAAAATGAATTTTAAAAAACATATTCCTAATTTAGTAACATTAGGGAATTTATTATGCGGTACGATAGCAACAATTTTTGCGATAAAAGGTGATTTTTTTGGCGTAGCAATTTTGGTTATTTTGGGAATTATTTTTGATTTTTTTGATGGATTATTAGCTCGATTATTAGGTGTTCAGGGCGAATTGGGTAAGCAATTAGATAGTTTAGCCGATATGGTAACTAGTGGCGTAGTGCCAGGAATTGTGATGTTACAACTTTTCGTAACGGCTTTAGATGTTGATGCGGTAGGTTATTTTGGCGTAGATGTTTATGGAGCAACGGGTAGTAATTTGCCGTATATCGGTTTGTTATTAACGTTGGGAGCTTGTTATCGCTTGGCTAATTTTAATATTGATACTCGCCAATCAGATTCTTTTATAGGACTTCCAACTCCTGCAATGGCGTTATTTGTAATTTCGTTGCCATTAATTGCGGAATATTCAAATCAAGTTTTTTTTGTTGATTTAATTAATAACCCTTATTTTTTAGTGATGATAACGGCTGTTTTAACTTTTTTAATGAATGCTGAAATTCCGTTATTTGCGTTGAAATTCAAAACCTTCGGATTTAAAGAAAATGCGTTAAAATATATGTTTTTAGCAATTTGTGTTTTATTATTAATTGTACTAAAATTAGTCGCGATTCCTTTAATAATTATATTGTATGTGGCGCTTTCTGTAATTCAGAATGTGAAGAAATCTTAACTAATAAAAAAGTAGAAGAAACAAGTAAAATGATTTAAAAGCTTAAAAAACTTTAGGTCATTTTACTTGTTTTAAAGATAAAATTTACTTAAAATTCACGGTTACTTTTTGGGCGATACCAACAATAACTTCCGATGCTTTTACGATTGTTTCCGCAGATACAAATTCATAACGTCCGTGAAAATTATGACCTCCCGCAAAAATATTAGGACATGGTAATCCTTTATATGATAATTGAGAACCGTCTGTACCTCCTCTAATTGCTTTAATAATTGGCGTAATATTCATTTCTTTCATTACTTCTTCGGCAATATCGACAATATGCATTACAGGCTTAATTTTTTCGCCCATATTATAATATTGGTCTTTTATTTCAAGAGTAATACTATTTCCATGTTTTTCATTTAATTCTTTAATTAAATTGCGAACAAATTCTTTTCTATCGGCAAATTTTTCTTTGTCAAAATCACGGATAATATATTGTAAAACGGTTTTTTCAACTTCTCCATGTAGGTCGCAAAGATGATAGAAACCTTCTCTTTTACTTGTTGTTTCAGGCGTTTCTAACGCAGGAAATCCTCCGATTACTTCTTGAGCAATATACATACTGTTCACCATTTTTCCTTTGGCATATCCAGGATGTACCATACGTCCGTTTACAGTAATTACGGCACTTGCGGCGTTAAAACTTTCGTATTCTAATTCTCCAATTCGACTTCCGTCCATGGTGTATGCCCATTTTGCACCAAATTTTTCAACGTCAAATTTATGCGCTCCTTTTCCAACTTCTTCATCAGGCGTAAAACAGATTCTAATTTTACCATGTTTAATTTCAGGATGTTGAATTAAATATTCCATTGCCGAAACAATTTCAGTAACACCTGCTTTATCGTCGGCACCTAAAAGTGTTGTTCCGTCTGTTGTAATAAGTGTTTCTCCTTTGTAGATTAGTAAATCTTCAAAATAATCTGGCGATAAAACGATATTTTGTTCTTTATTTAAGATAATATCTTTACCATCGTAATTTTCATGGATTTGCGGTTTTACATTTTTTCCTGTAAAATCAGGGCTTGTATCAATATGTGCTACAAAACCGATGGTTGGCACTTCGTAATCGATATTACTTGGTAAAGTTGCCATTATGTAACAGTTTTCGTCTAATTCGACATCTTCCATACCTATTTCTTTCAATTCTTTTTCAAGAACTTTTGCTAAATCCCATTGATTTTCAGAACTTGGAAACGCAGGATTATCAGGATTACTTTCGGTATCAATGGTTACATATTTTAAAAATCTGTTGATGATGTGTTGTTTGTTCATGTTATATTTAATTTAATTTTTTTTGATATTTTAATTGATGTTAATTTTTTCGATTAATTCGATGGCTTTACAGAATCGTTTTTCAACGAATGAATCGCCATAAACTTCGGTTTTAACGTGTAAAAAATTATCGGTATTTATTTTTGTAAAGGTATTTAAAATATGATAAGAATGGTTGCCTTTTTTTCCTTTGGCATAACTGTAATAAGACGGTTTTTTCAAGAATTGTAAGTGCTTTGTTTTAAGTTCTGTGAAGCCCATTTTTTTGTTGTCTTCCGTTATTTTCTGAGCAAATGTATTATCAATAAAAATAGTTTTGTGTACTAATGTTACGTCTATAAGTGTTGTTTCTGTTAGCGAAACGGTGGTGTCTGCGGCATAAATAGATGTTTTTTTAGTATCATAATATAAATTTACCTTCCAATTTTCAGGAAAATATGTTGTGAAATATTTTCGAAAATCTTGTTGTTTTTTAAGGATGTTTTCGTTGTAGAAAGTTTCTTTTTGACAAGTAAAATCTTTTTGTAATTCGGAAGAAGAATCACAAGAAGTAATTATAAAAAGACCTAAAATAAGACTTATAAAAAGTGTTGAAAAAGTTGAAAAAGAGTTCATTTAAAGGTAATTTTTTAGTTGTTTTTATCGATTTTATTAAAGTAGGCAATAAGTAAATCGACTACATAACTATACGAATTTATTCCTTTTTCTTGTTTATTTGCCTTTAAATAGGAATTATATCCTTTTTTTAAATAGGGTTCAATCGGATTTTTAAACTGATTCCAATGTAAAAAACTGGCATGAAAATCTTTGTAAATACCTTTATGTACGGTATTTTTTATTTTTTCTGATAATTTTTTATCTCGTTTATAAATTTCGTTGATACAATATATGTATGCCATTCGATATCCCGAATATTTAAAATACAAATCATTATTGGCAACCGATGCTAAAAACCCGACAAAATTAGCATCATTCTCGGCAGCCCAACCAATTTGATGCGCCATTTCGTGGCAAGTTGTTGCAGGGAAACTTGTTTTCGGAATTTGATTATTTATTTGAGCTTCGCCCGTAATTGGATTTAAATATCCAGCCGTTCCGTTGTAGGATTGAAGCAAACTCACCAAAGAACTTTTTATGGAAGGATTTTTATACGCCAATTGTGGATATTTTTTAGCTAAATTTTGATAACCGTTTGTTGCTAAATCATATATTTCTGTTGTATTGTACGGAACTTGAACTTTTAGCGTATCATTTTTAGTGATTTCAAAATGTGTTTTATTGAGTTGATAGACAATTTTTTGAGTCGTTTCAACAAGTTGATTTGTCGTATAGGTTGCTTGTTGTAAGTTTAAATTTTTAGCTAAAGGTTCTCGAAAATAATTCAATCCCCAAAAGGCATAAAAGCAAAAATAAAGCACTGAAACAATCGTAATCAAATTTAAAAATTGTAAGCTTATAATTTTAAAATATTCTTTTAAATTATCACTAAAATTCTCTTTTATTTTTTTTTGAAACAGCTTTTTAATAAAATGATAAATTCCTTTTATCAGTAAAAAAAATAAGAATAATCCTAAAATATCGCCCACAGAAAAGGGAATCCAACCTAAAATAATACGCAAAAAATTAGCAATATAAATATAAAATCCGTTGCTATAAAAAACTTCTATCCATGCGGGATTTTGGCTTAAAAATTGTACAAACATCACTTGAAAAGGCAAGGTTGATGCTAAAAATAACTTTTTTTTATAATTTTGCATACGCATCAAAAGTAAGAAAGTTCGTTGTTTTTTTATAATTTAAGAACCTTATTTATTTGTTAAAATTAGCGCTTATTTGTATCTTAAGCTAAGTCATAAGAAAAGTTACAAAACGCTACTAAAAATATCAGCTTAAAAAATTATCTTTGCACCATGGAACGAACTCAATCTTTTAGAGGAACAAAAAATGAGAAGGCTAGAGTTATCAGCCTTGAGAAAGGAAAATTACCACCACAAGCTTTAGAGCTAGAGGAGGCGGTTTTGGGGGCAATGATGATTGATAAAAAAGGAATTGATGAGGTTATTGATATTCTAAGTCCTGATTCTTTTTATGATAAAAGACATCAACAAGTGTATCAAGCGATTTATACGCTTTTCCAAAATTCCGAACCGATTGACTTACTTTCAGTATCAACACAACTTAAAAAAGATGGGAAATTAGACCTCGCTGGAGGTGATTTTTTCTTAATCGGTTTAACGCAAAAAGTAGCTTCTTCGGCACATATTGAGTTCCATTCTCGTATTATTTTAGAGAAATATATCCAGCGAAAATTAATTACTATTTCTTCGGAAATCATAGAAAATGCCTATAACGAAACCGTAGATGTTTTTGATTTATTAGACGATGCCGAAGGGAAATTATTTGAAGTAACACAAGGAAATCTTAAAAAAGGAGCCGAAAAAGCCGATTCATTAGTGCAACAATCCATAAACCGAATTCAAGAAATTTCTGGAAAAGAAGGAATGAGCGGTTTGCAAACAGGGTTTACAAAATTAGATGCCTTAACATCAGGTTGGCAACCTTCCGATTTAATTATTATTGCCGCCCGTCCTGGTATGGGAAAAACGGCATTTGTAATATCGATGGCAAAAAATATGGCGATTGATTTCGGACACGGAGTCGCTATTTTTTCATTAGAAATGTCATCAGTACAATTAATTACCCGTATGATTTCTTCGGAAACAGGCCTAACATCAGAAAAATTACGAAAAGGAAATTTAGAACCTCATGAATGGGAACAGCTAAATGTAAAGGTTAAAAAACTCTCTGATGCGCCTATTTTTATTGATGATACACCAGCGTTATCAATTTTTGATTTACGAGCAAAAGCACGACGATTGGTATCGCAACACGATGTGAAAATAATTGTAATTGATTATTTACAATTAATGACCGCAGGAGGTTCAGGAGGAAATCGTGAACAAGAAATATCGACCATTTCACGAAATTTAAAAGCATTGGCAAAGGAATTAAGTATTCCTGTAATTGCGTTATCGCAGTTGTCACGTGCTGTGGAAACTCGTGGAGGTTCAAAACGTCCGTTACTTTCCGATTTACGGGAATCTGGAGCAATTGAGCAAGATGCCGATATTGTGTCGTTTATTTTCCGTCCAGAATATTACGGAATGACCGAATGGGACGACGACGACCACTCGCCATGTGAAGGGCAGGGAGAGTTTATCGTAGCAAAACACCGTAACGGTGGAATGGATAATATTCGTTTGAAATTTACAGGACATTTAGCCTTGTTTTCTGATTTAGATGAAGGAATTAGTAGTGAATTTGAATCGAGTATGAACGGTGGTAGTGATGGTTTTAACAACGAAATAGCTTCCAATAGTTTCGCATCCGCAGAAGATGCCTTTGGACCTAGCGATGATGATGTACCGTTTTAAATTTTAAATAAAATATAAAAATATATAAAATACACAATTGCTATTTGGTAATTGTGTATTTTTAGTTTTTGATATAAAAAGGAGATGAAAAAAACACTACACATCGTATTATTTTTATTGATTTCAAACTCACTTTGGGCATCTTTTGTCTATATTCCGATGAGTTATGAAAATCAGAAAAATCATTTAAAAGCTTACGGAATTGTTTATCACGCCTTAGAAAATGGTTTAAAATCAAAATGGTTATTAAATTATGATGGCGGTGCTTTTTTACTCGAAAATAATAATTCCATAGAAAATGAATGTAAAATTCGAGGCGTTTCCTATCAAATAATTTCAGATACAAAAGCACAATTAATTTTAGAAGAAATCTCATCACCATCTAAAAATCAAGAAGCCGTAGCGCTCGAAAAAGCACCCAAAATAGCCGTCTATTCTCCAAAAGGAAAAATGCCCTGGGACGATGCCGTAACTATGGTATTAACCTATGCCGAAATTCCATTTGATGTACTTTATGATGAAGAAATTTTAAATGATAAACTCTTATTATACGAATGGTTGCATTTGCATCACGAAGATTTTACAGGACAATACGGACGCTTTTATGGTGCCTTTAGAACCGCTCCTTGGTATATCCAACAGAAAAAAGATGCCGAAAAATTAGCCACAAAATTAGGTTATAAAAAAGTATCCGAAGAAAAAGGTGCTGTTGCTAAAAAAATTAAAAATTATGTAATCGGTGGTGGATTTATGTTCGCTATGTGTTCGGCAACCGATAGTTTTGATATTGCTTTAGCCGCCGATGGCGTAGATATTTGCGAAGGAATGTTTGATGGAGATGCGTCAGAACCTAATTATCAATCAAAAATAAATTTTGATAAAACATTCGCTTTTAAAGATTTTGAATTAATCCGAAATCCAACAACCTACGAATTTTCATCCATCGATATGACTCGAAAAAGAAAAATCAAAAAAGAAGTAGATTATTTTACGTTAAAAGAATTTTCCGCAAAATGGGATCAAGTACCAACGATGCTCACACAAAATCATACGCAATTAGTCAAAGGTTTTATGGGACAAACAACCTCTTTTGATACCAAAACAATCAAATCAACCGTGCTTGTTTTAGGTGAAAATAACAGCAATAGCGAAGCAAAATATATCCACGGAACAAAAGGAAAAGGAATGTTCACCTTTTACGCAGGACACGATCCTGAAGATTATCAACATAGAATAGGCGACCCAAAAACTGAACTTGAATTACACCCAACATCAGCAGGGTATCGTTTGATTTTAAATAATGTGCTTTTTCCCGCAGCAAAAAAGAAAAAGCAAAAAACTTAAAAAAAGTAATTGGCAATTGTTTTATAAACAGTTACTTTTGCCTACAGATAACAAGACAAACAAGACACGACAAAACTAAAAATAATGCCAACAACACAACAACTTCAAGAGTTTACACAACAAGTTCGTAGAGATATCGTTCGAATGGTACATGCCGTAAATTCAGGACATCCAGGAGGTTCTTTAGGATGTGCAGAATTTATAACCTGTTTATATCAAGAAGTCATGGAGTATTCTACTGATTTTAAAATGGACGGTAATAATGAAGATTTATTCTTTTTATCAAATGGGCATATATCGCCAGTTTTTTATAGTGTTTTAGCACACAGTGGATTTTTTCCAGTAGCAGAATTAGCGACTTTTAGAAAATTAAATACACGACTACAAGGACACCCAACAACACACGATCATTTACCAGGTATCCGTATTGCTTCGGGTTCTTTAGGACAAGGAATGAGCGTGGCTATTGGAGCTGCACAAGCAAAAAAATTAAACCAAGATGATAAAATTGTATATACATTACATGGTGATGGAGAATTACAAGAAGGTCAAATCTGGGAAGCAGCAATGTACGCATCAGCAAAAAAAGTTGATAATCTAATTTCAACGATTGATGTAAACGAAAAGCAAATTGACGGTACAACCGATCAAGTATTAGCAATGGGAAGTCTAAAAGCAAAATTCGAAGCTTTTGGATGGGACGTTTTAGAAGTCAAAGAAGGAAATAATATAGAGGCTATTTTAAGCGGATTAGCAGATGCAAAATCTCGCACAGGTAAAGGAAAACCTGTTTGTATATTATTATATACAGAAATGGGGAACGGAATCGATTTTATGATGAACACACACGCTTGGCACGGTAAAGCTCCAAATGATGCACAATTAGCGGAATCATTAGCGCAAAATCCTGAAACATTAGGAGATTATTAAATTATCCTTTTTTACATATAAATTTATTTTAAAAATTAAAATCCTGCTTTATAGCGGGGTTTTTTTATGCTTTTATTCACAGAAAAATATAAGAAATACCGTAAATTTACTTTATAATCATCAAATTTAATTATGAGAATAGGAATTGTTTGTTATCCAACCTTTGGAGGAAGTGGCGTAGTAGCGACAGAATTAGGAATGGCACTTGCCGATAAAGGACATGAAGTTCATTTTATAACCTATAATCAACCTGTTCGATTAGACTTTTTCTCGCATCGCTTGCATTTTCATGAAGTCGTTTTAGAAGAGTATCCATTATTTCAATATCAACCCTATGAATTAGCGTTGTCAAGTAAAATGGTCGAAATAGTTGAGAAATATCAATTAGAAGTTTTGCACGTACATTATGCAATTCCACACGCTTACGCCGCTTATATGGCAAAGAAAATGCTTCAAGAAAAAAACATCAATATAAAAGTAGTAACTACTTTGCACGGTACAGATATTACGCTTGTTGGAAGCCATCCAACCTATAAAACTGCTGTGGAATTTAGTATCAATCAATCCGATGAGGTAACCACCGTTTCCAATAGCTTAAAAGAAGATACCTTACGTTTATTTAATATCAAAAAAGATATAAAAGTTATCTATAATTTTATTGATGGTGAAAAATATAACCAAGCACATCAAGGAGAATGTAAACGTATCGCTTTGGCAACGCCTCAAGAAAAAATTGTAACACATGTTAGTAATTTTCGCCCCGTAAAACGAACACAAGACGTTATTAAAATTTTTAATAAAATTCAAAAAGAAATTCCATCAAAATTATTGATGGTCGGAGATGGTCCTGAACGCTTAAAAGCCGAAAACTTAGCCAAAAAACTCAACATCGAAGATAAAGTACTATTCCTAGGAAATAGTAACGAAGTCGCTAAAATATTATGCTATTCTGATGTTTTTTTATTACCCTCAGAAACAGAAAGCTTTGGATTAGCAGCCCTAGAAGCAATGGCAGCAGGAACTCCCGTTATCTCTACAAATTGTGGCGGATTGCCTGAAGTAAATATCCATGGAAAAACAGGCTATTTAAGCGATTTAGCTGACGTGAAAGATATGGCGAAAAATGCTATCAAAATATTGAAAAATGATGCTGTTTTAGCAGCGTTTAAAGAGAATGCAAAAGAACATATTAAAGTGTTTTCTCTAGAGAAAATATTGCCCGCATATGAAGAAATTTATAAAAAATGTTACCTGAAATAATATCCTTTAATCCTTAAAAAAAAGCCTGTTTAAAAACTTAAACAGGCACTTAAATAACTTAAAATTGATATCTTATTCCTAAAGCAATATCTAAATCTAAACCATTACTGTAATTGTCGTTAAAACCAAGTTCTGGCCTGATATCTAAAGATACTAATAACGGAATATCAAAATTATACTCAATACCCAAATTACCCGCTATTAAAGCAAATAAGCCATTACTCGAATCTTTACTTGTATCGTTAAAAGAACCCAAACCTGCACCAAAACCAACAAACCAATTGAAATTTCCATCTAAGTTTTGAACCCACTGGTATAAACCAACTAACTTAAAAGCATCTACTTTTTCCGTGTTTCTAAAACCTAAATCAAACTCTAAACGATTGTTATCCTTTACATAATATTGATATGAAATTTCCCCACCAAATCCATCATTGTCACCAACCCGA
This sequence comes from Tenacibaculum piscium, assembly GCF_021390755.1. Lineage (NCBI taxonomy): Bacteria > Pseudomonadati > Bacteroidota > Flavobacteriia > Flavobacteriales > Flavobacteriaceae > Tenacibaculum > Tenacibaculum piscium. The sequence continues at coordinate 129,005 of NZ_JAJGWR010000005.1, read as the reverse complement.
ATACCTAAAGCATTCTCTGAAATCTGTTGACCACTAGCATTAAATGCTATCAAAAAGAAAAAACCTAATAATAATACTCTTAAAATTTTCATCTCCTACGTTTTAAAATTAAATAACAAAATTAAACGATAATTCTTGTTTTAGAACACTTAGAGCCTGTTTAAATTTCATCTAAAAAAATATAGTGGCAAAAAATGACGGCAAGGGGTTAAAACCCCTTGTTAAAAGGAGCTGAAAATCACAAAAAAAGCTAAAAACTGTGGCAAATCAGGATGCGAAACTGAAATAAATTCAGTTTGACGGATGCGATTTTCTATTTTTATACTATAAAACTTATCTAAACGAAATTTTAACGAAAATTAAATAAATGAAAAATAATTAAAAAGAAAAACAACACAAAATAAATAAACTTAGCCCCGATTGAAGCAATTGTTTGAGCTCTTTTTTTGATTTTTCTTCAAAAAAAAGCGAGTGCGGAAAGCGGGAAATAGCTACAAATAAAGAATCAAGACTATTACATATTTTTTAACTTATCTAAAAGATAAATAATGTATTTTAGTAATAAAAAAAAAAATGACTACAATTAAAATAACCGCATCTGATACCGCTGGAACTGTTAAACAAATACAGCACGTTATTGGAGGTACTATTACCGAAAGATGGGGAGAATATGTGTTAGACGTTGATAGTGATTTAGCTAAAGGAAGCATTACTTTTTTAAATTTCGAATGGGGTGGAAGCGTTCTGCAATATGATATTGTTTTTTTAGATGATATTACCCTTATAATGGACGCTTCAGAATTTAATCCAATACACTTTGTATACACCACAGAAGGATACTCTTTTCACCAATTTGAACGAGAAAATAAAAAAAGAAAAATAGCAGAGTACCAATCCGTTATTATTACAAGTAAAGAAGGCGGATACAATTATGGGTATTTTGATAAAAATGTAAAAGTGCAAATACACTTAATACAAATCAATAGAATTAAATTTATTAATAAACGCCTAAATGATGCTTCCGTCTTAAATCAAAAATTATATGAAGTGTTTTACGACAAACAATGTGAAAACGTTTTTGCACATTACGGAACCTATAACCTGAAAATAGCAAACCTAATTAAACAATATAACGAAATTAAACAAAAAGGAATTATTCGGATTTTGATAAAAGAAGGAATTGTATATCAAATCCTATCCGAACACATGCAACAACATAATAACGACGTTAAAAGAGCCGAAAAACCTACAACATCACTCACTAAAAAAGAAATTAGCCTTGTTAGAAAAATAGCACAACGAATTGTTAAAAATGTTGCAGATGAATATAATGTAGAAAAATTATCCGAAGAAATAGGAATCTCACAAGCTAAAATGCAAGAAGGATTTAAATTGCTATTCTCAAGAACCGTTATTGAATATATTAGACACGTAAGACTAGAAAAAGCAAAAGATTTAATCAGTAGTACCGATGGAAATATTTCTCAAATTATATATTCAATCGGATTTTCTAGTAGAAGCTATTTCTCTAAAATTTTTAAACGTAAATACGGTATCAGCCCAAGTAAATACCTTAAAAATAAACAACAAGAACTTGAAATAAGCTGATTTTTTCCCCATGAAAATTTAACTCAAAACGAAATCAAAATTAACTAAAAACGAAATGAGCAAGGAAAAATCTTAAATGAGTAAAACATATTTTAGAACTAGCCATAACTTTGTAGTGCACAACAAAAGTGCTTTAAATCAAGTATTAATCTTAAAAAATAAAAATATGTTACGTTGGACAATCACATTTATTATTATAGCTTTAATCGCAGGAGTTTTAGGATTTGGAGGAATCGCAGGTGCCGCAGCAGGATTTGCTAAAATAGCATTCTTCATCTTTTTAATTCTTTTTGTAATATCATTGTTTACAGGTCGTAAGAAAATATAGTAACAAAACAAAAACGAATCAAAATGAATCAAAATGAATCAAAATTAATAAAAATGATGTTAAAAGTATACATCATTTAATCATCACCATTTAAAATTACTTGTAATTTAAAATAATATTAAAAATGAAAAATTTAATTGTTAGTTTATTATTAATAGGAATTGTTGAAACCGTTAGTTCTCAGTCGGATATAATAAAAATAACTGAAGTTAAAAAAGCACAAAAAACAACAAAAAAAGGAGTCGATTACACAACAAAAGTAAAGGTTACAACTGAAAAATCACAAAGAACAAAATTTGACCCGAACCAAAAACATAAGTTAAATCAAAACAGAGTCGAAAGTCCTGTGGCGATTAAAAAAACAATTATGGTTGATAACGATCTTGATCCAAATTATGATGCAAAAACAAGCGTTAAATATTATAAATATAAAGGAATTCGGTATAGCTTCTTTATTGATGAAAATAACTTGTTAATCACTTACAAAGTAAATGACAAAGATATTACTTCAACAAAAGCAATAAAATCAATTAATAATAACTTTTATGTTGTAGAAGGAAATGATTTTAATGGCGTAGGTTATTATGATAAAGATAATAATTTTGTAATCGAATACAAGAATAAAAAATCAAACAAACTTGAATATGCCATTTTTGAAACATTCAAGTTATAATATAAATAATCATCAGTAAAGTAGATACTTATTTCTACTGAAATTTATATTAAATCAAAAAAAGAACGAAGCTTATCTCGTTCTTTTTTTTGATTAAAAATCAAGTGAAAATTAACTAAAAATCAAAAGAAAACCAAAAGAAATGAAATGAGCAAGGAAACATCTTAAATGAGCAAAACGACTCCTAGTAAACAACTTATCTTTGTAGTGTACATAAATTATTAATCTAAAATATAAACGAAATGAATTATTTAAACATGCAGAATGAAAGTATTTTACCCGTAGCAAAAGAGTTAAACCAATTGTTAGCAGATTATCATATTTATTATCAAAAATTAAGAAATTTTCACTGGAATATCGTAGGCAAAAACTTTTTTGAATTACACGGGAAATTTGAAGAAATGTATGGCGATGCTAGAACCAAAATTGATGAAATCGCAGAACGAATTTTAACACTCCAATATCATCCGATAAGTAGATATAGTAGGTATTTGAAAATATCAAACATCTCTGAAGAAAGCCCATTTCAAACCGATAGTGATATGATTGATATCCTATTGACAGACCATAAAATTTTGTTAGTTCAAATGACTTGTATTATCAAAAAAGCAGAACAAGCAGAAGATGAAGGAACTATCGATTTAATTGGCGGATATATCGCATCCTTAGAAAAAACAAGCTGGATGCTTAATGCATGGTCTAAAAAAACAGTGGAACAATTAAAAGAAGATATCGTACTTTCTTAATATAAAAATAACGATACATCAACATAAAACAAAAAAACAAGAGATTCGAATCTCTTGTTTTTTTGTAAAATATAATTAAGAAGTATAATACTTTAAACTCTCTTCAATTAATTCATTCGAAACTTTACAGTTAATTTTGAATTTTTCAAATTCCTCTAACAATACAAAGTTAATTTCGCCACCGATATTTTTCTTATCATGCTTCATGAAATTTAAAATTGGTAGAAAATCATCGGTTAAAATAGGCGTTTTTCCGTAAATAGTTAGAATTGTATTTTTAACATCGGCTACTTTATCCGCAGGAAAACCAAGTAATTTTGATGAAATATACGATTCACAAATAATACCAATCGCGATTGCTTCACCATGGGTTAAACGCTCTTTCGCTTCACTTTCTAAAAAATAAGATTCAATTCCATGACCAATCGTATGTCCCCAATTTAATGCCTTACGAACGCCGTGTTCCTTCGGATCTTCTAAAACAACATCATTTTTAATTTCGATAGAACGAGGAATTAAATCAACAATATTTAACGAAGCATTATTTTTGATTTCATTATATAAATGAACATCGTGCGTCATTCCGTATTTGATAATTTCCGCCGTTCCCGACCTAATTTCTCTTGAACAAAGCGTTTGTAAATATTCAGGATCTAAAAGAACCATTTCAGGATTCGCAAACAAGCCAATCTGATTCTTTAAAACACCTAAATCAACGCCCGTTTTACCGCCAACAGACGCATCAACCATACTTAATAATGTCGTTGGAATATTTACAAAATCAATACCTCGCTTAAAAGTTGAAGCAACAAAACCACCCAAATCTGTAATAACACCGCCACCCAAAGTAATTAATAAACTCTTTCGATCGGCACCTAATTCGGTCATCGCATTCCAAACTCCTACGCAAGTTTCGATGTTTTTATGAACTTCTCCAGCATCAATTTGAATAACTTCAATTTTTTTATCGGTCGCTAAAAGCGATATAAAACGAGGATAACAATCCGTAAAAGTATTATCATCAACCAATATAAAAATAGTTGAGTAGTTGTTTTTACTGATTAAAGTTGATAGTGAGTCATATCCTTTTTCATTAAAATCAATTGGATACGTTACGGCTTGAATAGAAGTCATTTTTGTTGAAAATTTGTTTGAAAATTTATAGCAAAAATAAATAGAAAAAATTAAAATATATCATACAGTAGATTTATATTTGTGTTTGACAAATAAATATAACAGGACTTCCTATAATGACACTTTTTAATAACACCGAAACTGCTTTTAAATTAAAATCTGACTCAGAGTTAGAGCGCGCATATTTCTTATTTAAAATGATTCAAAATCAACCGATGGTACGTATTGGTACGGCGGTAACTAATTTTGCGTTAAAAGCACATTTACCTGTTGAAGGATTAATTCGTTCAACAGTATTCGACCATTTTTGTGGCGGAGTAACCGAAGATGATTGTTTACCAAACATTGAAAAAATGTACACTAAAGGAAATGTGCATAGTGTTTTAGATTATTCGGTAGAAGGAAAAGAAGACGAAAATCAGTTTGATAACGCTCTTAAAATGACCTTAAAAACAATCGATTTCGCTGCAGAAAAACAAGCAATTCCGTATGCCGTTTTTAAACCAACAGGATTTGGACGCTTCGCTTTGTATCAAAAATTAACAGAAAAAAAAGAACTTACTGCTGATGAAAAAATAGAATGGGAAAGAGTTATTACTCGTTTTCATACGGTTTGTAAAGCAGCATCAGAAAAAGATGTTCCGTTGTTAATTGATGGCGAAGAAAGTTGGATGCAAGATGCCGCTGATGATTTAATTGAAGAATTAATGGAGTTATATAATAAAGATAAAGCCATTGTTTTTAATACATTACAAATGTATCGCCATGATCGTATGGATTATTTACGTGGTTTGTATCAAAGAGCGCATCAAAAAGGATACCATATCGGTATGAAAATAGTGCGTGGTGCGTACATGGAAAAAGAACGTGAAAGAGCCGAAGAAAAAGGATATCCATCGCCAATATGTAAAGACAAACAAGCAACAGACGACAACTATAATGAAGCAGTTCGTTTTATGATGGAACACAAAAATATGGCAATTTTTGCAGGAACGCATAACGAAGAAAGCTCATTATTATTGATGGATTTAGCCAAAGAATATAATATTAAACCAAATGATTATCGTATGTGGTTTGGTCAATTATACGGAATGAGTGATCATATAAGTTTTAACTTAGCCAAAGAAGGTTATAATGTAGCAAAATATGTTCCTTTTGGTCCTGTACGTGATGTGATGCCATATTTAATCCGTAGAGCGGAAGAAAATACCTCAGTAGCTGGGCAAACTTCAAGAGAACTTAATTTGATAAAAACAGAAAGAAAACGTAGGAAATTGTAGTATTAATACTGTATTTTTTTAGTTGATAACATACTTAAAACAGTATTTGAATAATGCTGTTTTAAGTAATACTTTAAGTAATACTTTAGGTAATGTTATCTAATATTTAGATAATAGTTTAAATGTAATTAATTAAACAACATGAATACAGTTGGAGAAATAAAGTATGCTATAAAAGTTAATAAAAGACGCTTAGCAAAAGAACTAGAAGAAAGTAAAGAATTAGTTTTTTTGATTAAAAAATCTTTTACAGCTAAATTATCTGATGAAGAAAAAGGTAAAATTAAACAACAAACCTTAGATATTTGTAAAGCAATACCCGCTTTTACAGTGTTCATGATGCCAGGTGGTGCTTTATTACTCCCGTTATTAATAAAATTAATTCCAGATATATTACCAACTGCTTTTAGAGAAGATGAAGAGGAAAATAAGGAAAATTTCAATAAAGAAAAATAAATAACTTCCTATTTATATTATATTTATATATAAAACACTAGTTTTGCAACTTTAATAATAAAGACCAAGAATGCAACCAATTAGAAATATCGCTATTATAGCCCACGTTGACCACGGTAAGACAACCTTAGTTGATAAAATTATAGATCAAGCAAAAGTATTAGACGATCGTAAAGAACGTACTGATTTATTGTTAGATAATAACGACTTAGAACGTGAAAGAGGAATTACAATTCTTTCTAAAAACGTATCAGTAAACTATAAGAACACAAAAATCAATGTAATTGATACCCCTGGTCACGCCGATTTCGGAGGTGAAGTAGAGCGTGTATTAAAAATGGCTGATGGTGTTTTATTATTAGTTGATGCATTTGAAGGACCGATGCCACAAACTCGTTTCGTATTAGGGAAAGCCTTAGAATTAGGTTTAACTCCTATTGTAGTTGTAAATAAAGTTGATAAAGAAAACTGTACTCCTGACATCGTTCACGAAAAAGTTTTTGATTTAATGTTTGCTTTAGAGGCTACTGAAGAGCAATTAGACTTTACTACCATTTATGGTTCTGCAAAGAACAACTGGATGAGTACTGATTGGAAAAATGAAACTGATAACATTGTACCTTTATTAGATGCTGTATTAGAATCTATTCCTGCAACGAAGTACAACGAAGGAACGCCACAAATGCAAATTACATCTTTAGATTTTTCTGCTTTTACAGGTAGAATCGCTATTGGTCGTGTTTTTCGTGGAGATTTAGAAGTAGGTAAAGACTACATGTTATGTAAAGCTGATGGTTCTACTAAAAAAGTAAGAATTAAAGAATTACACGTATTCGAGGGAATGGGTAAAGTTCAAGTAGAAAAAGTACCTTGTGGAGATATTTGTGCTATTACAGGTATTGAAGGATTCGAAATTGGAGATACTATCGCTGATTTAGAAAATCCAGAAGCATTACCAAGAACTGAAATTGACCAACCTACGATGAGTATGTTGTTTACCATTAACAATTCTCCTTTCTTCGGTAAAGAAGGTAAATTTGTTACATCTCGTCACATTCGTGATCGTCTGTTTAAAGAATTAGAGAAAAACTTAGCATTAAAAGTTGAAACGACCGATTCTGAAGATAAATTTAATGTTTACGGGCGTGGTGTATTACACTTATCTGTACTTATTGAAACAATGCGTCGTGAAGGATATGAATTACAAGTGGGAAGACCACAAGTAATTATTAAAATGGTAGATGGTAAGAAACATGAACCAATGGAAACATTATCTATTGATGTACCAGAAGATGTTGCTTCTAAAGCTGTAAACTTAGTTTCTTTACGTAAAGGAGATTTATTAATTATGGAGCCTAAAGGAGATTTACAACATTTAGAGTTCTCTATTCCTTCTCGTGGATTAATTGGTTTAAGAAATAAAATTTTAACTGCAACAGCAGGTCAGGCAATTATTAACCACAGATTTAGTGAGTATGGTCCTTACAAAGGAGATTTTACTGAAGAGGTAAAAGGAGCTATTATTTCTGCTGCAACAGGTAAAGCTACTGCATATGCATTAAACCGTTTACAAGATAGAGGTAAGTTTTTTATTGATGTAAATCAAGAAATTTATATTGGTCAAGTAATTGGAGAGAACAGTAAATCTGACGATATGGCTGTAAACTTAATTAAAGGAAAGCAATTAACAAACATGCGTAAATCTGGTACTGATGACGCTATGAAAATTGCTCCGAAAATTGATTTCTCTTTAGAAGAAAACATGGAATATATTAAAGCTGATGAATATTTAGAAGTTACTCCTGAAAGCTTACGTATGCGTAAGATTCAATTTAAGGCATAATTTTTAAATTAAATTTTAAAATTTTTATATAAAGAACCACCTATTTTTAGGTGGTTTTTGTTGTTTTATAGGCAGGGAAAAGAGCGAACAGACAAAAAGGGCGAACACATAGGTTCGCCCCTACGGAATTATTATTGTAGGGGCAGACCTATGTGTCTGCCCTTTCTATATCAATAATTACGCTTGATGCAGCAGCTAAAAAATTAGTTCTGAAATATTATTAAATTTAACAATTGTTAATAATTTGTTTAGTTTTAATTTTTCCTTGTGAGATTTAAAAAAAAATCAAATATTTGTAGCATCAATAAGAACACATGAATTTTAATCAAGTACATCATCATCATTTTCATATTTGCACTCAAGCGAAATAAAGATGTATTGACTAAAAACAACATATATTTTAAACCCGTTTGAGCAAATCAAGCGGGTTTTTTATTTCTAAAAAATAAAGTAAACTACACGTTAAAAATTTGCTCAAATTAAATTAATAAAAAAAATGAGCAAATTAAGAATTGCAATTCAGAAATCAGGAAGATTAAACGAAGACTCATTAAGTCTTTTAAAAAGTTGTGGTATTTCTATCGATAATGGAAAAGACCAACTAAAAGCATCTGCAAGTAATTTTCCTTTAGAAGTTTTTTATCTAAGAAATGGAGATATTCCGCAATATTTAAAAGATGGAGTTATAGATATCGCTATTATTGGTGAAAATTTATTAATTGAAAAAGGAGGAGATATTGAGTTTATCGAAAAATTAGGTTTTTCTAAGTGTAAAGTATCTTTAGCAATTCCTAAAGGTGATGAATACACAGGATTATCTTATTTTCAAGATAAGAGAATAGCAACATCATACCCGAATACAGTTCAAAATTTTCTGAAATCAAAAAATATTACTTCTCAATTACACATCATTAACGGTTCTGTTGAAATTGCTCCAAATATTGGATTGGCAGACGGTATTTGTGATATTGTATCAAGCGGATCTACATTATTTAAAAATAACTTAAAAGAAGTAGAAGTTATCTTAAAATCGGAAGCTGTTTTAGCTGTTTCTCCAAAATTAGAAGCATCACAGCAAGAAATTTTAGATAAATTACAATTCAGAATTCAATCGGTTTTAAAAGGAAGACGTTCTAAATATATTTTATTAAACGCTCCTAACGATAAATTAGAAAAAATTATTAGCATTTTACCAGGAATGAGAAGTCCTACAGTTTTACCATTATCAGAAAAAGGTTGGAGTTCGGTACACTCGGTTTTAGATAAAGATGAATTTTGGGACGTTATAGACGAGCTTAAAAAGAATGGAGCTGAAGGTATTTTAGTGTGTCCTATTGAAAAAATGGTTGTTTAAAAAGCAAAGATAACAAAATGAAGATTATACAGTATCCTCAAAGAAAATATTGGAAACCTCTTTGTAAAAGAGCAACTTTTAACGAAAATAGTTTACAAGAAACTGTTCAAAATGTTTTAAATGATGTCAAAATCAATAAAAATGAAGCATTAACAAAATATGCAGCATTATTTGATAAAGTAGCAATTTCTTCTTTTGAAGTAACAGCTACAGAAATCGAAGAAGCTGATAAATTAGTTAGTTCGGAGTTAAAAGAAGCAATTCAATTAGCAAAAAGTAACATTGAAGTTTTTCATAATTCTCAAAAAGAAACAGTCAAAAAAGTAGTTACTACTGCAGGTGTTACTTGTTGGCGTAAAAGTGTTGCTATCGAAAAAGTTGGTTTGTATATTCCAGGAGGATCTGCACCTTTATTTTCAACTATTTTAATGCTAGCAACTCCTGCAAAAATAGCAGGTTGTAAAGAAATCGTATTGTGTACGCCTCCAAATAAAGAAGGAAAAGTTCACCCTGCAATTTTATATACGGCGGCATTAGTTGGCGTTACCAAAATTTTTAAAGTTGGTGGAGCTCAGGCTATTGCAGCAATGGCGTACGGTACAGAAACTATTCCTAGTGTGTATAAAATATTAGGCCCAGGAAATCAGTATGTAACAAAAGCGAAAGAATTAGTTCAGCAAGAAGGGCTTTCTATTGATATGCCAGCAGGACCAAGTGAAGTTTTAGTTATTGCCGATGAAACATCAAACGCTGCATTTGTAGCTGCTGATTTATTATCGCAAGCAGAACATGGAGCAGATAGTCAAGCAGTTTTAGTAACAACTTCATTAGAGGTTTCAGAAAATGTACTTGTCGAAGTAGCGAAGCAAGTAAAAGAATTACCGAGAAAAGAAACAGCTGAAAAAGCATTAGAAAACAGTTTTGTAGTTGTTTTAAATTCTTCAGATGAAATGATTGACTTTAGTAATGTATATGCACCAGAACATTTAATTATTGCTTCTGAAAATGCATCAATATATATTGATAAAATAATCAATGCAGGTTCGGTATTTTTAGGAAACTATAGTTGTGAAAGTGCAGGTGATTACGCAAGTGGTACAAATCACACGTTGCCAACAAACGGATATGCTAAAAATTATAGCGGTGTTTCTTTAGATAGTTTTATCAAAAAAATTACTTTTCAGGAAGTAACAAAACAAGGAATAGCTACTATCGGAAAAGCAATAGAATTAATGGCAGAAGCCGAAGGTTTACAAGCACACAAAAATGCTGTTACTTTAAGATTAAAAGATATTGAAAATGTTTAATTTAGATAAAATAGTTCGCCCAAATATTCAGAAATTAAAGGCGTACTCATCAGCAAGAGATGAATTTAAAGGAGCTGCCGAAGTATATTTAGATGCAAATGAAAATCCTTTTGGAGTTTTAAATAGATATCCAGATCCTAGACAAATAAAAATTAAAGAACGATTATCAGTACTTAAAAAAGTTGCTGAAAATCAAATTTTTATAGGAAATGGTAGTGATGAAGTAATTGATTTAGCATTCAGAATTTTCTGTGAACCAGGAAAAGATAAAGCCTTAACATTTTCGCCTACTTATGGTATGTATGATGTTTCTGCAGGTATTAACGATGTTGAGTTGATTAAACAACCTTTGGTAAATGATTTTCAAATAAGTTTGAACCAATTAGAACCATATTTAGATATGGAAGAGGTGAAAATTATATTTATTTGTTCGCCAAATAATCCAACAGGTAACTGTTTCGATGACGAAACAATTGAATATATATTGGAGAACTTTAATGGAGTAGTAATTATTGATGAAGCTTATATTGATTTTAGTTCAAGAGCTTCTTATAGTACTAAATTAGAAAAGTATCCAAATTTAATTGTCAGTCAAACTTTCAGTAAAGCTTGGGGATTGGCAGGAGTAAGAGTAGGTGCAGCATACGCAAATTCGGAGGTTATCGATTTATATAATAAAGTAAAACCACCTTATAATGTTAGTACTTTAAATCAAGAAGCAGTAGTAGCATCTTTAGATAATTTAGCTCAGTTTGAGGAAAATAAAAATATCATTATCAATGAAAAAGAAAAATTGATTAATGATTTTAAAAACCTTTCTTTAGTAAAAAAAATATATCCAACTGAAGCTAATTTTATTTTAATAGAGGTAGCAGATGCAAATACTCTTTACAATAAATTAGTAGATTTGAAAATAATTACAAGAAACAGAAATACGTTAGTAGATAACTGTTTACGAATTACGGTAGGAAGTATAGACGAAAATAAACGATTAATCACAGCATTAAAATCAATTTAATAATAATCACTTCAAAAATAAATTAACGGAGTATTTTTATTGAAAATCAGCACATGAAAAAAGTATTATTTATAGATAGAGATGGAACTTTAATTAAAGAACCAGCAGACGAACAAACAGATTCATTCGAAAAATTAGAGTTTTATCCGAAGGTATTTCAAGGATTAAGCAAAATAGCTAAAGAATTAGATTTCGAATTGGTTTTAGTTACAAATCAAGATGGATTAGGAACAGAAGTGTATCCAGAAGATACTTTTTGGCCTGTACATAAATTTGTAATGCGTACATTGGCTGAAGAAGGAATTGTTTTTTCAGAAGAAATTATTGATATTACTTTTGCTAAAGATAATCAGCCTACAAGAAAACCAAATACAGGTTTGTTAACAAAGTTTTTTTCGGAAGAATACGACTTAGTAAACTCATTTGTTATTGGAGATCGTTTAACAGATGTTGAATTAGCAAAAAATTTAGGAGCAAAAGGGATTTATATAAATGATGAAACTTTTTTAGGTACTGATGAAATTACCGTTAAAAGAAGTGCATTAGATGATTTTATCGCCTTAGAAAGTAGCGATTGGAATGCTATTTATGAGTTTTTAAAGTTAGAAGAAAGAACATCTGCAATTGTTAGAAACACCAATGAAACTAAGATTGATATTAAATTAAATCTTGATGGAACAGGTAAAAGTAAGATTAGTACAGGAATTGATTTTTTCGATCATATGTTAGATCAAATTGCACGTCATGGGCAAATGGATTTAGATATTCAAGTTAAAGGAGATTTAGAAGTTGATGAACATCACACAATTGAAGATACTGCTATTGCGTTAGGTGAAGTTTTTAATACAGCTTTAGGTAACAAATTAGGAATAGAACGTTACGGATTTTGTTTACCAATGGATGATTGTTTAGCTCAAGTAGCTATCGATTTTGGAGGTAGAAATTGGCTAGTTTGGGAAGCTGATTTTAAAAGAGAAATGATTGGTAAAATGCCAACAGAAATGTTTTTTCATTTTTTTAAATCATTTACCGATGGAGCAAAATGTAATTTAAATATAAAGGCTGAAGGTGATAATGAACATCATAAAATAGAAGCTATTTTTAAAACATTTGCAAAAGCTATAAAAGTTGCTGTAAAAAGAGATAGTAGCAAAATGATTTTACCATCAACAAAAGGAATGCTATAAATAAATATGAATTTTCAATTACAGATAAGGTTTGTAATTGAAAATTCATAATTGAAAAATACAATATGATTGCAATTATAAAATATAATGCGGGTAATATACGATCAGTTCAAAATGCGATTACGCGTTTAGGATATGAAAGTATTATAACTGATAATCCTGATGAAATAAGACAAGCAGAAAAAGTGATTTTTCCTGGTGTTGGCGAAGCTAGTTCGGCAATGGCATATTTAAAAGAGCGTAAATTAGACGAACTTTTAGTATCGCTAACCCAACCTGTATTAGGTATCTGTTTAGGTTTACAATTGATGGGAATATCTTCAGAAGAAGGAGATACAAAATGTTTAGGTATTTTTAATACGGTTACAAAAAAGTTTCCGCCTTTAGAAAAAGTACCACACATGGGATGGAATAACTTTTCAGAAATTAAAGTTGCTGAAATTAAACCATCAAAAATCATCAAAAATTTAAATAGTAATGATGATGTATATTATGTACACGGTTTTTATGCTGAAGTTTGTGAAAACACCATAGCAACCTGTAATTATATACAGCCATTTAGTTCAATTATGCAAAAGGATAATTTTTATGCGATGCAATTTCACCCAGAAAAATCAGCAAGTATAGGTGAAAATTTATTGAAAAACTTTTTAGAATTATAAAATAAGAAAATGAGAATTATACCTGCTATAGATATTATTGATGGAAAATGTGTACGCTTAACAAAAGGTGATTACGCAACCAAAAAAATATATAACGAAAATCCTGTTGAAGTAGCCAAAGAATTTGAAGACAACGGAATTGAGTATTTACATTTAGTCGATTTAGATGGTGCTAAATCGCAACATATTGTAAATTATAAAATATTAGAACAAATTGCAGCTAAAACCAATTTAAAAATTGATTTTGGTGGTGGATTAAAATCTGATGAAGATTTACGTATTGCTTTTGAAAACGGAGCTAGTCAAATAACTGGAGGTAGTATTGCTGTTAAAAATCCTGACATTTTTACAGGATGGTTAACTAAATATGGTAGCGATAAAATTATTTTAGGTGCCGATTGTATCAACAGAAAAATAGCAACTCACGGTTGGTTAGAAACATCAGAAGTAGATGTTGTTGACTTTATAAAAGAGTACGAAAAAATAGGTGTAAAAAATACTATTTGTACAGATGTTGCTAAAGATGGAATGTTACAAGGTGCTTCTGTAGATTTATATAAAGAAATTTTAAGTAAAAGTGATGTAAATTTAATTGCTAGTGGAGGTGTTGCTAGTATTGATAATTTAATAGAGTTGAAAGAAATTGGTTGTGAAGGTGCTATTTTAGGAAAAGCGATTTACGAAGGTTATATCAGCTTAAAAGAATTACAAAAGCTATGTTAAAAAAAAGAATAATACCTTGTTTAGATATTAAAAACGGAAGAACTGTAAAAGGTGTTAATTTTGTTGATATTAAAGATGCTGGTGATCCAATAGAATTAGCAAAACAATATGTAAAAGATGGCGCTGACGAATTAGTTTTTTTAGATATTACAGCTACTCTAGAAAACAGAAAAACATTAGTTGATTTAGTTGAAAAAATAGCGCAAGAAATAAACATTCCTTTTACTGTTGGAGGTGGAATTAGTACTGTTGATGATGCATTAGCTTTAATAAAAGCAGGTGCAGATAAAGTGAGTATTAATTCATCGGCAGTAAAAAATCCGCAGTTAATTACCGATTTAAAAAACAGATTTGGAAGTCAGTTTGTAGTGGTTGCTATTGATACTAAACATGTAAATGATACATGGAAAGTATTTACAAAAGGAGGTACTAACGAAACTGAATTAGAAACAGTTGCTTGGGCTAAAGAAGCGGAAAAATTAGGAGCAGGTGAAATTTTACTAACTTCTATGAATAGTGATGGAACTAAGGCTGGTTTTTCAATTGATATAACTAACTCTGTAAGTAGTGCAATTAATATTCCAGTTATAGCATCAGGCGGAGCAGGTAAAGAAGTCCATTTTAAAGATGTTTTTACCAAAACACAAGCTAGTGCAGGTTTAGCAGCAAGTATTTTTCATTTTGCTGAAATACCAGTACCACAACTTAAACAATACTTAAAAGAACAAAATATACCAGTACGATGAATATAGATTTTACAAAAGGAGACGGTTTAGTACCTGTAATAATTCAGAATGATACCACATTACAAGTTTTAATGTTAGGGTATATGAATGAGGAAGCTTTTTTAAAGACAAAAGAAACTGAAAAAGTTACTTTTTTTAGCAGAAGTAAAAGTAGGTTATGGACAAAAGGCGAAGAGTCTGGTAATTTTTTAGTTGTAAAAGATATTCAAATCGATTGCGATAACGATACTATTTTAATAAAAGCAATACCAGCAGGACCAACTTGTCATAAAGGAACGACTTCTTGCTTTGCAGATGAAACTCCAAAAGGTTTTTTATATGAATTAGAACGTATTGTTTCTGATAGAATTGATACTGATCATCCAACTTCATATACAAATAAATTGTATAAAAGAGGAATTAATAAAGTTGCTCAAAAAGTTGGAGAAGAAGCTGTAGAGCTTGTTATTGAAGCAAAAGATAATGATGCCGATTTATTTAAAAATGAAGCTGCCGATTTATTTTATCATATTGTAATTCTTTTAAAAGCAAAAGGTTTTACGTTAAGTGAAATTGAAGCAGTTTTAAAAGAAAGGAATTAAATGATTTATAGTATTTTTGTAAAATGAATGAATTTCAACAATTAAAAGATACCTTAAACGAAAGCGTTTTAGAAGCTAATTTTGTAAAACTAACGTTAAGTAAACCTATCAAAAAAAGTGATGGATTGCCAAATGTATATGTTCGTTTGGTAAAAATAAAAGAAACAGAAATGTTTCAATTTACGTATCATTATAACACAAATGATAAGGTTAAAAACTATACAATTTCTGAAGCTATTACCGAAATAGAAATTTTATTGATGGATAATTTTAGAGCAGCAACGTTGTTTACATTATCTAAAGATTTATTGATATTTATATCTAAAAGAAAACTAGTTTCTTATCGAGTAAATGCAGCTAGTTTTAAGCATAAATTACCCGAAACACACGATAAACCAAAAGAGCGTTTAGCCGAAGCAGGAAGTTATTTACATCATTTAGGAATTACCGATAAAGAAGGAAAGGTTATTCATAAAATGGCAGATAAATATCGTCAAATTAATAAGTATTTAGAAATTATTGAAGGCTTATTAAAATCGACAAAATTACCAAAACATATTAATATTGTTGATATGGGATCGGGTAAAGGATATTTAACATTTGCTTTGTACGATTATTTAGTAAATCAAAAAAAATACAGTGCAACCGTTACAGGTATTGAGTTACGTAAAGAATTAGTAGATTATTGTAATGATGTTGCAGATAAATCAGCATTTACTAATTTATCGTTTGTAGCACAGCCAATTCAAGAGTACGATAATAATAAAATTGATATTTTAATAGCCTTACATGCTTGTGATACTGCTACTGATGATGCTATTTATAAAGGTTTATCAGCAAAAGCAGAACTGATTATTTGTGCGCCTTGTTGTCATAAACAAATTCGTCAGCAAGTAAAAGGAAAAGAACAAGAAAGCCCGTTATTAAAATACGGAATTTTTAAAGAACGTCAGTTTGAAATGGTCACAGATACCATTCGTGCGTTAATTTTAGAAAAAAGTAATTATAACACCAAAGTTTTTGAATTTATAAGTAACGAACATACTCGTAAAAACGTAATGTTAGTAGCAAGTAAATCAATAAAAAAGAATGATATATCTAAAATTGATGCTAAAATAGCAGGTTTAAAAGAAGCGTATGCTATTGAAAGTCATTATTTAGAAACACTTGTATAAAAATAAAAATAGTACGAAAGTTCATTTTAAAATAGTATCTTAAAAACCACCAAATATTGGTGGTTTTTTTGTGTAAATAATATCTTTAAAATAATTTTCAATTAATTTTAAGCAACAAAAAAGATGAAAACAGCAATTATATTAGGAGCAACAGGATTAACAGGAGGTTTGTTATTAGATAAGTTAATCGCCGATGAAAATTACAAAACGATTAAAGTTTTTACAAGAAAATCAACAGGAAAAGCGTCGCTAAAAGTAAAAGAATTTATAGGTGATTTACTGTTGTTAGAAAATTTTAAAGAAGATTTTTTTGCTGATGAGGTATATTGTTGTATCGGCACTACAGCGAAAAAAACGAAAGATAAAACACGTTATAAAAACATTGATTACGGTATTCCTGTTGCTGCTGCAAAATTATCCAAAGAAAATGATATTCCTTTTTTTGTCGTAATATCAGCTATGGGAGCGAATGAAAAAAGTAGTGTTTTTTATAATAAAACAAAAGGTGAAATGGAGCAAGCTGTTTTAGCTCAAAATATTAAAAACACCTATATTTTACGTCCTTCTTTAATTAAAGGAAATCGTACTGAAACTCGTTTTGCGGAAGATTTAGGGAATTGTATTGCCCGAATAATCAATCCTTTTTTAATAGGGAAATTGGCGAAATATAAAAATATAAAAGCAGAAACAATAGCAGCAGCGATGAAAAATATTTCAGCATTAAAACCAACGGAAACCATACTTTTTTCGGACACAATTAAAGCACTTTCAAAAGTATAATTTGTTAGAGCCTGTTTAAATTTTATCAACTAAAAATATTTTTATTTTTTTTCTGAAAAATTCAAATAATAGTTTATTTTATGTGAAAAATATTTAAAATATTCAAAAGATGAAAAATTCAAAATTTTTAATTATAGCGGCTTTTTTTTCGATATACATTATATGGGGTTCTACCTATTTGTTTAATAAAATAGCGGTAACAGAAATTTCGCCATTATTTTTAGCGTCGATACGTTTTTCAATAGCGGGAATTTTAATTATGATACTGGCTAAATCTATGAAATTATCGTTAAAAATCACTAAGAATCAGTTTGTAAATTCAGGAATTGCAGGATTTTTATTTTTGGTGTATGGAAACGGTGTTTTTGTCTGGGCGTTAAAATATGTCGATAGTGGTTTTGCGGCTTTATTAGCTTCGACACAACCGTTATTTGTGTTATTTTTACTGCGTTTAATTGACGGGAAAAGATTGCAAAAAAAATCAATGATAGGTGTTTTATTAGGTTTAATAGGGATGTATTTATTGGTTAGTCAGCAGGAAATCACTACTTCAGAAGGCAGTGTTTTAGGGATTTTCATGATTTTAACGTGTGTTTTGAGTTGGAGTTACGGAAGTGTATTTGTATCAAAAGCTGATTTACCAAAAAATCATTTAGTAAGCACAGGTTATCAGATGTTAGTCGCAGGTTTTATATTGGCGATATCGAGTTTAGTTTTTAAAGAAACGTGGACATCGCCTTTAAATTGGTCACAAAAAACTCAGGGAGCGATGTTATTTTTAATTATTTTGGGAAGTATTGTTGCTTTTACGTCTTTTAATTATTTGTTAAAAGTTGTGGCTACTGAAAAGGTTGCAACATCGGCGTATGTAAACCCGATAATAGCGTTATTTTTAGGTTGGGCATTGTTAGATGAAACGTTAACGCTACAATCGGTTATTGCTTCTATGGTACTTTTAACGGGTGTTTATTTTATAACATCAAGAAAAAGATTGGTAAAAGTTCTTCCTAAAAAAGGGAGTTTTTAGCGATTATTTTTTGGAGCTATTTCCCGCTTTCCGCACTCGCTCTTTTTTGAAGAAAAATCAAAAAAGGAGCTCAAACAATTGCTTCAATCGGGGCTAGGGTTTTTTGCTTGAAAGACTATTTTTATATTTTAAATAGGCAGTTACCACCAGATAACAAAAAATTTCAATAATTCGCCATTTGTTTTTTTCAACCAACAAAGTGGCGATTTTTTGTCTGTTAAAACGGGTGTTATTTTTGTAATAAAATCATTAAAAGTATGCCAATTAATGTTTGTGTGAGGTGTTACGAGCCAATTATGTTTTGTTGGAATGTAAAATTTACAATCTTTAAATTGATTTAATTCAAGTAAAGTAACATAAAAACCGATAATACAATCGGTATTAATTAAAGAATATTTTTTGTTGTTTTTTTGATGAAATTCTTTTCCATAATCTTTTAATGGAACAAATAATTGTGCTTTAAAATAAAGTTGCTGTGCTATGTTTTTAGCCTCTAAATTTAGTGTTTTTAAGTAGTTTTCACATTCTTCAGAATAGAGTAGTGGTAGTTGTTTTTCTTTAAGTTTGGTTAATTTTTGAACTAGAGAATCTTGTTTGTTAGGACCAATCCAGCGTTCAATTTCTGTATTACTTGCTGAAATATCATATAAATAAAACTTATAAATTATTTCTACATGAATTGGTTTTTCATCTTTTAAAAGTAAGCAATCTAGTTCGCCAAGGGTTATTTTTTCTTGTTGAATTTGGATGTTTTCGGCTAATATTTTAAGGTGTTTATCTTGTTGAAATTCAAAAGAAACAAACCGTTCGACTAATTTTCCTAAGCGTGGTATTTTTGTAATTTCTACTAAAAAAGAGGCTGTTTTTGTAGCATTTATTTCAAATTGTTGTAAGTCAAAGATATTTTTTTCATCTTTTATATTCCATAATCCGTTCCATAGAAAAGGTGTTTTTAAAAAGCCTTCGTATTGTAATTGCAAGTCTTTAGATTTTTTATCCATCAGTGAAAAAGTTTTGATATGCCTTGTGGCTGAATTTATTTCAGCATCGCATTAAAAGAGGTAACTACGGCAAATTATGATGAGAACCTGAACTAAATTCAGGTTGACGGATTCTATTTTTATATTTTATCTTCTAAAGAAGTAATAATTTTTTGAATATCATCTTGAAAATCGAACCAATTAATTTCGGTATCTCTACGAAACCAAGTTCCTTGTCGTTTTGCAAAACGGCGGGTATTTTTTTTAATTTCTTCGATGGCAAATTCTTTGGTAAAATTCCCTTCAAAATATTCAAATAATTCGCGATATCCAACGGTTTTTAATGCGGTTAAATCTTTATGAGGTTGCATTTTTTTAGCCTCTTCAAGCAAACCATTTTCTAACATGATATCAACACGTTTATTAATTCGGTCGTACATAATTTGCCTGTCGGCAGTTAAACCGATTTTGATAACTTCAAAATTACGAGGTGCTTTGGGTTTATTTTTAAAAGAACTGTATGTTTTTCCACT
Source organism: Tenacibaculum piscium (assembly GCF_021390755.1). Taxonomy (NCBI): domain Bacteria; kingdom Pseudomonadati; phylum Bacteroidota; class Flavobacteriia; order Flavobacteriales; family Flavobacteriaceae; genus Tenacibaculum; species Tenacibaculum piscium. The sequence goes on along the minus strand of NZ_JAJGWR010000005.1, from coordinate 108,864 downwards.
ACCAATACACACTTCTAAAGCGCGCATTACCCGATGCGGATTATCAATAGTAATGGAATTATACGTTTCAATATCGAGTTCTTTGAGTTGTTCTTGAAGTTTTTCGATGCCATTTTCTTCAAGTTCTTGGGTTAATTTTTCTCTGATACGAGCATCAACTTCAGGGAAATAATCCAAGCCTTTTAAAACGGCATCAATATATAAACCGCTACCGCCAACCATAATTTGTACAGGATTTTCGATAAACAATTCGTCTAGTTTAGTTAAAGCATCTTTTTCAAATTGACCGACAGAATAGTTATCAAAAATACTTCTATTTTGAATAAAATGATGTGGCGCAGCTTCCAATTCTTCCGAAGAAGGAACTGCAGTTCCGATGCTCATTTCTTTAAAAAACTGACGAGAATCACAAGAAATAATACTGCAATTAAAATGCTGTGCAAGTTTTATACTTAATGCTGTTTTTCCGATTGCGGTAGCACCAACAATGGTTATTAAGGTGTTTTTCATTTTAATTGTGTAATTTTAATCGTGTAGTTTATTTCCGCAATGATTGCAAAAAATGGCATTGTCATCATGTCCTTCATGCGAACAGTTTGGGCAAGATTGTGTGTTTAAATTTAGGTCGTTTACTTTGACCATTTCAGAACTTACAATTCCCGTAGGAACGGCAATAATTCCATATCCTAAGATCATAATAATACTCGCTACAAATTGTCCAAAAGGCGTATGTGGTGCGATATCGCCATAACCAACGGTGGTTAAGGTTACAATTGCCCAATAAACGCTTCTTGGAATGCTTGTAAATCCGTTTTCTCCGCCTTCAATTAAGTACATAACGGTTCCTAAAATAACAGATAATATCAATACAAAAAACAAGAAAACAGTAATTTTTGTTCTACTAGCTTTTAAGGCTTTCATAAAATTATTCGATTCGCCAACAAAACGAGCAAGTTTTAAAATTCTGAAAATCCGTAGTAAACGTAAGGCTCTTAAGGCAACTAAACTGTGCGTTCCTGTAAAAAAAATCGCCAAATATTTCGGAATTGTAGAAAGTAAATCAATAACTCCATAGAAACTAAAAATGTATTTCGCTGGTTTTTTTATCGAAATTACGCGAATAATATATTCCACAGAAAATAGTATGGTAATTATCCATTCTGAAATGTTTAAAAGTGTGCCATGTTTGGAATTGATACTTTCCACACTTTCGAGCATGACCAGTAAAATACTGGCAAGAATGGCAATTAATAAAATGATATCAAATAATTTACCAGCGGGTGTATCGGCTTCATAAATTATTTCATGTAATTTTTCTTTCCAGTTTTTTGTATTTTTCAAAATAGGAGCAATATTATTATGTAATTACTTTTTAGTGTCTAGATTTTCAATTTATTTTTACTCAATTTCTAATCGTACAATTTTGGAAACGTTGTTTTTAAGTAAATAATTTTTGATAATTGTTTTTGCAATTTCACGATTTTCAATAGGCGTTAGCATCGATTTTAAAACGGATAAATTATTTTCTTGAAAGGCTAAATTGGTGTAGGTATATCCTAAAACGGTATTTTTTTCGATTAAAATAACGGCATTTTCTTCAGGGCTTCTTCCTTTATCAAGAATTAAAAAAGTATCATGATTAAAATGTTTACCAGATATTTTTGGTTTGCGAATAACGTTATATTTAGGACGTAATTTAAGCAATTCTAAATGATATTTTAAGCGTGTAAAAAGCAGGTTTCCAGTTTCTTGAAACGTTATTTCGTGTATTCTTTTTAGAATATTTACGCCTTTTGGGCTTTCTTTTAAAAATAATTTATTGACTTCTTTTTTTATATTTTGTCCTCGTCCGATAAAAATAATGGTGCCTTGCTGATTATGCACATAAAAAAGTCCTTCTTTTTCGGGTGATTTTTCTAATAATTTTAGATAGCGTTGTTTTATATGTCTGTTATCGGCATATTTTATGGATTGTTGCACGATATTTTTATCAATATCTTTTTCCAGTAAAAGTTTAAACAATTGAATTGTAGCAAGTGCATCGCCATTTGCTCGGTGTCGGTCGCTCATCGGAATACCGACAAATCGACATAATTTTCCTAAACTATGCGAAGGTGCTTCGGGGATTAATTTTTTACTAAGTGCTACAGTACAGATGGTATTTCGTTGATAATCAAATCCTAATCGGTCAAATTCGGTACGTAAAATTCGATAATCGAAACTCGCATTATGTGCGATAATAATACAGTCTTTGGTAATTTCAATAATTCGTTTTGCAACTTCATAAAATTTAGGAGAGTTACGCAACATATTGCTATTAATTCCTGTTAATTTCACGACAAATTCCTGAATTTCTCGTTCAGGATTCACTAAGCTAATAAATTGATCTACAACTTGATGTCCATCAAATTTATGAATCGCAATTTCTGTAATTCCTTCTTCGTTAAACTTTCCTCCTGTGGTTTCAATATCTAAAATTGCGTACAAATCTTTTTTTTTAAACTGATAACTGTAAATCTAAACAATATAATTTCGAACTCCAAAAATAGCGCTACCAATTCGTACCATAGTACTACCATTTTTTATGGCTAATGGATAATCGCCACTCATTCCCATGGATATTATTTTTAAGTTAATATTTTTTACTTCTTGTTTTTCTTGTTGATTTTCCTGTTGATTTTCTTGTTGCTGTTTTTTATTTTCAAAAAAGTTTTTTAGCGATAAAAATTCTTCTTCGAGTTGTTGTTGATTGTCTGTAAAAGTAGCCATTCCCATAAGTCCGACAATTTTAATATTTTGCAATGCTACAATTTCTTCGGATGTAATAATGGCATCAATATCTTGAAATGACAGTCCGAATTTCGTATCTTCTTTGGCGATTCTGGCTTGTAATAAGCAGTTAATAATTCGGTGGTGTTTTTTGGCTTGTTTGTTGATTTCTTTGAGTGTTTTAAAGCTATCAACTCCGTGAATTAAATCGACAAAATGCGCCATATATTTCACTTTATTACTTTGCAAATGTCCAATCATATGCCATTTGATATCTTTAGGTAAAGCATCAAATTTGGCGACCATTTCCTGAATTTTATTTTCACCAAATACACGTTGTCCTTCGTTGTAGGCTTCTTGAATATCGGCGATTGGTTTTGTTTTAGAAACGGCAACGAGTGTTACATTTGCTGGAATGCTAGTTTTTATTTGGGCTAAATTTTCTTTAATTCCTGTCATTTCTTTTAAATTTTTCTTTTAATTTTTTGGCTGATTTTTTTTGATTTGTTTGGCTGTTTTTTATTGACAATCAAATTCATAAATCGTTAAAGCACTTCTTAATTTTGGCTCGATATACGTTGTTTTTGGAGGCATTAACATATCGGCATCTACAATTTCTTTGATTTCATTGATAGAGGTTGGCAACATTCCGAAGGAAACTTTAAATTCGCCTGTATCGACTTTGGTTTTCAGTTCTAAACTATCGGATTTATCTTGAGAATATAAAATTTTAGAGGCATTTCGAATATCTTCAATTCCTAAAATAGGTTTTAAAATGGTTTTATACAAAATTTGTGCATCTAATTTACTTAGGGCATTTTTAAAATTATATCTTGATTTTCGCAAGTATAGGGCATAAAATTCGCCGTTTAAATACATGCTAAAATGATGTTTTTCTTTGGGTTTGTATAATTCCTGTCCTCTATTTTCGATTCTAAAAAAAGTATCTAATTCGATTAAAAATTCTTCGGGAGTGAGTCCGTTTAAATCTTTTATAAACCGATTAAATTCATAAATACTCAATTGACTTTCGGGCAATAAGTAGCTCATAAAAAAGTTATACGCTTCTTTTCCTGTATGCTTCGGATTTTTTTTAGCTAAGTTTTTGGCAAGCAAACACGCTGAAGTTGAACGATGATGACCATCAGCAATATATAAGGTTTCGATGTCTTTAAAAGCGTCAATTAATTGTTGAATATCATTTTGATTATCAATAACCCACAATAAATGATGGTCTTTATCGGTGGTTGAAAACTCATATTCGGCTCTTTTTTGCTGATATTTTGCTACAATTTTATTAATAATTGGATTATCAGGATAGGTAAGAAGCACAGGTTCTGCATTGAATCCTGTATTTTTCAGATAATTTTCAAATAATAATTCTCTTTCTTTGAGTGTTCCTTCGTGTTTTTTGATGATATTTTGATGATAATCTTCTACGGAAGTTGCACTAATAATTCCGCAAAAAGAGTTGGTAGCGGTTGTTTTTTGATAGAGATAAAATGCTGGGATTTCATCTTGTTTAAAAACGTCATTTTCTTTAAATTCTAAATATCGATTATGCACGAGTTTGAAGCGTTGTTCGCCACTAACATCTTGTTTATGATATTTATATCCAGGATTTATGACGTGTAAAAAGCTATACGGATTGAATGCTAATTTTGCATCTAGCATTTTTGGCGTATAAATTTCATGTGATTTTGCCGAAACCAACGCCACTTTGTCTCTAGTGGCTCGAACGGCTTTAAATGGTTTTACGATTGCCATTGATAATTTTTTTAGTGCTAAAGATATTTTTTAATAAAGCGAGAAGCTTAAATATCAAAAAAATGTTTAAATATGTAATGAATTGATAATTTTATCTGCTAATTCGGTGCTTATTTTATGTTGTGATTCTTGTGTTAAAGCAGCAATATTAGGGCTTAAAGACAGTTCAGGATTCATTAATAATTGAATTTCAGGTGTTGGTTGATTCTCAAAAGTATCTAAACCTGCGTATTTTACTTTTCCACTTTCGATGGCATTTACAAGTGCAATTTCATCGACTAAACCACTTTGAGCTACGTTAATAAAACCAACGCCATTTTTCATTTTTTCAAATTCTTTAGCACCAATTACATGATTTTCTTCGGATGATAGATGCAGGGTTATAAAATCGGCATCTTTTAAAAGTTCATCAGAATTTGTCATTTCAATTTCGATATCAATCACTTGACCATTATAAAATTCTACAGGAATTGTTATGGTATCATTAAATTCTACATCAAAACCAATTACTTTCATTCCTAATCCGAGAGCAATTTTTGCTACTTGTTGTCCGTCGATATTCATGCCGATAATTCCTAATGTTTTTCCACGAAGTTCTGTTCCTTCAGAAAAATGTTTTTTCAGTGAATTAAAATTCATATCGCCTTCTAACGGCATTTCTCTATTGGCTTGATGTAAAAAACGCACCATTCCTAAAAGGTGTGCAAAAACGAGTTCTGCAATTGCGTTGGCACTTGCATCATTGATATTTACGACTTCTACGCCACATTCTTGAGCGTATATAACATCGATATTATCATTATTTGTACTTGCATTTGCTATTAATTTCAAGCTTGGGCAATTATCGATAAGTTCGGAATGTATTTGAATATTATTTTTAATAATGATTGCATTAATCGCTTCATCATTAATAAAGTTTTGTAATTGTTCTTGTGCAACTTTGGTTGTAATTACTTCAAAACCTGCATTTTCTAACGTATTTTTTCCACTTTCAGAAATTCCGTCGTTTGCTAATATTTTCATTGTATGCTGAATTACGCTTTAATTATTCTTTACTTTTTTTACTCTTTTACTCTTTTACTTTTTGATGCTGATGCTATAATTTTGTGTTCTTTCAAATTCTTGCATTACATCGACAAGTGCTTGTACGCTGTATAAAGGCAGTGCGTTGTACATACTTGCGCGGTATCCGCCGATGCTTCGATGTCCTTCTAATCCGTTGATATTTGCTTGTTTCCAAAGCGTATCAAATTCATTTTTCAACGCTTCATTTTTAAGTTTAAAAGTAGCGTTCATGTGGCTTCGGTCTTCTTTTTGGGCAGTTCCTTCAAAGAGTTTATTTCTATCAATTTCTGCATATAAAAGTGCTGATTTCTGCTCGTTTACTTTTTCAATAAACGGGATTCCGCCTAAATTTTTCAACCATTCAAGGGTTAGCATCGAGGTATAAATTGCGAAAACGGGAGGCGTGTTAAACATACTTTCTTTGTCGATAAACGTTTGATAATTTAACATTGATGGAATTTCTCGTTCCACTTTTCCTAGAATTTCATTTTTGATAACGACAAGTGTTGTTCCTGCCGGACCCATATTTTTTTGAGCTCCTGCGTATATCAAATCAAATTTTGAAAAATCTAATTGACGCGAAAAAATATCCGAACTCATATCGCAAATTAACGGCACATTTGTCTTTGGAAAATTTTTCATTTGCGTTCCGTAAATCGTGTTATTACTGGTACAATGAAAATAATCTAAATCCGTAGGAATGGTATAATTTTTAGGAATATAAGAGAAATTTTTATCTTCTGAAGAAGCAATTTCTATAACTTCGCCAAATAGTTTTGCTTCTCTTATCGCCTTTGAACTCCAAGTTCCTGTATTTAAATATCCTGCTTTTTTGTTCAATAAATTATAGGCTGTCATTAAAAATTGCCCACTTGCACCGCCTTGTAAAAATAATGCGGTGTAGCCTTTATTTTCTAAATTTAATAATTCTAAAACTAAATTTCGTGCTTTTTCAATGACATCAACAAAGGGTTTACTTCGGTGAGAAATTTCAATTAATGATAAATCATCATCATTAAAATTGAGAATTGCTTGGGAAGCTTTTTGTAAAACTTCTTCAGGTAAAATACACGGACCTGCACTAAAGTTATGTTTTTTCATTTGGTGCTTTTTTATGGATAATTTTTAAGAGATAACAAAGGTGCAAAATTTATGGCGAGTTTTATAGCGAGTTCTTTTTTTTAAATTTCCGATAAAAAAGCTAAGGTATTTACGCCGTCGGCATATTCCCATAATTCGGGATGTTGGGTTTGTCCAAAAGCGATTTCATTTTCGAAAACATCACGAGCAACAACGCATTGAATTTTTTCTTTTTCTTGCGAAATCTTTATTTTTAAATCGGCGATAGTATCATAATATTCATAAAAAATGGTGGCGATAGGCGAGGAGTAACTGGCATCTTCTTTAATCATTAAAAAACCATTTTCTAAAATATCGAATTCACTCATTAAATATACGGTTTTATTATAATCGTAATTATTGGCGTATTTGGCGTTGTTGATAATTTCTTGTTGCTGATACATTCCGTTAAAAAAAGCGTCAAAATTATAATTTCTAGGCACAAATAATTTGGAAACCGAACGACATCCTAAGCCAAAATAACGAAATACATCGGTACTTAAACTCTCAAAATCTTCGGATGTTTCGTTTCCTGTTAAAACGGCTACCGAGTTTCTACTTTTTCTAATAATGTTTGGTTTTCCTTTGAAATAATATTCAAAATAACGGGCCGTATTATTGCTTCCTGTTGCGATAACGGCATCAAAATCCGATAATTTATCTTCTGTGAAACTTATTTTTCCTTTTAAATCAGGCGAAATATATTCTAGATATTTGGCTAAAAAAGGCAGTAAATGTTTATCGTTTGATGATTGTTTTACAACAACTGAATGTCCAGAAATCAAAACAGATAAAAAATCATGAAAACCTACTAATGGAATATTTCCAGCCATAATAATGGCAACTTTTTGAGGCGTATTAGTTCCTAGTTTTTCATTGGTAATCCATTGTTGTATTTTTTCTTCGGATAATGCGTTGCTCCAATTTTGAGTTGCAAATAATAAATTATCGGTAGTAAACCATTTATTATTTTCTTCGGCTATTTTTAATTGATGTTTAAAACCATCAAAAAATAATTCATTATGTGGAATATTTTCTTTCTTTTTAACTTCCGATTGAGAAAATTGTCCTAAAAAGACACCTAGTTTTATAAAAGCTTCAATTCTATTTTGGATTGTATCCATTTATTTTGTTTCTAAATTAATTTGGAACTATTTTTGCAATGCAAAGTTACAAAACTGAAACAGATTAATTATGGCAATTATAATAACTGATGAATGTATAAATTGTGGTGCTTGTGAACCAGAATGTCCTAATACGGCAATTTACGAGGGAGCAGATGATTGGAAATATGCAGACGGAACTGAATTACAAGGAAATGTAGTGTTACCAAATGGTAAAAAAGAAAACGCAGATACTGATCAAGAACCAATATCAGATGAAATATATTACATCGTAGCAGATAAATGTACGGAATGTAAAGGTTTTCATGAAGAGCCACAATGTGCGGCAGTTTGTCCAGTAGATTGTTGTGTTCCTGATGATGACAATGTAGAAACGGAAGCTGAATTGTTAGCAAAAAAACGTTTTTTACACAACGAATAATATTTCTAATTTTAGAATATTTAAAAAGCCAAAATCATCATGATTTTGGCTTTTTGTTAAAAAAACAAATAAAAAATAGAAACAAAAATTTTAAATTTTTATATTAAAATTGGTAATTTACAGATAAATTAAACATCGTTCCTAATTGACTAAAATGTGAACCATCATAGGTCATTTGTGAATAACGTTGGTTAAAGGTAATTAAATTTGAAGGAGAACTTGTAACAGAAGCTCCATCTAAAATAGCTTGTCCTGTAGTGGTCGCATCTGTAAATTTCCATTCAGGTAATACATTTAAAATATTATTAACATTCAACGCGATGGTAATTCTATCAGTAGCTGTAAAATTTATTCCTAAATCCGTTACGATTTTCGGAGTAAATTCTGTTTTTAAATCAGAACCTCCATCGGTTAGAGCATCAGTAGGAATATCCGAAGCATTTATAAAAATATCTTCCAGATTTTGTAAGCCTAATTGTGCAAATTTTGTTTTACCGAAATACGTATTGTTTAAAGAAAACCCAAATTTCCCGATACTATAATTCGCTCCTAAAATCCATTTTGTTTCAGGTCTTGAAGTGAAAAATAAGGCTTCTTGCGTTTCATTTACAACCGATTGGTTTGAAGCAGTAACAAAAGCAGGATTTTTAACTTTTCCAACACGTTCATTTTTAATGGTATAATTTCCTGATAAATTAAGTCCTAATTTACCATCACCGATTTCAATTCCTTTATATCCAAGAACAACATCTAAACCATCAGTTTGAGTATCCATCGCATTTAAAAAGAAACTAACATCTGATAATCCTTTGAAAACAGGTGTGTTAGGTGGTTTTACTTCCGTGCTTAAAATAATTCTATCTTCTACTTTAATACTGTAATAATCTACCGTAAAAGAGAAATTTCTAAAAGGTTTTCCTCCAATTCCAATGGTGTAATTAGTTGATTCTTCTGCTGTTAAATCTTTTAAACCTAACAATCCTTTTTGAGATGATACATTACTAACCAAACCACCAATTTGTATTCCTTGTCCTGGAACGAAACTATTTTGTGATTTTTGTGTATAAATTTGATGTAATGTTGGCGCTCTAAATCCTGTAGAAAGCGAACCTCTTACCGTATATTTATCGTCTGCAAATTTATAACGAGAACTTAATTTCCAGATAAAAGTACTTCCAAAATCAGAATAATTTTCAACTCTTGCTGTTCCGCTAAGCAAGAAATCTTTGTTGATATCCCAATCTAAACTTGCGTATCCTCCTAAATTATATCGACTAAATTTCCCTGAATTTTTAAGGCTATTTCCCGAAAAAGAATCGACACCGCCACCATCATAAGATCCTAATTCTCCTTCGATTACTTCAAATTCTTCCGATCTAAATTCTGTACCAAAGGCAACACTTACTTGGTCTGAAAGTATTCTTGAAATATCGATATTCCCTACTTTATGAGAAAAAGCTGTTCCTCCTGTATCGTAGGATTTCTTACTATTTTCTCTATATAATTCTGAACCTTGTGTTATTTCTCCTGTATCAACATCGCCATTATTATTGGCATCAATCCAAGTAGAAGGAGAATATACTTTGTTTCCATTATGAGATTCACTCACTCTATAAGTTTGTGAATTTCCACCTGTGGTAAAACTTACGTCAATATTCCAGTCATTTTTTTTGGTTTTAAAACCAACAGTAGCATTATAATCATTTAAATCACCTTCAAAAGTTGGGGTATAACCGTCATAACCGCCAGCATTTGTAGGATGATTTCCTGGATAAAAATCTGCTAAATATGGGTATCCATCTTTTGTGTCAAGTGTTCTCCAATACGGTGTTCTGTGGTTTGCAAAAGAATTTACTTTTTTGAATACATACGCGGCATTTGCATATATTTCAGTAGCTTCACTAAGTGAATATCCTGCATTTATTGAAAACTTAGAAGCTGCCATTGTTGGAGTTCCATTAATATTATTGGCATCTGAGTTTCTTTTTAAATACTCTTGAACATCAGCCAAGGTAAGTGGCGTAGTTGCTTCTGAATCATAAAAATCAGCAAATTCTCCTTCGGCACTAACAGTTCCTGCTCGATTTGCAGACGCTGTTTTTGAAATATCAACCGTATAATTTACAAAACCTTTATCATCACCAATACTAGAACCATTGTTTAAACTTACGCCAAGCATTTCGCCATCGCCTTCGCTAGTAATTCCAGTTCTAAAAGTCGCTGAACCGTCTTTAGCATTATCTTTTAAAATAATATTGATAACTCCTGCAATTGCATCAGAACCATATTGTGCCGAAGCGCCATCTCTAAGAACTTGCACTGTTTTTATAGCATCCGTAGGGATTCCAGAAATATCAGAACCTGTTTCCCCACGTCCGGGAGCGGCTTGTGTGTATAATAATGCACTTAAATTTTTACGTTTTCCGTTGATTAAAATTAAGGTTCTACTAGGTCCCATATTTCTAATTTCGTAGGGATCTAATAAAGAAGTTGCATCATTAACAGGTGTTTGAACCGTATTAAAAGAAGGAATCTTATATTGTAACGCTTTATCAAAAGACGTTTGCCCTGTTGATTGGAGGTCTTTAGCCGATACTACATCGATTGGTAAAGCACTTGTCGTGTTGCTTCGTGATGGCGTTCGAGAACCTGTAATAACAACTTCGTCTAATTCTAATCCTTCTTTTAAGATGATTTTAAAATTCTTTTTTCCATTTACAGGAATTTCTTGTGTTTCAAATCCTGAAAAACTAATAATTAAAATAGCATCATTTTTAACGGTTAGTTTAAATGCTCCGTTAAAATCAGAATTTGTACCGTTGGAAGTTCCTTTTTCAATAACATTTGCTCCAGGAAGCGCTTCATTAGTACTATCGACAATAGTTCCTGAAATTTGTGATTGCGACCATAGCAGGCTACTACATAGTGTAGCAAAAAATAAAAGAGTGAATTTTTTCATAAAAATGTGTTTAGTTAGTAATAATTTAACGTTCAAATTACAGGTAAAGCTGTTTTTTTAATGATTGGTTATATTATTAATAAGGAGTCTGTTGAAATAATATACTCGTTATTTTAACATTTTTTTTAGAAAAAAATAAAAAAAAAGATATTTTAAGGCTAATTTTAGGTAATTTTCAGGGATTTTATTTGTTATTTTTTTAGTTTTTGTTGATGAGTTATTGATTGATAAAATTGACAATATCAGCAGTTACTTTTTTATTGCGTAGTATTTTAGTGTGTCCTAATCCTTGGGTGATTAAAAGTGTTCCTTTCTGTAAGTTTTCACGAATGTTGATCGCACAATTCACAGCGACATCACCATCATTTGCATCATGAATAACTAGGGTTGGAATCGTTATTTTTTTGGCAACAATACTTGAAGAATGCTTATCGATATTTGTTTGTGCTTTTTCATCAAAAAATTGCTTCATTTTTTCACCGATAACAGGCTTTACTTTCAAACTATTTGCAAAATTAAAAAGTACGTTAGAAATGCTATCAGGAGCTCCAATAGTCACTAATTTATTGATTTTAAAATCAGTAGAAACACTGTTGTATAAGCACATTGCACCAAAAGAATGTCCAATAGCACTTTCAAAAGAACCAAATTGTTTATTAATTTCGGTTATAGTTGCTATAAATTCGGGCATTGATGTTGTTTTTCCTGATGAGTTTCCATGCGCAGGACCATCAAAAGAAATAACCATATAGCCTTTTTCTAATAATTTATCGGCAATCATATACAATTGCGTACTTCTACCTGCCCAACCGTGTACTAATAATACTTTCTTTTGAGAATATCCATAGGATAAAACTTCGATATTTTTAGCAATACTTGGCACAAAAATTGTTTTCTTTTGTGCGCTTTCAAACATTATTTTTTCTCTTTTCGGAATTGGGAATTTTACAGGAGTGCTAAAAAGAACCGTAGCAAACTTGGCGGTTAAATGTGTCGAGAATAACTGTATTCCCTTTGCTAAAAAAGTAATCGGTTTTGGAATAACAAGTGTTGGAGGAAACAGTAATGTATTTTTTAACTTCATTAAATTTATTAAGTTTATTTTAGACTTATTTTAAAATAGATTTTATGATTTTTATCGGGATAAAGATATAATTAGTTTGCTATTTTTGTGACATTATTTTTAAAATGTGTCATAATAGAACAACCAATATTAAAAATATAAATAACAACTAAAAATCATCAAAAAAATTAAAAAATGAAAAAAATTATAGCTTTAGGAATGGTCGCTTTATTTTTAGTACAATGTAGCACCGTGCCAATTACAGGTAGAAAACGTCTTAATTTTGTAAGCGATGCGCAAGTATTACCAGCAAGTTTTGCACAGTATAAAGGTTTTTTACAGGAAAATAAATTATCTACAAACGCTACAAAATCAAACCAAATAAAAAGAGTTGGTAAAAATATTTCTTCAGCAGTAGATCGTTTTATGAGAGCCAACGGAATGACATCAGAAGCAAATTCATATCGTTGGGAATTTAATTTAGTAGAAGATAATACCGTAAATGCTTGGTGTATGCCAGGTGGAAAAGTAGTTTTTTACACAGGAATTTTACCAATTTGTGCCAATGAAGATGGGATTGCAGCAGTAATGGGACATGAAGTTGCACATGCATTTGCAAAACACGGTCAAGAGCGTATGTCTACTGGTCAATTACAACAATTAGGTGGTGCTGCGGTTGCTTTAGGAACGGCGAATAGCAAAAATGCACAACTTTTTAACACCGCATATGGTTTAGGAACACAAGTCGGAATTATGTTGCCTTTTAGTAGAAGTCATGAAACAGAAGCCGATAAATTAGGATTGGTTTTTATGATAATGGCAGGATATAACGGTCGTGAAGCCGCTGAGGTTTGGGTACGAATGAGTCAAATGTCAAAAGGAAAAGCACCTGCAGAATTTATGAGTACACACCCTTCGAATCAAACACGTATTCGAACACTTAGAGCTTATTTGCCAGAAGCAAAACAATTAGCCGCTAAATTTAACAGAGGCGTAAAAGGATAGTATCATAAATTTTTTATATTGCAAACCGTTCGTAATAATTTATTGTTATTACGAACGGTTTTTTTATTTTAAGATATATGTATAAAAGAGGCGATAAAAAGTTAATCAATGCGTGGGCGTTTTACGATTGGGCAAATTCAGTATATTCACTAGTGATTAGTACGGCAGTTTTTCCGTTATATTACAGTGCGGTAACCAAAGGAAAAACAGTCCGTTTTTTAGGGATGGATTGGGAACATCCTGATAGTTTATATAGCTATGCGTTGTCATTTTCTTTTTTAGTGGTGGCACTTATTTCGCCAATTTTATCAGGAATTGCCGACTACACAGGAAGTAAGAAAAAATTTATGAAATTTTTCTGTTGGATGGGTGGTTTATCGGTAATCGCTTTATTCTTTTTTGAAGGTGTTGCTACTGTTTGGATTGGTATTTTATTTACCATTTTAGCAAGTATTGGTTTTTGGGCAAGTTGGGTATTTTACAATGCGTATTTACCCGAAGTAGCCTTGCCAGAACAACAAGATAAAGCCAGTGCAAAAGGTTTTATTTATGGTTATGTTGGTTCTGTTATTTTGTTGATTATCAATTTAATATTGATTCAAAAACCTGAATTATTTGGGATTACATCGGGTATGGCATCTCGTATTTCTTTTGTGATGGTGGGGCTTTGGTGGATTGGTTTTGCACAAATTACCTTTAAAAAACTACCCGACGATATTTACAATAAACAGCCCGATAACGATTATATCTGGAAAGGGTACAGTGAGTTAAAAATGGTATATAAAGAAGTCTTAAATTATCCGACTTTAAAGCGTTTTTTAATATCCTTTTTCTTTTTGAGTATCGGAGTACAAACGATTATTTTAATGGCAGCAATTTTTGGTTCATCAGAATTAAATTTACCAACTTTTAATATGATTTTGACTATTTTATTGGTGCAAGTTGTCGCTATTTTGGGGGCTTATATTTTTTCGAGGATTTCAGGGAAATTTGGAAATATCACTGCTTTAAAAATAACGATTATCATTTGGATGCTAGTATGTTTTTTCGCTTTTTCGTTGGATAAATCACAAGAAAATGTAGGAATGTATTTCTATGGATTAGGCGGTTTATTAGGATTGGTTCAGGGTGCAATTCAAACGCTTACTCGTTCAACATATTCAAAGTTATTGCCAGATACGCAAGATAACGCCACTTATTTTAGTTTTTATGATGTTACGGAAAAAATAGCCATTGTTCTAGGAACTTCGGTTTACGGAGCATTATATGCCATTACAGATTCGATGCAATGGAGTGTATTATGTTTGGCAGTTTTCTTTTTAGCGTCATTATTAGTGTTAAGTACCATGAAAAAAACAAAATATGTCGCTTAATTATTTTCTACACTTTAAACAGGTTCTAAGAAATAATTAAAAAGGTGTAGGAGTTTTAAAAGTTACGATTTTTTTTGAAACAGGATGTATAAAGCTAATTTTTTGAGCGTGTAAATATAAGCGATTTGCTTTTTTTCCATATAAATCATCGCCAATAATGGGCGAATTTAAACCTAAATAATGTGCCGAATGTACTCGTAATTGATGTGTTCTTCCTGTAATTGGATAAAAATAAACGTAGGTTTTAGCATTTTTAATTTTGATAATTTCCCATTTTGTAAGTGCTTTTTTTCCGTGAAGTTCACAAACCAATTGTTTGGGTCTGTCATTTAAATTGACTCTTAATGGCAAATTTATTTCGCCATTTTCTTCGGATAAAACCCCATCTAAAACCGCTATGTAACGCTTTTTAATTGTTTTGTTGATAAATTGTATTTGTAATTTTTTATAGATTTCTAATGTTTTTGCAATCAGTAAAATTCCAGAAGTTTGCCTATCTAATCGATGAACGATCAAGGCATTTGGGTGTTTTTTTTGAATACGATTTTCCACTGAATCACTGATTTCTTTTCCAGCTACGGATAATAATCCTGTTGGTTTATTAATAGCGACTAAATAAGCATCTTCAAAAATAATTTTGAGTTCTGTCTTTCTGTCTTTCTGTGTGTCTTTTTTTGTATTTTCTTGATTCTCGAGAAGTAAAGGATTTTGATGTACTGCAATTCCTTGAAGCATGTGTTTTAAAATCGGTTTGCATTTTCCAGAACAAGCATCGTAATAATTTTTATGTTTTCGAACTGATGTAGCTAACGGATTTCCCCACCAAAATTCCGCCATACAAATAGGAGTGAAGTTGTTTAAAAACGCATATTGTAATAATTTTGGCGCGCAACAATCGCCTGCACCTGCGGGAATTTTTTGGGTTGAATTTTTAAAAATATCGGTTAAATTTTTTGTTTTTTTCTCAGCATTTAAAAACTGATATTGCTTAAATATTTCTTGCTGTCCTGATGCTGAAAGTTCTTTTCGTTGTTGTTTTAATTGCTCAATTTGCTGCTGAAAATCGGTGTATTTTTTTTCTAAAGGACGAATTTTATCTTTTAAATAAATTTGATATTCTCGCAGATAAAATTCTTCATTAATATTTTGTTGATTATCTTGTTTTGCTTCTAATTTTCTTAGTTGTCGTCTTTTTTTGAGGATTTTTTGTTCTTCTTGAAATAAATTTTCGTTAGATTTTTGCTGAATTAGGAAGTTTTTTTTAGTTTTTAGATACGCTGAATTATTTTCTAAAATTAAAATTTCTTGATTAATTTGAATGTTTACTTTTTCTGTTTCTAGGAAAATACCATTTTCTTTTAAAACATCATAAACGGGCGGAACAAAGTGTTTGTGCTGTGTACTTTGAGCAATTTTTCCTGAAAAAGCACTTAAATAACCGATTTTATTTTGCTTGTTTTTAACGATTAAAACGCCAAACATTTTTCCTAAATCTTGAAAATTATGAGAAAAATCCGTTTGATTTTTTAAATATTCTTGTAATTCTTCTGAAGCAATTTTGGCTAAAATATGCGGCGTATAATTATGAGGATAATCAAATTTTTCAGGAATTTCAATATTACTAATATCCGAAGTAAATTCAATAAATTTAGGCATAATTTTAAATAAAATAATAAATAAAAACAGAAAAAGTGTTGCTTATCACAACACTTTTTTAATTTTTTTGAGTACACTTTTGAAAAGTATATCAAATAATAAAAATTTAACTTCTATAAATTTTTTCGTATAAATCTTTATAAATTTCTTTAATAACGTTACGTTTCATTTTTAAAGTAGGGGTAAGGTGTCCTCCTTCTATAGACCATTCATCGGCAGTTAATTCAAACTTTTTAATGGTTTCCCATTTTCCAAAATGTGTATTACATAAAGCGACTTCTTTTTCAATACGATCAATAACTTGTTGATTTTTAATTAATTCTTCATTTGACTTTAATTCAATTCCATGTCTTAAAGCCCATTCTTTTACAAAATCAAAATTTGGTTGAATAAGAGCACAGGCCATTTTTTCGCCTTCACCAATCACCATTACTTGTTCAATAAAACGAGATTCTTTTAATTCACCTTCTAATAATGGTGGAATAATATATTTTCCTCCTGAAGTTTTAAACATTTCTTTGGTACGTCCTGTAATTTTTAAGAAACCATCAGCATCTAATTCTCCTTTATCACCGGTATAAAAATAACCATCTTTTATAACTTCTGCAGTTTTTTCAGGATCTTTATAATAGCCTAACATTACGTTAGCACCTTTTACTAAAATTTCGCCACTATCAGCAAATTTTAAGTCGATTCCATCTAAAACTTTACCAACGGTTCCTATTCTAAAACCACCATCTCTAAGGTCATTTACACTAATTACAGGAGAGGTTTCGGTAAGTCCGTAGCCTTCCATAACAGGCATTCCAGCGGCGGTAAATAGTCTGGTTAATCGAGGTTGTAAGGCAGCTGAACCAGAAACCATTAATTTTAATTCACCTCCTAAAGCAGCTTGCCATTTAGAGAAAATGAGTTTACGAGCAATACTTAATTGTTTTTCGTACCACCAACCGTTCGCTCCGTATGGTTCATATTGAAGTCCTAAATCAATAGCCCAAAAGAATAATTTCTTTTTGATACCTGTTAAATCAGCTCCTTTGGCATAAATTTTATCGTAAATTTTTTCGTATAAACGAGGAACTGCTGTCATAACATGTGGCTTAATTTCTTGAGCGTTTTCACTTAGTTTTTCAATCGATTCTGCAAAATAAATAGAAACTCCACAATATTGATATAAGTATAAAATCATGCGTTCAAAAACATGACAAACAGGTAAAAAACTCAGTCCACGTTCTTGCCCATATGTTAATGGAACTCTTTTTTCACTCGCCAATACATTGGCAACAATATTACCGTGAGAAAGCATAACACCTTTAGGTTTTCCTGTAGTTCCAGAGGTGTAAATTAAGGTTGCTAAACTATCAGAGGTAACCTTCTTTTTTCTCGCTTCTACTTGGCTTTGGTTGCTTGTATCTTCACCAAGTTTTAAAATTTCTTTCCAACTTTTTTCATTGGCAATAGCATCAAAAGTAAAAACACCTTTTAACTTTGTATTTCCTTTAATTTGATTTAATTTTTCTAAAACGGTTTCATCAGAAACAATACAATATGTTGATTCAGAATGATTTAAAACATACTCATAATCTTCTTTTGAAATAGTTGGATAAATAGGTACATTTTGCGCACCAGTTTGTAAAATACCGATATCACAAATATTCCATTCTGTACGATTGCTTGAAGAAATTACCGCAATTTTATCATTCGGTTGTACGCCTAAACGTAGTAAACCTCTACTAATTGTATTGGCTTTATCAATATATTCTTGAGTAGAAATAGATTCCCATGTACCATTATATTTAGTGCTAAAAGCTTTATCTAAATTATAAGTTTCTTTCAAGTGATATGGGAAGTCAAAAAGACGGGTGATTTCAATCGACATAAAGTTGTTGTTTTTTTTGCGTATTGCAAATTAGGTAAATTCCATCGATTGTACAAATTTAATCTTACTGTTTGATTGTTAGTTTTTTATGGTTTTTTTAAGAGCTACTATTATTTTTAAAGCAATTTATTTTGAGCTATTTTTTACTTTTTGCCCTTATTTTTAGTCGAAAAGATAAAGAATTAAAAAACCGTTGGCTAATTTTTAAATAACCAACGGTTTAAAAAATAATTTTATGTGAAAAATGTTACGAATTTAAAAAACTTTTTAAATCGTTATAAGTACTCATTTTGATAGTTGTTTTTTCTTTATCCATAACCGATTTAATCTGTTCAGGAATGGCAACAGTTATATCTAAAGTATTTTCAACAACCTCTAAAAATTTCACAGGATGTGCAGTTTCTAAGAAAATACACAAGGCATCTGCATTTATTTTTTGATATTCTTTAGCTCCTAAATAACCAACGGCTCCATGAGGATCGGCAACATATCCACTATTTTTATGGATTAATTTCATAGCCTCACGAGTTTCATCATCAGAAAATGAATATGAAGAAAATGTGTTTTTTAAAGCTTCGATATTATTTTCAAAAATTTCTTGAATACGGATAAAATTACTAGGATTTCCAACATCCATAGCATTTGAAATAGTTGCTTTTGATGGTTTTGGCGTATAAATTCCATCTTTTAAATAATTAGGAACAGTATCATTAATATTTGTTGAAGCAACAAAATGTTTAATAGGTAATCCTAACTTTTGAGCCATCATTCCTGCACAAATATTACCGAAATTTCCACTTGGTACAGAGAATACAACATCTTTTTGTTGTTTGTGTATTTGCTTATAAGCTAAGAAAAAGTAAAACATTTGCGGTAACCAACGTGCAACGTTAATCGAATTTGCTGAAGTTAAAGTACGGCTAATTTCAGCATCTAAAAAAGCTGTTTTTACCATGTCTTGACAATCATCAAAAACACCATCAACCTCTAAAGCAGTAATGTTTTTGCCTAGAGTTGTTAGTTGTTTTTCTTGTACATTACTTACTTTTCCGCTTGGATATAAAATAACAACGTCTACACCTTTTACATCTAAAAATCCATCGGCAACAGCACCACCAGTATCACCAGAAGTTGCCACTAACACAGTAAGTTGGTCGTTATTATTTCTGTTGAAATATCCTAAACAACGTGCCATAAAACGAGCGCCAACATCTTTAAAAGCCATGGTAGGACCATGAAAAAGCTCTAAAGTTGCTACGTTTTCTTCAATAGAAACAACAGGAAAATCAAAAGAAAGAGTTTCTTTAATAATATTCTGTAAAACATCTTTAGGGATTTCATCACCAACAAATTGTTTAATTGCTTCGTAAGCAATTTCTTCGTTAGAATAGTTATCAATATTTTTGATGAAATCAGAAGAAAGAGGCGTTATACTTTCAGGAAAATACAAACCTCTGTCTGGAGCTAATCCGTTAACTACAGCATCTTGAAAACTAACGTTTGACGATTTTTTATTAAGACTATAATAGTTCATTTTTATTTTTTTAATTGTCATTTTAAATCAAACAAAATAAAGTTTACTTTGTTTATTTACGATAACATTGTTTTATTTAGTTTCTAAAATTTTAATTCCCTCAGTATTTATTTTTGATGAAAATAATGTGAAGTCAATATTTTTATCAGCATAAGCATTTTGGATGGCTTTGTGTACTTTTTTAACAGCATCATCACCTTTACATAAAGCAAAAATAGTTGGTCCAGAACCTGAAATTCCAGCACCTAAAGCACCTGCTTTAATGGCTTCGCTTTTAACTAAATCAAAATGAGGGATTAAGTGTTTTCTGGCAGGTTCAACAATTACATCAGTTAACGAATTGCTAATTAATTGATAATCGTTTGTATATAAACCGCTAACTAATCCGCCAACATTTGCCCATTGAGTAACGGCATTTTTTAAAGATACGTTATCAGGTAAAACTTCACGAGCATCTTTAGTTTTTACTTCAATTTGTGGATGTATAGCTACTAATCGTAATTCGCTAGGTACAGGTAATTTTATGATTTCTAAAGGTTCATAACTTCGGATGAGCACAAAACCGCCATAAATAGCCGCCGAAACATTATCGGCAATTGGAGTACCGCAAGCAGCTTCTTCGCCTATCATAGAAAATTTAGTTAACTCTAATATAGAAAAAGGCCTGTTTAGCAGTTCGTTTACACCAAAAGCAGCACCAGCTGAACTTGCTGCACTACTACCTAATCCACTTCCTGGAGAGAAACCTTTATGCATGGTTATTTCAATACCAAAATCAACAGGATGTTTTTCTAGCATTGCCAAAGCAACAACTCCTGCAGCATTTTTAGTAGCATCAAAACTTAAACCATCAGCACCAGTAATTGCTGTAATTTTTACGCCTTTTTCTATTGTTTTGGTAAAAGTCATTTCATCTCCCATGGTATCTACGGCTAATCCCATAGAATCGAATCCGCAAGAAACATTAGCAACTGTTGCTGCAGCAAATATTTTTATATATTCCATCTTTTTTTTGCAATTAAAATCAACTAAAAAACAATAATAATCATTTTTTAGTTGATGTGTTTGTATGATTTTTTATTGATATAAAAATAATATTAACGATTTCCTATACGAATTACATCAGCAAAAATACCAGAAGCAGTAACATCTGCACCAGCTCCAGCACCTTTTATCAATAAAGGATTTACAGGATATCTATCAGTAAAAAATAACACAATATTATCACTTCCTTCTAAATTGTAAAAAGGATGATCGGCAGGAATGTGCTGTAAACCTACTTTAGCTTTACCCTCAGCAAATTCAGCTACATATTTTAAACGACAGTTTTTATCGTTAGCTTCTTTAAAAATATTTTGAAAATGAGCTTCAAATTCTGTTAAACTAGCGTAAAAATCATCATTATTAGTCGTGTTTAAACTTTTTTCAGGTAAAAAAGCATTATTATCAATATCAGATAATTCTAATTCATAACCACTTTCACGAGCTAATATTAATATTTTTCGAGCAACATCAACACCACTTAAATCAATTTTTGGATCAGGTTCAGTATATCCTTCTTTTTGAGCTTGAGCAACAACATCATGAAAGGTAGTATTTTCATTAAAGTTATTAAAAACAAAATTTAAACTTCCAGATAAAACAGCTTGTATTTTTTGAACTCTATCACCAGAAGCAATTAAGTTTTTAAGTGTATCAATAACTGGTAAACCTGCGCCAACATTGGTTTCAAATAAAAATGGTGCATTATATTTTCTAGAAACAGCTTTTAATATTTTGTAGTTTTCTAAGCTAGATGCACACGCTATTTTATTACAAGTAACTACGGCAATACTATTGCGTAAATACTGTTCATATATTTCAGATACTTGCTGATTTGCTGTATTATCTACAAAAACAGCGTTACGTAGGTTATAATCTTTTGTTTTATTGAAAAAATCATCTAAAGTAGCAGGTTCTCCGTTATTTAAAGCATCTTTCCAATTATTTAAATCGATACCATTGGTATCAAAAGTCATTTTTTTAGAGTTTGCGATACCAATCACTCTAACTTTCATTTTTAAATGTTCTTTCAAATACTTTTTTTGCTGATGTATTTGTGCTAAAAAGCGTTCACCAACATTTCCAACACCTGTTACAAATAAATTCAGTTGTTTTAATTTTTCTTCAAAAAACTGCTCGTGCAAGGTATTTAATCCTTTTTTAGCATCTTTACTATCGATAACTGCCGAAATATTTTTTTGAGAAGCACCTTGAGCAATTGCTCTAATATTTACGTTATTTCTTCCTAAAGCGCTAAACATTTGTCCGCTTAATCCTTGGTGATTTTTCATATTATCACCAACTAAAGCTAAAATAGCCAAGCCTTGTTCAACAATAACGGGTTTTATTTTTTTGCGTTCAATTTCAATTTCAAAAGCATCATTAATTGCTTTGGTTGCTTTTTGAGCATCTTGATCGTAAATTCCAACGCAAATCGAATGTTCCGAAGAAGCTTGGGTTATTAAAACTACGCTAATATCTTGGTTCGAAAGTGTTTCAAACAAGCGTTTTGAAATCCCTGATACGCCAATCATTCCTGTACCTTCTAGGGTTAACAGGGTAATATCTTCAATATGGCTAATTCCTTTTACAAGGTTGGTGCTTTTTACATCTTTTGCAATTAAAGTACCTGGATTACTTGGCTCAAAAGTATTTTTGATAACAATAGGAATTTCCTTTTCGAGTGCAGGTTGTATGGTTGGTGGGTAAATAACTTTTGCGCCAAAATGTGATAATTCCATAGCTTCTTGATACGAAATTTCAGGAATCGGAAAGGCTTGTTTTACAATACTTGGGTTTGCGGTATACATTCCGCTTACGTCTGTCCAAATTTGAAGTTCGTTTGCTTGTAACGCTGCCGCATAAATAGCTGCTGTATAATCAGAACCACCTCTTCCTAAAGTAGTGGTTAAGCCATTTTCAGATTTGGCAATAAAACCTGGTAAAACCGTAACTTGATGCGGGTTATTTTTAAAAAAATCTTGACAATTTTTATTGGTAAGTGTAAATTTAACCTGTGCTTTATCAAAAATATTTGAGGTAATAATAAGCTGACGACTATCTTTATAAGTAGCATTTAAAGTGTTTTTAGCAACTTCAGAAATTATATAAGATGATAAACGCTCACCAAAACCACTAATAGTAGCCATTGTTTTTGGCGTAACTTCACTTAGTAAAAAACAACCTTCTAATAAAGTTTGTAATTGATTAAATAAGGTGTTTACTTTTTCTTGAACCTCTGATTGCTTTTCTTTAAAAATTAAATCGGAAATTACCTGTGTATGATGCTCGGTAACTTCGTTAAAAAGTACAATATACGATGGGTCATTATTGGCAGCTTTGTTTGCTGCGGCAATTAATTTATTAGTCGTTTTTCCAAATGCAGAAACCACAACAGCTACTTTATCTTTTGCTGAAGCAGCTGAAACGATTTGAATTACTTTTTGAATGTTTTCACTATTAGCGACTGATGAGCCTCCAAATTTTAAAATTTTCATCTTAAAAAAATGTTTTTAATGTTTTAATAATAGAATAAAAAATATAAGTTGTTATTTACCTGTTTTTCAAGTATTTGAAAAAATAAATAGGTGCGAAAGTGATATGTGTATAATTAACCCCTAAAGGGTAATAATGATAATAGAAATAATAATTGTAGAAATAATTAAGCCAACAGAATTTATCGTAGGAGCTACGATAGGTAAAGAAGTGATATTTGTTCTGTTGTTTAACACGGTGTCAAATATAAACTTTTTTTAAAAAGAATCTATATCTTTTATCCTTTTTTATCCAAAAAATATTTATTTTCCTATTAAATATACCCAATGATTATCTTCTTTACAGAAAGAAGAATTCTCTTTTATGCTATTAATTTTATTATTTTCTTTGAAAAAAGCTTCAAATGTTACATTTCCTATAATGTCGGAAGCTGCACCTTTATTTGTATTGATGATTTCTAATTTAACCCAAGCAACAGATTTTGTCCAAAGTAAAATTTCTTTATTTTCTTCTTTCGATGGGCGAGTACTTGAATGATGGCTTTTATGTAAATAATCGACATTAGCTAAGGCAAAAGCACTGTATCGTGAGCGCATTAATTGTTCTGCAGTTAAAACATTTTGAATGTTTTTATGTGCTATTTCACAACAATCAGTATAATTTTTGTTTGGGTTACAAGGACATTTCATAGTATTATTAATTTAAGTGAGTATTTTCTGTATCAATTCTAAAACAACGTTCTTTTCCTAAAAATAAAGGATTTCCATGTTTTTCAGACCAAAATCCGTCTAAAATATCTTTAGAAATACATTTGTAAACCACAACTCCTTTATAAGTATTGTTATCTTCTCCTTTATAGTTAAAATTGATAACTAATATATTATCATTAAAAAAACCTGAACCAGTTTGTTCTTGTTCATTATTGATGAACCATTTAGCAACTATTCGATTATTCATATCAAGTTGTAAAGAAAGTACTCCTTTATAAGAATGTTTTTCTGCATCTTGGTTATTACCAATTATAGTATAACTACCCACTAAGTCTTGTATTATCATTATTGTATTAATAAGTGTAAAATTACTATAGTTTATGTAGCGTACAAAAGTACGAACTAATTATATGATTTATTTTAACAGGCGTAACTTTATGTAAAAAAGCTAATATTAGAATTGTTAATTTAAAGAATATAATTACTTAATTAACAATTATCTAACATTAAAATATCTTTTTATAAAAGTTTTCTTAACTTTCAAAAGTTTACAAATAGTAAAAAAATAGCGTGATTTGTATCAGGTAATTTAACTATTGTAAAACTAAACAAATGAATAATTTTAAACTTTTATTAAATACGATACTAATTCTCTTTATTAGTAATGCTGTTTTTTCACAAGAATCAATTATTACAGGGATTATAACTGATGGTAATTTTCCGTTACCAGGAGCTAGTGTTTCGGTAGCAGAAACGACAAAAGGAGTCTACACAGATTTTGATGGTAAATTTGTGATAAATAAAATGAAAAATGGTACTATAAAATTAGAAATTTCTTATATCGGTTTTCAAACAAAAATAGTAGACGTTTCTATCATTGGTAGTGCTAGTAAAAATATAGGTGTAGTTGCGTTATTACCATCTTCACAAGCATTAAAGGAAGTTGTTATTAATGTAGGATCAAGAAGAAATAGTGAAGCGAAAGCTTTAAGTATTCAAAAAAGATCAATGAGTATAATGAATGTGATTGCTTCGGATGGTATTGGTAAATTACCAGATCGTAATGCAGCCGAAACAGTACAACGTATTCAAGGATTATCTATTGAAAGAGATCAAGGTGAAGGACGTTTTGTATCCGTAAGAGGATTGCCTCCTTTTTGGACATCAACAACTATTAATGGAAATAGACTTCCAACAGCCGAAGAAGAAACCACTTCACGTGCAACGGCTTTTGATTTTTTTCCATCAGAATTAATTTCATACGTACAAGCAGCTAAAGCATATACGCCTGATATGGAATCAGATGGTATTGGTGGAGGTGTTAACTTCATCACACAAACAGCTCCTGCTAAAAAACTTTTAAATGTAAATATTGGTGGAGGTTTTAATGAAAAATCGGGTGAACCAATTTACAATGCTTCTTTAACCATTGGTAACAAAAGTAAAGATGGTAAATTCGGATATATCGTAAACGGTTCTTATTGGAATAGAAGTTGGGGTACTGATAATTTTGAAGCACGTAGAAAAGGAGACGAAGGTGTTTTTAGAATGGAATTAAGAGATTATAATGGGGTAAGAATTACTACTGGTATAAATGCAGCGATGGAATATAATTTTACACCTGCTCATAAAATATATTTTAGAGGAGTTTATGGAACTTTATCGGATACTGAAGAACATTATAAACATAGAATTCGTTTTGATAAATTTGATTCAGGAACAAGTACTACAAGAGTAGAATTACAAAATATACATAATGAATTAATTACAGAGCTTTTTGGAAAAGAAATAGGAGGAAGACATCTTGTTGAAAACGGAAAATTCGATTGGAGTATTGCTTCTTATGCTAATGAATTTAAATACGGAAATACACCAACAGCTCAAGATAAAAGTTATTTTGTTGTAAAGTTTAAACAAGATGGTGTTGGTATTAATGCTGATTATTTAGATAATCGTTCTAAAGAAAATGGAGGAGCTGGTGATGATAGAGCTTATTGGAAAGCAGATGGCGGTAAGTTAGATTATAATGATACCGATGCTTTATTTGGATTTTTTAGCGATTCTAAATTTAAAATGGATGCAACTCAAATGAAGTTTTCAGATTTAGAATTATATAAAATATCAATAAAAGAAAGAGATAACATTGTATCCTCATTAAATTATGAACATACTGTTAATGATAACTTCAAAATTAAAGTAGGAACTAAATATAGAGATAAAGATCGTAGAGCAACTTTTGAAGATTTATACTACGGATGGAATGGCGCAGGAGAAACTCCAATGTTATCAGATTCTTCTCAATATGTTATTCAGCAACCAGGTCGTGCAGATTATTTAAATGAAATGGGTTCTAATATTCAATCAACTTTTGGACCTGTTTTATCTACCCAAGGAATGAATAATTTCTGGACATCAAATAAAGAAAATTTAAGCGTTTTAGAAGATGATTCATCAGCTTTACAATATAATAGTGGATTAGGAAGAAATTTTGATGTTGATGAAACTCATTTATCATTTTATGGTATGGGAACTTTAAAATCTTCTGAAAAGTGGACTATTTTAGGAGGATTAAGAGCAACGAAAACTGAAACAAAAGTATCAGGATATGTTGTTGAAAATGATGCTTTGAAAAAATCAATAAAGACTAAAAAATATTGGGCAGTATTACCAATGTTACACGTTAAATATTCTCCTCAAAGAGATTTAAATATCCGTTTTGCAGCAACAAGAAGTTTTTCAAGACCTAATTTTGGAGATATTTCTCCATCAGGAACTTTTATTTCTTATGATAATGAATTTAAAGGAGGGAATCCGGATTTAAATCCAACATTTTCATGGAATTTTGATTTATTAGGAGAATATTACTTTCAGAATGTAGGTGTTGTAAATGCAGGTGTTTTTTATAAATCGATTACAGATATTATTTATAATGATACTTATCAAGGAACTTATAACGGAAAAGAAGGTGTTGAATTTACAACTCCTGTAAACGGAGGAGCAGCATCATGGATTGGTGGTGTAGAATTAGGAATTAACAGACGTTTTGATTTCTTACCAGGCTTTTTAAAATATTTTGGAACACAATTAAACGCTACGTTTATGGATTCTGAAATGACAAAAGCAAGTGGTAGAAAAGTAGCGATGGCTTATCAAGCGGGTAGTTTATTTAATGCGCAATTATTTTTTGAAAAAGGTGGATTTAATACTCGATTAGCTTTTAATCATAAAGGAAAATATGCCATTGCTTACGGAGAAAGAGATATTGATGATGTGTACTACGGAAAATATAATACGTTAGATTTTTCAGCATCTTATCAAATAGGAAAAAAATGGACAATATATACTGATTTCAATAATATTTTAAATAACCCCCTTATTTATCATTACGGTAAAAGCCAAGACCGCCCGAAACAAGTAGAATACTACGGTGTTAAAGGAAACATTGGTGTTAAGTTTAGTCTTTAAGTATTTTGAATTAAACGCGGAAGTAGGCTCTCAAGAAATTGAGAGCTAAATTCTGTCAAAAAAAAGAACTCATGCGTTTACGTTTTTTATTACAAGCCTCGATAGCGGCATTTGGTACTTATTTCTGTATGTACGCTTTTAGAAAGCCTTTTACGGTAGCAACATTTGAAAACTTAGCTTTTTGGGGAGTTGATTATAAAATTTTATTAATCGTAGCTCAAGTGATTGGCTATACATTATCAAAATTTATAGGTATAAAAGTAATTTCAGAAATGAAATCATATAAAAGGATGCTTTATTTAGTTGGTTTTATTTTTTCAGCAGAATTAGCATTGTTAGGTTTTGCTGTTATTCCAGCACCTTATAATATTCTCTTTTTATTTTTAAACGGATTACCTTTAGGAATGATTTGGGGAATTGTATTTTCTTATCTAGAAGGAAGAAAAGCTACCGAATTATTAGGAGTAATCTTATCCTCTAGTTTTATAGTTTCCTCAGGAGCTGTTAAAACAATAGGGAAAATGGTGTTAGATAAATTTCAGTTTGATGAATATTGGATGCCATTTATTACAGGATTATTTTTTATACTTCCATTATTATTTTTTGCCTGGATGTTAGAAAAATTACCACCACCAACAACCGAAGATCAATTATTAAAAGCAGTAAGAAATCCATTAAATAAACAAGAAAGAAAGCTGTTGTTTAAAAAATACGCATTGCCTTTAACTTTCATTGTATTTTTCTTTATGTTATTAACATCAATTAGAGATTTTAGAGACAATTTTGCCAGAGAAATATGGGATTCTTTAGGCTATACAGATGCCTCTATTTATAGTATTTCTGAAATACCAATAGCGATTATTGTATTGGTTGTTTTAGGGATGATAGGCAGTGTTACTAAAAATTATAAAGCCTTTATGTATTATCATTATGTGTTGATTATTGGATGTATTTCAATTTTGGTATCAACATATTTATATCAACAACAAGTTATTACACCATTAGTTTGGATGGTCGTTTCAGGAATAGGATTGTACAGTTGTTACGTACCTTTTAACGGAATTTTCTTTGATAGAATGATTGCAACTTTTAAAATTAACGGAAACGTAGGCTTCTTAATTTACATAGCCGATGCCTTCGGATATTTAGGAAGCATTCTGATTCTTCTTTATAAAAATTTTGGAAAAGGAGATATTTCTTGGCTTTCCTTTTTTACACAAGCATTATATTTTCTAGCATTTATAGGATTAGCAATAACAATTTATTGCTTTCAGTTTTTTAAAAACAAATACAAAAAACCAGTACAATTAAAAGATTTAGTATATGAACAATAAGTATGATTTAATAGTTATAGGTGGAGGAGTTTTAGGAACTTTTCATGCTTTTCACGCAGCAAAAAAAGGGTTATCAGTAGCTATTTTAGAAAGAGATAGTAAGCCTCAAGGAGCAACGGTTCGTAATTTTGGACAAGTAGTACCTTCGGGAATGAATCAAAAATGGCAAAATTATGGAAGAGAAAGTTTAGCTATTTATAAAGATATTCAAAGTCAGTTTGACGTAACAATTCGTCAAAATGGTACGGTTTATTTAGCTTCTAATGATGAAGAGGTTCAGTTAATTGAAGAATTGCATCAAATTAATAAAAACAATAATTATACTTCAAATCTATTAACAAAGGCACAATGTTTAGATAAATATGCAGGATTACGTGCAGATTATTGTAAAGCAGGATTGTTTTTTCCTGAAGAAGTAACCGTAGAGCCAAAAACGATGATTCATCGTTTACATTCTTTTTTATCCGCAGAAAAAAATATTGATATTTATTATAACACCACTGTTATTAATACAGAAGAAATAAATAATGAAGTAGTTGCCACAGCTTCAAATAATATAGAATTTAAAGCATCAAAAGTTATTATTTGTAACGGAGTAGATTTTAAAACATTGTATCCATCAATTTATAATAATAGTGATTTAGTAGTTGCTAAATTACAAATGATGCAAACCAAACCTCAAAAAAATTACACTTTAGATGGTTCTATTTTAACAGGTTCAACAATCCGAAGGTATGAGTCTTTTGAAGAATGTGCTTCTTGGGATCAAATTAAAGCAAAAGAAGATCCTGATAGTTTTCAAAAAAAATATGGAGTTCATATTTTATTTAAACAAGCTACAGATGGTTCGGTAATCTTAGGAGATTCTCACGAATATGCCACTGCAAAAAATAGCGATGATTTAGGTTTTGACTTAAATGAGGATATTGATAATTTTATGATTGCAGAAGCTAAAAAAATAATAGACTTACCTACTTACGATATTCAATATAAATGGGCAGGTTTTTACAGTCAATGTAAAGAAAAAGATATTTTTGAATATGCTGTAAGTGATAATGTGCATGTTGTAACGGGTATCGGTGGAAAAGGAATGACAGGAAGTGCTGGGTTTTCAAAAGAAAATATCAATAAAATATTTAATAACTAATAAATAATAATGATGATGATGAGTGAAACAAATAGAAAAATAGACATGGTTGTTTTTGATATGGCAGGAACAACAGTAGACGAGCAAAACGTAGTATATAAAACATTACATAAAGCAATACAAAATTTTAATGTTGAGGTTTCTTTAGAAACTGTTTTAGAATATGGTGCAGGAAAAGAAAAACACAAAGCAATTAAAGATGTTTTAACACATTTAAAGTCTGATAAATTAAAAGATTCTCAAATAATTTTTGAAAATTTTAAAAAATTGTTAGCAGTTGCGTACGCCAATTTAGAAGTAAAACCGATAAAAGGAGTTGAAAATGTTTTATTAGATTTACGATCGGAAGGTATAAAAGTAGTTCTAAATACAGGGTATGATAGAAAAACAGCTACTTTATTATTAGATAAATTAGAGTGGGATGAAAAAATACATTATGATGCTCTAATTACAGCAAGCGATGTTGTAAACGGACGTCCGCACCCAGATATGATATTTCAAGCAATGGAGTTATTAGGTGTAACTGATGCTTCAAAAGTTTTAAAAGCTGGTGATTCTGCTATTGATATTGAAGAAGGGAAAAATGCAGGCTGTGGAATTACAGTAGGTGTTTTATCAGGAGCACAAACAAAAGCACAATTAGAAAAAGAAAAACCAACGTATATTTTAGAATCGTTGGTAAATTTAAAAGATATTTTATAAGAATAAGAAATTTAACTAGCATCAATAAAAAAATACAGCACAAGCATTGTACAGTCTTGTGCTGTATGATTAAAAGGTACGTGAGGTATTTTTCCATTAAAATATAACGAATCACCTTTATTTACAACAATTTCATCTTCACCAATATAGTATGTACAACTTCCGCTAATAATATATTTAAATTCCCAAGCATCAGTAACTACTTTTTCTCTTTTAGAATTTGGGTTTATATTTAAAATAACAGCTTCAAAACCCATGGCAGATAAACTTTTACTAAAAATATGATTGTAAGTAAATCCTTCCGCTTCAACTTCTTTTTCAATTAATTGCTGTTGTTCTTTTGATATATGAATATATTTTCTTGATTGAGAATTTTCTATATCTTTAAAAAAAGTACTAACATCAATTTTTAAAGCATTTATTAACTCTAATAAAACAGGTAAAGAAGGTATTGTTCTTCCATTTTCTATTCGAGAAATTAAGCCATTCGATACACCTGCGTTTGAAGCAACTTCGCTAATAGTCAATTTTTGTTCTTTTCTGATGATTTTGATGCGTTTACCAATACCAATTAAAAAATTATTCATGCTTTTTTCTGCTAAAATAAGGCTTTTTGTTATTTTAAAATTTTTACAAGCTCTTTTCGTATCAATAAAGCGTGTTTTTTATTGATATAACTATCATTTTAGTTGATGTGTATTTATATTAAAAAATAATTTAAATTAAAATAATTTATTTTTATTCTAAATAATAGTATGTTTTTTTATGATATTTATCATATATGTAATAAAAATAATCATTTTCAATAATTATAGGAATAGTGTTACTGTTTAATTATATAATGTAAAATTAATATTCTTTAAAGAAAAAATATTTTATAGCTGATAACATTTTGTTATCTTTTTATGACATTTGTCATGTTTTTAAGGAATCGAGTTTTTTAAATTTGAGGTACGAAAGCGTAAATAAGTAGCTAAAAAAAATCAAAAATTAACAAATACTATAAAACAAAATCAGATGAAATTACAAAACGTATTTTTAGTACTATTAGTAGCATTATTTATGAGTTGTGGCGGAAAAGAGAAAAAAGCGCCTTCATATAGCTCTGGAAAAACAGTAACAAAAGCAGTTGAAAAAACAGTTGAAAAAGCACCTGAAAAGAAGGTAGAAAAACCAGGGATTATCGATTTAAAAAATAAAGGAATTGGTCCTGTAAAATCGTTAGAACTTGCCACAACTATTGATAAGGCAATGGCTGAAAAAGGAAAATCAGTATTTAAAAACAAATGTTCTTCTTGTCATAAAGCAAGTAAGAAATTTATTGGGCCAAGTCCTGCGGGAATCTTAGAAAGACGTTCGCCTGAATGGGTAATGAATATGATTTTAAATCCTGAAGAAATGCTTAAAAAAGATCCTATCGCTAAAGAGTTATTAGTGAAATTTAAAGGCGTTCCAATGGCAAATCAGCATTTAACAAAAGAAGATGCAAGGCAGGTTTTAGAATATTTTAGAACAATATAAATTATCTTTTTTTAGATTTAAAAAATAAAACCTTTTCAATATAGTTGCAATTTTGTAGCTTTTTTGAAAAGGTTTTTTGTGTTTTTTTTGTATGATATTTATCATATGATACTATTTTAGATACTAATAGCTTGCGTTTTTTAAACTATAATATATAAAGTATGTTAAAAACACATTCATTTCATATTCCAGTGATGGGAATTGGATTCACCATAGATTCGCCCTTAAAAGTTTCGAGATTCGGAATAGACTCTGTTATTTCGTTAGTTGATGATATTTTGTTGGAAAAAATACGAAAAATGTATTCTTTAAAATTTAAAATTCCATACGATGAAATCACCGAAAAAATGGAAGATTTTAGAGCTGAAAGAGTTACTTCTTATTTGAATTTGATGAAAACACTTTCTGAAGAAAAATTTGAAGAATTTAAAAAGAATATCACGCAAACAAAACAAGATATTACGGCATTTTTTGAAGACCTTCCAGATTCATCATCATTAAAACAAGAGTTTTTAAAAGTAACAAGTACTAATTTTGATGTTAAAAAAGTTGCTGATTGGTTAAAAGAAAATTTATCAATGGGGCAAATTGATGTAAATATCATGACCAAAATTGATAAAGATAATTATCAAAAAGATGAAAAATTAGGCATTGAATATAACGATGCACATGCCGCTTTAAGAGGTTTTGCAAATAGTGATGTTAATTCATCAGTCGTTTTTTCTGCAGGAATGAATCCTCGATTATATGCTTATTTAGAACGTTTTAAAGATTTTTATCCTGATGAAAAAGGTGCTATTAAAAAAAGAATTATTCTAAAAGTAAGTGATTATCGTTCGGCATTAATTCAAGGGAAATTTTTGGCGAAAAAAGGAATTTGGGTATCAGAATATCGTATCGAATCGGGCTTAAACTGTGGCGGACACGCTTTTGCAACCGATGGTTATTTATTAGGACCTGTTTTAGAAGAATTCAAAATCAAACGAAAAGAATTGCATGAATCAATTCAAAGTTTACTTTTTAACGCCTTAAAACAAAAAGAATATACAATTCCAACACAAGATTTAACCTTTAAAATTTCGGCACAAGGAGGCGTAGGAACTGCCGATGAACATCAGTTTTTATTGGAGCATTATAATATCGATTCTGTGGGCTGGGGAACGCCTTTTTTATTAGTTCCAGAAGCAACAACGGTTGATAAACAAACACTCCATAAATTAATTAAAGCCAAAGAAGACGATGTTTATTTAAGTGATATTTCTCCGTTAGGCGTGCCATTTAATAATTTAAAAGGAAATACAAAAGACCAAGAAAAAGCCTCAAATATCGTTAAAGGAAGACCTGGAAGTGCTTGTCCAAAGAAATTTGTCGCCTTAAATAAAGAATTTAATGAAAAAGGTGTTTGTACCGCATCAAGGCAATTTCAACATCTGAAAATTAAAGAATTAGATACCGAAAAATTATCAAAAAAAATATCAAAAGAAGAGTATACTGAAAAATTCAACAAAATAACCGAAAAAAGCTGTACCTGTGTTGGTTTAGGAACTTCTGCTTTATTAGCCTACGATTTAGATACCAAAACTGAAGGTGCTGGAGTGTCGGTTTGCCCTGGACCAAATATCGCTTACTTCTCTAAAATGATGAGTTTAAACGAAATTACAAAGGCAATTTACGGACAATCTAAAAACGTAACGACGAATGAAAGACCTAATTTTTTCATCAAAGAATTAACAATTTATATCGATTTTTTAAAGAAAAAAGTAAAAGAAACCACCGCGGAAGCTTCTCTAAAAGAAATTAAATATCTAAAAACATTTGCTAAAAATTTGCAAGAAGGTGTCGCGTATTATCAACAATTATTTGATAAAGAATATCAAAATGCCATGACATATTCACCAACTATTTTAGCCGATTTGAAACTAAATGAACAAAAAATAAATAATCTAAGTTTGGCAATTTTAACCCTATAAAAATTATAATTTATTTTATGATAATAAAATAAATAAAAAACTATCATTCGAGTGATTCTTTTTGAATAAAAACCACTTGAACTGATAGTTTTTTTATTGATCTAAATTATTATTTCTTAGAGCCTGTTTAAATTTTATTCTAAAAATTTTTGCAACTATATTTTTTTTAGATGAAATTTAAACAAGCTCTTATTTAAAATTTTATCGAAAATCAAACGCGAACCGCATCAGGAACTAAACCTGTATAATCACCATTATTTCGGATAACATCACGAACAATAGACGATGAAATATAACTTTTTCCAGACGATGTCAATAAAAAAACAGTTTCTATTTCTGATAATTTTCGATTCGTGTGCGCAATGGCTTTTTCAAATTCAAAATCCGCAGGATTTCGCAAACCTCGTAATATAAATTGAGCCTTTTCTTCCTGACAAAATTTTACGGTTAATCCGCTGTAAATAACAACCTTAATTTTTGGCTGATTCTTAAATGTTTCTTCAATAAAACGCTTGCGTTCTTCCAATGAAAACATATATTTTTTATCGGCATTTACCCCGATAGCAATCACTAATTCGTCAAATAAGGTAACGCCACGCTCAATAATATCAACGTGTCCTAAGGTAATCGGGTCGAAAGACCCAGGGAAAACTGCTTTTTTCATATTTTTAATTAATTAACGTCATTTTTTAATGTGTTAAAGCAGTTTCAATGGCATCACCAAATAATTCAGTTAATGAAATACCAGCATGTCTTGCTTGTTGCGGTAAAATACTCGCTTCGGTTAATCCAGGAACCGTATTCATTTCTAAAAAATGAGGCTCATCATTTACAAAAATATATTCCGAACGAGAAAAACCACGCATATTTAATACGTCATATACTCGTTTTGAAATTTCGATAACACGATTTTCTTGACTTTTACTGATGCGTGCAGGTGTTATTTCTTGCGATTTTCCTTCGTATTTTGCCTGATAATCAAAAAAATCGTTTTCAGAAACAATTTCCGTAATCGGCAAAACCCTCGTAATACCTTTGTGCTGAATTACACCAACCGAAACCTCGGTACCATCTAAAAAACTTTCAATCAATAGTTCCGAATCTTCTTGATACGCCATTTCTAAAGCAGGCATAAATTCAGCTTTTGTATGTACTTTTGAAATACCAAAACTAGAACCCGCATTATTAGGTTTTACAAAACATGGTAAGCCAACTTTTTTAATGATTTCATCAACATTAATTTGATCACCTTGGTTTAAATATACCGAAATGGCTGTTGAAATTCCGTAATTTTTTACAACACTTAACGTATCTCGTTTGTTAAAGGTTAATGCCATTTGATAAAAAGGAGCAGACGTATGTTTAATTCCGATTAAATCAAAATAAGCCAAAATAGTACCGTTTTCACCTGGATTTCCGTGAATTGCATTGAAAACAGCATCAAAAATGACTTTTTTACCTTTTATATCCGCAGAAAAATCATCCTTATTAATAGGGAATTCTAGGTTTTTTTTATCAACTAAAACCCATTTGTCTTTTAAAATATGTACTTTATATACATTATATTTTTCTTTGTCGAGATGCTCGTAAACAACCGCACCACTTTGTAAGGATATTGCTACTTCAGAAGAATATCCACCCATAATAATAGCTATATTTTTTTTCACTTTTACTGTGTTTGAATTTTTTATATTGTAAGAAATTGAACATCTAAAGATGCAAACTTACCAAAAAAACTAGTTTAAGTCTTTATGAATTAAAAATACTAATATTTTTACTGTAAATTTGCAAACGTATCAAAAAAAAATACAAAAAATTATCTCCAAAAAAAATATCAAAATATATCAAAAAAAATATCAAAAAATAATATGAGTAATTTTTCAGAAAAACTTAAAAATTTATTGCAATTCCTAAAAAGTAAAACCTTTTTTATACAAATAGGAATCGCTATTGTTTCATTACTGATACTTGTCTTTGTATTGCAATGGTGGTTAGGTGTGACAACAAATCACGACCAAAAAATACAAGTTCCTAATTTGCATAAAATGTCGTTATCGGCAGTTGAAAAAAAATTAGACGAACTTAATTTAGATTTTATCATTATTGATAGCGCAACCTATAATCCTGATTATCCAAAGAAATCAGTCATAGAACAAAATCCAGAAGTAGGTGATTTTGTCAAAGAAAAAAGAAAACTATACTTAACATTAAATCCGTCTAAATATAGAGATATTGAAGTGCCAAACCTAAACGGACGTACCAAAAGACAAGCAACAACACACTTACAATCGCAAGGTTTTATTGTCGGGAAAGAAGTTACATTGGTAAACGATATCGGAAAAGATGTTGTTAGAGGATTGAAATATAAGGGCGAAAAAATTACGCCAGGAACAAAATTACCTAAAAAAACAACCATCACTCTAATTTTAGGAGATGGAAATGGTAACTAATTGATATAAAATATATATAAGAGATTCATGCAGGAAGACACAAATTTAGAAATAGAAAATGACGATTTATACGAACATCACAAGTTTGTAGCAACCGCTGGGCAAGAGCCTTTAAGAGTTGATAAATTTTTAATGAACTTCATTGAAAATTCAACACGAAGTAAAATTCAACAAGCCGCTAAGGCAGGAAATGTATTGGTAAATGAAGTGGCTGTAAAAGCGAATCATAAAGTAAAACCAACCGATATCGTTCGTGTAGTTTTGGCATATCCGCCTGCGGAAAATTTATTGGTAGCTGAAGATTTACCAATCGATATTGTCTATGAAGATGATGATGTAATTGTGGTTAATAAAGTCGCAGGAATGGTCGTGCATCCAGGACATGGAAATTATTCAGGAACCTTGGTGAATGGCTTAATTCATCATGTTGAAAATTTACCAAAAAACTCTAACGAACGCCCTGGTTTGGTGCATCGTATCGATAAAGATACTAGCGGATTATTAGTTGTCGCTAAAAATGAATACGCAATGTCGAATTTATCAAAACAATTTTTTGATAGAACAACCGAACGCTTATATTATGCCATCGTTTGGGGAGATGTAAAAGAAGATACAGGAACTATTGAAGGAAATATCGGACGTAGTTTTAGAAATCGCTTGCAAATGGACGTGTTTCCAGAAGGCGATTACGGAAAACATGCCGTAACACATTATAAAGTTTTAGAGCGTTTAACCTATGTTACCTTGGTGCAATGTAAGTTGGAAACAGGAAGAACACATCAAATTAGAGCGCATTTTAAACATATCGGACATACCTTATTTAATGATGAGCGTTATGGTGGTAACGATATTTTAAAAGGAACAACCTTTACAAAATATAAGCAATTTGTAAACAATTGTTTTAAAGTATTGCCAAGACAAGCATTACATGCCAAAACATTAGGATTTACGCATCCGAAAACAGGAGAATTTATGCAGTTTAATACTGAAATTCCTGCAGATATAGAAGCCTGTTTAGCAAAATGGCGTACCTATTCTGAAAATTCTAAATTACAAGAATTAGACGAAGAATAATTTCTTATTTTAAATGAAATTATATAAAAAAAAACAAGGGGTTGAAACCCCTTGTTACTTCATGAAAACGTTATAAATACTTTATCAATTAAAATAAATTTTAGTGTAATCTCATTTCAACTAGTGTCATAATTCGTTCAAATTGGTCTTTTAATCCCATGTTTGAGTTGTCAAATTCAATCGCATCATCGGTAAGAATCAGCGGAGAATCAGCTCTAGTTTCATCAATTCGATCACGCTCTTGAACATTGTGTAATATCTCTTGATAAGTTACTGTATCACCGCGATCTAATAATTCTTTATAACGGCGTGTCGCTCGTTTATCCGCAGAAGCCGTCATAAATAACTTTAACTCGGCATCAGGAAAAACAACCGAACCGATATCACGACCATCCATTACGATTCCTTTATTTTTTCCCATTTCCTGTTGTTCGCTCACCAGCTTTTTTCGAACTTCCGAAATCGTAGCAACTTTACTAACCAAACGAGAAACTTCAATACTTCTTATCGCTTTTTCAACATTCAGACCATTTAAAAAAATTTCTGCAAAACCTAAGGCATCGTTATAAACAAAAGAAACCGAAATATTTTGTAAATCAGCAATTAAATCATTATGGTTGAAATGCGTATCTGAAATATAATTTTTTTGCATTGCATACAGCGTAACAGCTCGGTACATAGCTCCTGTATCAACATAAATATAGCCTAGTTTTTTGGCCAATTGTTTGGCGATAGTACTCTTACCTGTTGATGAAAAGCCATCAATAGCTATGGTGATTTTTTGTGTCATATTAAAAAAATATATAAATAAAAAAATATAAATATAGTTACGAATATACAATAGATTTTTATTTTTTAAGAAAGGTTTTTTAAAATAATAATGTTCATTTTTATTCAAGATTTAACATAAGTTTAAGTTTTTTTTAAGAGAAGCTAAGTGCTTATTTTTTATGGTTTTATTTGCTTTTTTGAGTTGTTTTTTGTATGTTCGAGATAGATTTTAAATATCATTATAATTTGTTATATTAAAAGTTTATATTTGCTTTCCCTTTCCCCTTAAGTACAATATTTTTTAAGTATAATTTAAAATGAAAAGAATAATTAAAAGCATACATATACTTTTAGGGATATTCCTCTTTTTTGCCAGTACGATACTATTTTCTCAAGAGCTGTTAAAGCCAGAAATACAGTTCGTGTCAGCTTGTGATACAGAGATTCCTACAGATTATAAAGTTGTTTTTAAATATTCAACGACGGTATTTGCTTCGGATAATGAATTCACAATAGAATTATCTGACGGTAATGGAACTTGGGATGCTCCCGTAAATTTAGCGACAGTAGCCACAGAAAATGAAACATTTACCTTTTCAAGAAGTTTTCAATTACCTGATAATTCGTACGGTAAAAATTATAAAATTAGATTAGTTGCTACTTCACCAGCGATGATTAGTCCCGAATCGGATTCTTTTGAAGCTTATAAAATGATTTCAGGAACATTTATTTTAAATGATTTTAAAAATGTGTTTCTGTGTGATGGTGATACCTCTGAATTAACATTAAACACGAATCAGGAAGGAGATTATAAATGGTTTAAAGATGGCGGTATCGTTGCTACAACAACTCAGCCTGTATTGGAAGTTTCGACACCAGGGAAATATCAAGTTAAAATTGATTACGGTGCGTGTGGTTTTAAAGAATCAACATTAATAGATGTTTTTGTTGTTACCGAATCAGAAAAAAAAATAAAAGGACCAGATGTCGTTGAAATTTGTGGCGATCAAGCACATACGTTCGAAGCAAATGTTGAAAATCCATCGTATATCTATAATTGGTACTTTAATACCAACTTAGTGCAATCCTCATCATCAGCAACATATACAACACCAACAGTAGGGCAATTGGGAAATTATTATTTAGAAATTGATACAGGAACTTCTTGTATTACCGCTTCAAATGAAGTAGAATTAACATCAAAAGTTACAGCGACAGTAACTGTTTCTAATGAAACACCTTTAGTATCAGTACTGTTGTTAGGAGAAAAAGTTGATTTGTCGATTACCGTAAACGGAACAGCCGATTATACTATTGAATGGTATAAAGATACCAAACGATTATTTGGTATTGGAGGAACTTCTATCGAAGTTAGTGTTCCTGGAGAATATATCGCAAATATTGTAGAAACAAGTACTGGAGGATGTACCGTATCTACGGCTTCAAAAATAATGAGCGTATTAGGTGTAAAATCTTTTTTGCCTGTTATTATTGCTGATGAAAATTATGAAGAATGTAATGCGTCAGGAGTCGATTTGAGTCTGAAACAAGTAAATGTTGTTGCCTCGGATGATGAAATATATGTTTTAACACCCGAACAATTAGCATTATTATCATACCAATGGACGTTTAATAAAGTTGATATTCCATCGGCAACCAATAAAGAATTAACACGTAGTTCACATACACAATCGGGTGTGTACACGATACAAGTTAGTCACGGTGGTTTGGATAAAATGCCCTCCAATGAATTGGATATTAAAATGATTGCTAAAATCCCTACGATAACAGCAAGTTCAGCATCAAATTCATTATGTTCAGGAGGTAAAATTATTTATACGATTGATGAATTAGTAACAGGATATACCTATGAATGGTTTCAATCAGTAGCAGATTCAACAGAAAAAACACTAATCGCTACCAATATTACTGATTTAGAAGTTACCGAAATCGGAACTTATAGCTTGAAAATGAGCGGTTTTGGTTGTTCAAAAATAATTGAAGAAAAAATAGTAGTTTTGTTTGATGATTCTGCGATAACGGTAACGCCTTCAGAAAAAATAGTCCTTCCTGAAGGAGAAGAAGTTGTTGTAACGGCTAGCGGAGCAGAATCGTATAAGTGGTATAAAGGTACAGGTGAAAATCAAAATAATGCTAATTTACTAGGAACAACTGAAAATTTATCCGTAAATACGCTAGGTTTTTATACCGTAATTGCGACAGTAGGTTCTTGTTCTGTGCAAAAAACAATTGAAGCAATTGAACAGGATAATCAGCAAGTTGTACCAAACGTAATAACTCCTAATGGAGATGGTAAAAATGATTCTTGGAAAATATCCAATAGATATGCTTTTCAAGAAGAAATAACTGTAGAATTGTATGATTCAACAGGTAAATTAATAGTAAAAACAACCGATTATAAAAATGATTGGCCGCTAGAAGATTTAGGAAATCAAGTAATTTTTTATTATAAAATTATTCGTGATAATCAAATTATAAAAGCAGGAACAATATCCGTGTTATATTAATGAAAATGATAGTCAACATATTAAAAAAAATTAGTGTACTTTTTATTTTTCTAATTAGCGTAACATCAGTAGGGCAAATATTAGGGAATAATGGACAGAACTATAATTCTTTTAGTGCTCGAAACTTTATGAAATTTAACCGTTTTTTAACGGTGCCTACTTTTTCCGCTTTGCGAGAAAATAAAACGGCTTTAACAGGAATTGTGCGCAATAGTAATATCGATTTTGAAGATAATCCAAGATTGCATTTACTTTCCTATTCAGGGAAAATGCGTGAAAGCGTAGGAGCTGGTTTTGTAGTGTATCAACAAGAAGTTGGAGCAATGAAAGATTTTGGAGCAATCGCAAATTATGCACAAAAAATCCAATTAAATCAAAATATGGATTTAACTTTTGGATTTAATTTCTTATATAGTAGAAGTAGTATTGATTGGGCGAGAGTTCTTGTAAATGATCAGGATGATTTGTTTTTATCAAACTTTCAAGATATTCCTATGGTGATGTTACAACCTGCAGTAACACTATCTTTTGGTAGTTTTGATGTTGGTCTGTTCTTTGAAAATTTAGTCGATTTTAATTTGAAAAAAAGTGAAGTAGCGACCGATTTTGGTCAAAAAACCTTTTCGGCACACGCTATGTATTCTTATGAATTTAGCTATGCCGCAGGTATTTTTGAACGTGCCGATTTAAGAGCTTTAGTAGTCGCATCAAAAGCTGGGGAACAAGGATTTAATGGTTCAGGAAGTCTTATTTTAGACCTACCAAAAGCAGGTTGGATAAAAGCAGGATACGATAAAACATATGGAATATCCGCAGGTTTAGGTGTTAATATTTCTGATGAATTATCCATCGGTTTTAGTTACGAAAAAAATGAATTTGCAGCAACCAATGAAGTTGGATTAACCTATAATTTTGGACAAAAAAATTACATCAGAAATAGACCAAAAAGAAGAACAGGTAACGTAAATGTAACATTGCCAAAAAGAACACCTAAAAAAACGAAAAAGAAAACCGATTATAAAGATGAAGAACATCATGATTTATCAGATGAACTTCAACAGGCTCAAGATTCTATTAATGTATTAAATGAAAAAGTAGATGAGGTGCTTCGAATTTTGAAAAATCAACCACCATTAATCAAACAAAAAATAGAAGAACCAAAAACATTTATACCCAAAGAAATCAAAGGAGATGAAAAAGATA
Source organism: Tenacibaculum piscium (assembly GCF_021390755.1). NCBI lineage: Bacteria > Pseudomonadati > Bacteroidota > Flavobacteriia > Flavobacteriales > Flavobacteriaceae > Tenacibaculum > Tenacibaculum piscium. The sequence goes on along the minus strand of NZ_JAJGWR010000005.1, from coordinate 66,718 downwards.
CTTCCTTAAAAAGAAGAAATAAAGCACCTTGGCGTGAAAGTACAATTACACATTCTGGAGGTGGAGGTACGATGTATTACGTGGTTTCCGATAGATACAGAAATAAAGAAAATGTCGATGCTTTAATAGAAAAATGGAGTAGATTAGGCGCAGAAGCTAAATATATCTTCGATCCTACCGATAAATGGTATTATGTGTATATTGACAGATATGCCAAAAAAGTAGATGCCATCGAAAAAGTAGACGATTTTAACGATAAAACACGTTTATTTGAAAGTAATGATAAAAATGATCAATCATCAATAAAATTAAATAGCGGAAAAGATCCGGTATATGTGGTTAAATTAACCATCGGTGAAGCAGGTGATTCGTATAAAGAACCTAAAAAACAACCACCCGCTAGAGTAAGAACTATGTCGAACTCACAAGGAATTGAGCCAGGATATTATTTACAAGTATACGTAAATTCAAAAAAATCATTAGCCGATAGAAATGTTGATGAACTAAGAAATGATGATATCAAAGCAGGATATTTTATAAATCCGACCACAGGATATATGCATGTATATATCGCTAAAGTAGATAGCAAAGAAGAAGCTATTCGTTTGTATAACAATAATTTAAACGGCGCGTTTTACGATCGTAAAACCATAGTACGTATAAAATAATTTTAGATTACCCCAACAATAAATTTTATCAATATGATGAAAAAAATACTTTTATTAGCCAGTTTATTCTTTACAGTAATTTCGTTCTCGCAAATTATGCAAGAAGAAGCACCTTTATATCCAGAAACTTTTACAGGGTATGATAAAGTAATGAATAGAAAATCATTGCCTTTAAATGCACAAAAAAAAGCAAATGGTTTTGAATTACGTCATTTTCAAAATGTTACAGGTAATATGACTTTTATTGCTAATAATATATTGAATAAATATAATCCAAATTGGGTATGGAATTATAATATAACACCACAAGGCTGGCAGATAGGGACTGATGTACCTTATCATGATAATGAAGATAATAATGAACATAATTTATATTACATTGATATAGATAAATTTGTTGATGAAAATAGAGACGGTAGAGATGATACTTTTTCTTCAAGTAGTGCAACCTTAAATTTGCCTACTTGTTCACGTGTTGTATATGCTGGTTTATATTGGGCAGGAGTATATAATGGAGCATCAGATGATTATAAAAATGTAAAATTAAAATTACCTTCTTCGTCTAGTTATGTTGATATTAGAGCAAGTATTAATGATAGAGAAATTTTAAGTAGTACAACACGATCTTATACCTGTTTTAAAGATATAACAGCTTTAGTACAGGCAGAATCAAATCCTAATGGAATATATACTGCCGCGAATATATTAGCGACAGAAGGAAAAGCAGCAGGAACAGGTTCGGCAGCAGGTTGGACGATGATTGTTGTTTATGAAAATGAAAGTGAAACAAGAAAAAATATTTCAATTTTTGATGGATACGCAGATGTTACTAATACAGAAGTTCCTATAAATTATTCAGGGTTTAAAACAATTCCAACAGGAAATGTTAAAGCAGAACAAATTATAGGTGCTTTAGAAGGCGATAGACGTAGGAGTAATGATAAATATGAATTTAAAGATAAGTATGGGAATTATAACCCTCTTTTTAATAACTTAAATCCAGCTAATAATTTTTTTAATAATACTATAACTATTTATGATTCTTATCTAACAGGTAAAAACCCAGAAAGTACAAATACTTTTGGTTTTGATGTTGATCAAATTAAAATAAAAAATACCAACAATAGTGTTATTGCGAATAATCAAACATCAGCAGATGTTAAATTTACTTCTAGAGGTGATTTCTATTACCCTTTTTTAAGTGCGATGTCAATCGAGGTAATCGAGCCTGAAATTAAATTAGTGAAAACAGCCGTAGATGCTACAAATACACCTATTACATCAGAAGTAGCCTTAGGAGGTGAGGTGTATTATAATATTACCTTTCAAAATATTGGTACTGATAATGCGAAAAATACCGTAATCGTTGATGAGTTAAAAACAACAGTAGATTTTAAAGATATTCCTGGCAATATTGAAGTTTCTGATTCTCGTATAAGTTATACCTACGAAGCATCAACAACTTTAAATGGAGGCGGTGGAAAATTAACCTTTACCGTACCCGATGATTTCGTTAAAATAAATAGTACTGAACATTGGATAAGAATAAAAGTAAATGCAACTTCTGATTGTAGTAAATTAAGAGATGCTTGTGCGAATAAAGTTGAAAATCAAGCAGTTGCCACTTATGAAAGAGATGACTCAACATTAGATGCTTCAAACCCAGGTTATGTTCCTGGATATAATACCTTAACAACAGCAAGTTATGCCGGTTTAGAACCTACGTGTAATTTAGGAGTTCAAGGAACAACAAATTTTGTAATAGATACAAGTAATTGTAAAGGTTCTATACAATTACTTTGTGGTGGCGATGTTGAACTAAGTGCAGGAGCAGGTTTTGACTCGTATGAGTGGATAAATATTGCAAAACCAGCAATAGTATTAGCTACAACTCAAAATTATAAAGCAATAGAAGCAGGAACTTATCAGGTAACAGCAATAGCACCAAATGGTTGTACTGATAGAATAGAAACTATAGAGGTAATAGGTGATAATTTAGCGACAAATCCTTTAGAACCTTTTGCTGATCAAATTTTAACAAGCTGTACAAGTAATACAGAAGAACTTGCTGAAATTTATTTATGTGGAACAGGGGTATCTAAAACAATAAATTTACCATTCGGGGCAAGTTTAGCAACGACCGTAAAATGGTTTAAATTAGATGAAACAAAACCATGTGATCCAACCAAACCAACAGAATTACCAACAACAACAAGTAATTGTGCGAATATTGCAACAGGCTGTTCTTGGGATGAAATAGGAACAAAAACAGGAAGAGAATTATCAAAAGAATTTAGCCAAAAAGGACAATATAAATTAGAAGTTTTATACGATGGGCAATGTCCAAAAACGTATTATTTTAATGTGTTTTCTGGAGCATTAAATCCAACATTTAATAAAAAACATATTGTTTGTGGAACCGATGGAAGTATTATCGTAAATGGTGTGCCAGATCGTTATGAATATCAATTAACGTATCCTAGTGGAACTACTACGATTGGTTTTCAAGATAGTAATGAATTTAAGAATTTATCAGAAGTAGGAAAATATAAGTTAACAATTAAATTAAAAGGTTCAACAGGTACTGCTTGTAGTTTTGATTCAGAAATAAGAATTAGAAAAAAAATAATAGACTTAACTGTAGATTCTGAATTTAATACAGGATGTAATGATAATGTAAATATAATAGCCCAAGTAAAAGGAGCTGTAAAAGGTCCATATATTTATACATTACTAGATAATCTTGGAGGTGTTATCGAAACTCAAACACCAACACTTAATAAAGATACTAGCTTTAATGTAACAAATGAAGGATTATATAAAGTAAAGGTAACAACCGCAACTTGTTCTGAAGAAGTAATAACAAAGGTAATCAAACCGACACCACTTACATTAACAGCCCTCAAAACTAAAGATATTACCTGTAATGCAGGTTCATCGGATGGAATAATAACCTTAGCAGGAGCAGGAGGAACGATTGATATTCTTGGAGGAGAAAAATATAAATATGTGCTTTGGGTAAAAAAAGGAATAAGTTTATATACCGATATTGCAAATATTCCAAGTACTGCCTTTTTTACAGATAATACATATTCTGTGGCAAATGGTGATGAGGGAGATTATGAATTTTTAGTTTTTGATAGTAATGATTGTACCGCAAAAGCATCACAAACAATTAGCGTAGAAGCACCTTTAACTTTTAAAACTGTACCAACTCCCGTAGTTTGTAATAAAAAAGGAACTATAACAGTTACCAATAATCCGAATACGTTAAATTATACTCTAGAATATAGTATTGATAATACTACTTGGAAAAATACAGGTGATTTTACTAATTTAGACGTAAATACATATACCGTTTATATTAGAGCAACTAAAAATGGGTATTCATGTACTTATCAAATATTAGATATTGCAATTACAGAAACTGGAGGTTTATCGGCAGGTAAAGCAGAACCTAGAGGTTTAAAATGTAGTACGCCAGGTACTCAAAATAATCCAGAAGGAAAAATTAAATTTACTGCACCAACAGGAGGAACAATTCCTTACACTTATTTTTATAAACATTCTTCGGATACTAATTTTACATCAGTAACCTCAGGAACAGTAGCAATTGTTCTTAAAGAAGGAACGTATACTACAAAAGTAGAAGATAAAAATGGTTGCTCTTTACCTTTAGATACCGTTACTATTGATGCTTTACCAACAGAACCAAATTTAAGTAGTGAGGTATTACTTTGTGGAACTACAGGAACTGTTATTATAATGCCAAATGATTCTTCTTATAAATATAGTATCGATGGTACAAATTTTCAAACTAGTAATGTATTTGAAAATATAGCTAAAGGAAGTCACACTTTTACGGTAAAATATGGTAAATCATGTACAAGAACTATTGATGTAAATGTTTCTGGACAGCCATTTAGTGGAAGTATTATGAGTCAAACAGATAGTGATTGTTCTGGTTCAGATAATGGAACAATAACTATTAATGCAAGTGGTTTTCAAGGAGGAAGTTATGAATACTCTATAGATGGTGGAACTACTTGGGAAGAAACAGGAGATAATCCGTATAGAATTGTAGGGTTAGAGGCAAAAGAACATCATTTAAAGATTAGAGAAGTAATAGGAACAGCACCTAATCAACTTACTTGTAAAATTAATTTAGGTAAAAGAATTATAGGCGAACCAACTGAATTAAAATTAATAAATACAGGTGTTACAACACCTGCAACTTGTACAACAGGAGGAACAATTACTGTAGAAGCATCAGGAGGAACACCACCTTATAAATTTAGTATTGATGGTGGCGCTTCTTGGCAAAATGCAAATACAAGTAATCAATATGTATATGCTAATGTAGCAGTAAGTGCTACAAAATATCAAGTAATGCTACTTGATAGTAGAAAATGTGATGAATGTGGTTGTACCGATAATCCTTTTGAAAATGGAAGTTTTGAAGATGCTTCTTTTACTGGTAAATACCCTCAAATAAAAGATGAATCTTTCACTGCTGGTTGGAATACCACAGCAAATGATAATGAAATAGAACTTTGGTATAAAAATAATTTTGAAAATGTACCCTATTATGAGGGGAATTATTTTGCTGAATTAAATGCAAATGATACAGGTTCATTATATCAAGAATTTTGTACAAAACCAGGTGATGTAATTAATTGGTCTGTAGCCCATAGAGGTAGGTTAGGACGTGATGTAGCTACTGTTAAAATAGGGAAGAGTCTTGCCACTGCTAGTATTGAAGAAACGATGTCTGATGGGCAAACTTGGAAAAAGTATTCAGGAAGTTATACCGTACCGGCAGGTCAAACAACAACGGTAATTGCTTTTGATGCTGTAAGTACATTTACAAATGTTAAAAGTACTGGTAACTTTATTGATGCTGTAAAAATAGATATCAATAGATTAAAATGTGATATTAAAGAGGTTGAGGTAAAAGCTCCAGCAAATGCAACACATACGGCAACAGTTACAAATAGCTGTACCGACCCTAAAATTGAAATTACAGCAACAGGAACAGCGCCATATCAATTTAGTATTGATAATGGAGCTACTTGGCAAACATCAAATAATGCAACGTTTGTATTTGATACTACCAACGGATTAGCATTGCCAACTACTACGGCTAAAGATTATCAGGTAAAAACAAAAAATGGGGGCGGTTGTGAATCGCCAGTAAGTACGCTTACTGTTTATCCGAAGTTAACAGCTACAGTAACACCAACACCTGAAACGTGTAAAAAAGGATTTTTTACAATTACAGATGTAAAAGGAGGAAATATAACAACTACAAATTATGTATATGCTGTTGTTCTAAAAGATGCAACACCAACAACTACCGATTTTAAACCAATAACGAATCCATCGACAAAAAGTGGTGGTTTATCGGCAGGAGATTTTGATATTTATATAAGAGATAATGGTGGGAATACTGGTTTTTGTGAATTAAAAATACAAAGAACAATTACAAAAACAGATAACCCAATAATAACAAATATAACTGCAACAGAATTAGATTGTACAGTAAATACAAAAGCGAGTATTTCTTTTGAAGTATCCGAAGGAAAAGCACCGTTTAGTTATACCGTAAATGGTGGAACTCCTGTAACAATAGCATCAAACGGAAATGCTGCTACCATTCCTAATTTAGATGCAAATACTTATAAAATTATTGTTACTGATGCAAATAGTTGTGCATCCGCAGAAATAACTCAAAAAATTGAGGCGTTAGTTTCTTTAACTGGTGGTTTGGCTGAGGGTACGGATTCAAATTGTGAGGGAGATGTTGATGCTATAAAAGCGTATGATGGTACTGGTACTGTTCCATTTACACCAGGTAATGGTATGCCTGGTACAGGTAAAATAACTTTTTCAGGAGTAACAGGAGGTACAGCATCTTATACCTATTACTATAAAAAAGATAGTGATACTGATTATACAGTAGTACAAGGGAATGAGGTATCTGGTTTGCCTTTAAATGGTTATAATACTTATGAAGATACTACTTATAACACAAAAGTAGTAGATGCAAAAGGTTGTAGTATTCCTTTAGATGATGTTACTATAAAAAAGCCAAAACATACACAAGATTATGAATACACCGAAAATTGTGGCGATGGAACAACTGTTGATGTAGTACTAAAACCTCATGACCCTAGTTATATTTATGTAATTACGGGACAACCTGCACAAACAGGGGTAGATGCTAATAAGTTTTATAATATTCCTGCTAGGTATTATTTTAATGGTCAAACTACACTGACTTCGATTAATTTTACCTATGCGATATATTCAGCAGAGGGTTGTATGCTTTTTTATAAATATAATGATTCAGGCTTTGAGAAATACAATTTCTTTAAAGCAAAAATAATAGAACCTTACCCTGTGCCTGTATGTGCAGGAGAAAAAACAGGAAGTGTAAAAGTAGAAGCTTTTATTAAAAAAAATACTGGTGATGAGTTATACCCAGCAAATTTTGAATACTCATTAGATGACGGAGCAAATTGGACGGAGTCTGTTGGGAATCCTTATACAATTACAGGTCTTATTATAGGAGATAATAAAATAAAAATAAGAAAAAACCAACTAGATTTAGCCACAGGAGAAGAACATTGTGAGATAGAATTAAATAAAAAAGTAGTTGAATTACCTGTTATAGAAATAGAAGCAACGGCTACACTAATTAGGTGTAATACATCAACAAGTACTATTACGCCAAAAGTGAAAAATAATTATTTTACAGCTTTAGATTATGAATTATTAGATAGTTCAGGAAATTCATTTCCTACTAAAAAAACAATATCAAGTTATACAGGACCTAATAGCTTTACAAATATACCCGTAGGAAAATATAAAATTGTAGCTACGTGGTTAGGAAATGGTCCTGAAACTGGAGCTTTAGGTTGTAAGTCAGCACCAATAGATGTAGAAGTTGAAGCACCAAAAGACATTAAATTTACCGCAACACCATCAGTTTGTCATAAAGGAAGTGATGCAACAATTACCGTAGATGTTACAGAAGGAAATAAAAATTATCAATTTAGTATTGATGATGGATTAAAACAAACTCCAGATGCAACAACGCCAAATAAATATACGTTTGAAAATTTATCAAAAGGAACATATAAAGTAACTGTAACTGATGGTTTTGGTTGTTCAGAAACAGAAGATGTTATAATTAATCCACAATTAAAAGTATCAGCAACAACAACACAGCAAACTTGTAATCCTGGAGATCTAACAATTACAGCATCAGGAGGAAGTGGCGTAAATTATGTTTATGCGGTTGTAAGTGAAAATACAGCAGTAAAAGATGCAGATTTTGGTGTAAAACCTACAACAATTACCGCAGGAATTTGGGATATTTATGTAAGAGATAATGGAGGAACAGGAACTTTAGGAACGGATTATTGTCAAGCATTTACGACCAATAAAGTAACTAAAATACCAAACCCGACAATAGATACTGTAACGGCTATACAACCTAAATGTTTTGGTGAAAAAGGAACAATAAATGTAACAGTTTCAGGAGGAACAACAGATTACACAGTAACTTTAACAGGTTTATTGGGAACAACATCAGTGCAACCACAAACAGGAAATTCATTAAACTATGAATTTAAAGATTTAGTTGCAGATACTTATACAATTAAAGTTACGGATGTAAATACTTGTGCATCCGCAGAAAAAACGCAAGAAATTAAAGTTCCATCAGTATTAAAAGATGGTAAAGCTGTATCTACTGATTTAGCTTGTGGCGTATCAGGAGGAAGTATTACGTTTACAAATCCTACGGGAGGAACACCAGACCCAGTAACAGGAAATTATACTTTTTATTATAAACTTACAACTGATGCAAATTTCACACCAGTTTTAGGAAATAATACAAATACGGTTACAGTAACAAATTTATCGGCAGGAGATTATTTAACGAAAGTAGTCGATTATGAAGGTTGTTCTTTAGATTTAAACACAGTTACAAATCCAATTACAATAAAAGCTTTACCAGCAAAACCAACTTTTAATGCACCAACAATTACCTATAATTGTGAAGGAAAAGGAAGTTTTACTTTATCGCCAGATATTGCTTTAGTATCGCCAAAAACATATACTTATACTTTAGATGATACTAATAAAACAAATAATACAACAGGGAAATTTGAAAATTTATCAGAAGGTTCTCACACGGTATCTGTAAGTTATGGAAGTAATTGTTCTACGGATGTTATTGTTGAGGTTAAAGCTGGTCAGAGTTTTACGGCAACGGCAAGTTTAGTTTCTCATCCAAAATGTATTGGAGAATCGAATGGAGAAATTGAAGTAACGGCTTCTTTTGGTTTGGTTATAGTTGATAAATTTAAATATTCTACAGATGGAACAAACTGGAAAGATGCAACTACAAATCCGTTTATAATTAAAACATTTGGTGTGGGAACTCCTAGTATAAAAGTTCGACCTTTAGGTGAAACAACAGCAGATTGTGATGTTACATTAGATGATATTAAATTAATAAACCCAACGGAAGTAAAAGTTACAGGAGAATCACATACAAAAATTACGTGTACTTCAACAACAAGTACGATTACGCCAACAGCAAAAGGTGGAAATGGTGGAGCTTATACTTATACTGTTGAATCTTTAGATAATTCAGGAAATTCATTGAGTCCTAAAGTTATAAGCTCAACTCTTACAGGTTTATCCGCAGGAAAATATAATGTTGTAGCAAAAGATAAATTAGGATGTGAATCGATAGCTTTTCCTATAACTATTGACGATAAAAAAGATGTTGAATTTACAGCAACAGCATCAGCTTGTCATACAGGAAATGATGCGTCAATTACACTAGATGTTACCGAAGGAAACGGAACTTATAGTTTTGCTTTAACAGGAACAGCAACAAAAACAGGAAATATAACAGGAACATCACATACAATTCCTAATTTATCCGCAGGAACTTACACCGTAACTGTAACAGATGGTTTTGGTTGTTCAAAAAAATCAACAGATATTATAATTAATGCAAAAATTACAGCAACACTAAACACAACACAAGCAAACTGTAATAATGGAAGTTTGATAATAGCAAATGTAGCAGGAGCAAGCACAACAAATTATGTGTATGCTGTTGTAACTGCTGGAAATCCAGTGCCTACTACTTTTACAGCAATAACAAATCCACTAACAACAGTTAGTTTATCCAAAGGAAATTATGATGTTTATGTAAGAGATAATAACGGAACAGGTGTTTATTGTGAATATAAAGAAACAAAAGAAATAACTAAAATCCCTGATTTAACAGTAGTAGCAAAAACGCCAATACAACCAAATTGTTTTGGAGAAACGGGTAGTCTTGTTTTTGAAATATCAGGTGGAAAAGCAAATTACACTTATGTTTTAAATGATGGAACAAATGATATAACTCCAGCAGCATCATCGATTACTGTAGTAGGAAATACACATACAATTGCTGATTTATCTGATGGAAATTATAAAATTACTGTTACAGATGCAAATAATTGTACTTCTGAAATTACAGATCAAACAATTAAAGCTCCAGGTAAATTAGAAAAAGATGGAGAAGCAACGCCGATACATTTTACTTGTACAACAACAAAAGGAGGAATTGATTTTGTAAGTGTGAATCCTAAAGGAGGAACAGGTGTTTATACTTATTCTTATAAACTTACAACTGCTGCAAATTACACATCGTTATTAGCAGGAATAACATCAGTATCAAATTTAGATGCAGGAACTTATAATATTAAAGTAAAAGATGCGAATAATTGTGAAATATTAGTAGATGATGTTGAGGTAGAAGGTTTACCAGCAGCACCAACATTAACAGAATCGGTAGCTTATAATTGTGGTGGAAAAGGAACGATTACAGTAACGCCTTTTGATGCTAGTTATACATATAGCCTAGACGGAGCAACGCCACAAACAGGAGCTAATTCAAATGTATTTACTAATTTAGATGCAGGTTCTTATACGGTATCTGTAGGTTATGGAAGTGATTGTTTTACAGATATTGATGTAATTGTAGCAAATGATAAAAAATTCGATGCAAAAGTAACCAATACGGTAAACCCGACATGTTTTGGAGCATCTGATGGTAGTATTACTATTGAAGCTGTAAATGCAACATTGCCGTATGAATATTCTACGGATAATGGAGGAACTTGGAAAAGTGCAGCTACAAATATTGTTACTGAATCAGCTTTAGCAGACGGAACGTATGATGTTAAAGTAAGACAAAATAATACAGCACCACTTTGTGAAGTTATTGTATCAACAGAAAAATTAGATAATCCTGATAAAGTAAAAGTTACCGCAACAGTAGAACAAGAAATTACGTGTAGTGCAACAGGAACAGAAGTTGGAGCAACTATAAAAGCCATAGGAACAAAAGGAACTTCTCCTTATACTTATGAATTATTTGATAATACAAATACTTCTTTAGGAAATACATTAACAGGAATTACAGTAGGAACTTATACAGTTGTTGCTACGGATAAAAACGGAACAGGTTGTAAGTCAGATCCTGTTACGGTTGTTGTTAATCAGAAGGAAGACATCGAATTTAAATTAACGCCAGAATATTGTTATGACGGAACTAACGGAACTATCGTTGTTGAAATAACAGCTGGAAATGGTAATTATCAAATTAAAACAAATACGGGTACTTGGCAAAATTTAACGCCAACATCAACTACGGCAACAACTGAAACATACACACTTACAGGTTTATCGCCAAAAGAACATACAATTACAGTAAGAGATAAATCGAATTGTGAAGTAAGTGATAAAGTAACTATTTACCCTGAATTATCGGCTACGCATACAGCTACAAATATTAGTTGTAAAGATGGTAAAATTGTAATTATACCAAACGGCGGTGATGCGGATTATAAATATACAATAACACCATCGGCAGGTACTTCAATTTTAGGAGATGAAATAACAATAACACAGCCAGAAACTTATACGGTTACCGTTCAAGATAAAAATGGCGGTGCAAATGCGTGTCCAGTTGTTTTATCAAACATTAAAATAGATAAAATAACGCCTGTTAAAATTACAACAACAGAAAATCAACCACAATGTAATGGAAATAAAGGAAGTATTGATGGTAAAATTACTGCAAACACTGGGCAAGCTCCTTTTACAATTACATTAAAAGATAATTTAAATACTGTAATAGAAACTTTAACCAATCACACGTTACCAGAATTTAGCTTTAATAATATTCCTGCGGGAACAGGTTACAAAGTAGAAATTACAGATAATCTTACTTGTACAGATATTAAAACATTTGATTTAATAGAATTACCATCAATAGTTCTTAATATTGAACCTGTCTTACCAGATAATTGTACTACAGATATAGCAAATACAGGTTTTGACTTTAATTTTGGAAGTTTAACTTTAGCTGATTACGCTCCTTATACTTTACAATACACTTTAGATGGAGATAACGGTACAGGTTGGACAAATATGAATACGCTTACGTCTTCATTAAGTGTAGCGCCACATCCAACACCTGGAGATAATTTATATAGTATAAGAAATTTAGCCCCAGGTTCACAACATACACCAGCAATTAGAATTTTAAATGCAGATGGTACTGTACGAGGTTGTCAATTAAACAACGGTCTTTTTGTGATGCCCTATAGTGTAAATGGTGTAAAAATAGCCATTACAGTAATTGCAGGTGATTGTACAACAGGATATACAGTTACTGTTGAGGCAATTCAAGGAGTTGGTCCTTTTGAGTTCTCTTTAACGCCAGACCCTATTAATCCATCAACAGTTCCAGGTTTTTTAACTTGGTATGATGCTGAAGACCCTACTTTATCAGCAACTAATACAAATGATCCTGGTTCTAATTATAGAAGAAAAATATTTACAAATATAATTCCAGAAGTCGAGTATGATTTTTATGTAAGAGATAAAAGTACTAGTTGTATTGCTGAAGCAAAAGATCAGGCAATGACTCCTGCATCAGATTTTGATGTTGCTATAACACCAATAGTTACAAGACAATCATGTTCTGGAATTAATAACGGTGAATTATCATTTAAAATAGAAGATACTGATGGTGTTTTAAATGGTAAAGAATTAAAATGGCAATTATATGATGGTCTTAATGATATTCCTTTAGCAGGAATAAATGGTACAATATCAAATGCAGTAACATATCCTTTTACCCTAAATACAGTAATAGCACCAGAGCCTTTATTACAAGGGTTGTCATCTGGTTTATATTTTATTGTTATTGAAGATGCAAATAACGGTACAGCTCCTAATGTTTGTAAGTGGGGAAGTAAAGATGTCCAAATATTTAAAGGAACTCCTTTTACTGGTAACTTAAAAAATATAAAAGACATTACTTGTGCTTTACCTGGTCAAATCAGAATTGAAGGAGTAACTGGAGGTTTTGGAGATTATACTTATACAGCAACGGCAACAGAAGGAGCAACAACAACTATTAATGGAGATGTTGTTAGTGTTTCGTATCCAACAACAACGCCAATACCTGCAACAGTTGATGTAACAGTAACAATAACTGATAAAAATGGTTGTGGAATAACTTTACCTAAAGAAACTTTAGATGTAAGCCAAAGCCCAACAATTAACCTTGTAACGGTAAATAGTTGTAGAGCTGTAAATTCTATTGATATTAATACAACAGGCGGTTTTGGAAAGTATCAATATTCATTAGATGGAACTAATTTTCAAGCACCAATAAGCACAGCGAATCATACAATGAATGTTTCTGATGGTTTAAATCAAATATTAACAGTAAAAGATGCAAACGGTTGTATTGCTACTGCTAATTTTAATGTTTATCCTGACATTACTTTTGATATTGATAACATAACAGTACCAGATTGTAATACTAGCAATAATTCAGCGGATAATGCAACAGCAACTATAACTGTAAATACAGGTTCAGGTTCAGGAAATTATCAATATAGTTTAGATGGTGTTTTACCAGCTGTAGATATTATAGGAACTACGGTTACTTTTCCTACAACTTTAACACCAGGGAATCATACTATTAAAATTATTGACAAACTGAATCTTACTTGTACATTAGAGAAAACATTTACAGTATCAGAACCGATAAAACCTAGTTTTACGCATACGTTTACCGATAGTAAATGTGCTACGGATAATTCAGGAACAATAACATTAACAAGTACTGAAACTTTAACATATACTATAAATCCAGCAGTAGCAGGAAGTTTTGATAATATAACAAATACATTTACAGGTTTACCACCAAATACCTATGCTGTAACAGCAACAGGAACTAACGGTTGTACAACTGAAATTAAAGATATAATAATAACAGAATTTAAAGCAATAACAGTACCTACACCAACGGTAGCAAATGGAGGTATAACAGAGTTTGCGTGTACAACAGGAAACACAAGAAACAGTGCAATTGTAAAAGTTGATAAAACAGCCATAACAGAAGGAAGTGGAACTTATACAAAAGCAGAATTTGTATTTACGCCAAACGGTGGAGGAGCAGTAGTAACACCAACCGCTTCATCAAACTTTGAATTTACTACGGATAATGTTTTAGGTGGAACAGTTGATATTACTGTTTATGATGACCAAGGGTGTAAAGGAACAACATCAGCAACAATAGCTGCTTTTACACCGATTGCAGATTTATTAGCAATACCAAAAACAGCAATCACTTGTTCAACAAATGAAAGTATTGAAGTAACATTTACAGGAATTGCAACGGAAATTAAAGTCGTAGATGCTAATGGAATTAATTATGATTCAACGCCAGCAACAGCATCAGCATCAGGAACAGTATTTACAAATTTACCAGTAGGAAAATACACGATAACTATTAAAAATGATAAAGGTTGTGAATTAACAACTTCTTATACAGTAAAAGAAATTCCTGCTTATACTATTCTTCTTTCTGATAAAATAGATACATCTTGTTTTGGTACAGATTCAGGAAGTATTAAAATTGATGTTGATAATTATACAGGAAATTATGATTATACAATTGTAGATAAATCAACAGGAATTGGATTAACACCTGCAAAAACAGGAACAGGAATTACAGCAGGAACACCAAAAGAAATTACAGGTTTAAAAGCAGGAGATTATACTGTTAATATAACAATTGGTACTGCTCCAATTCAAAATTGTACCGTTACTCCAATAGATTTTAAAATTGAAGATGCTCTAAATGGAAAATTAGAAGTAACAGCTTCTGCAACAGAAGTTAGTTGTATCGGTGGAACTTCAACAATTACTGTAGCTGCAACAAAAGGTTGGGGTAGTTATGAATATCAATTAGAAGATGACTTAGGAGTTGCAATTACAGGTTATGATTTTACAACAAATACAACGAATAAAATATTTACAGGTTTACTTGCAGGAACTTATAAAGTAAAAGTAAAAGATGCTTTAGGGTGTATTTCTGAATATGATATAACAATTGCAAACCCAACAGAAGTTAAGTTTACAGTAACCAAAGATGATACGGTTTGTAATACTTCAAAACTTGCAGAAATTAAAGTAGAAGCAACAGGTGGAAAAGCTCCTTATACTTATACTTTAACAAATAAAACAACTTTAGCAGTTATAGAAACAGTAACTATAACCGATAAAGAATACACATTTACAGGTTTATCAAAAGCAAATTATACGGTAAGCGTAAAAGATGGGAATTTATGTGATGGAACTGTAAAAACAGTAGGAAATGATACCGTAGAAATCTTTGATGATATTGTATTTAATGAGCCAACACCTGTTACAGAATTAAAATGTCAAACAGGAACAGGAGTTTCTCCAAATACAAATACAGAAGCATCTTACGAAATAAATGTAAGTGGCGGAAGTGGAAACTTTACGTATTCAGTTATTGATAAAAATGATACAAGTAAGGTTATTACAGTTACACCAGCAACATTAACAACTCCACCAACTTTTACAACAAGTGTAGCAGGAGAATATACCATAACAATTACAGATAAAGTAGGAAATTGTCCAATAACAAGAGATTTTACAGTTAAAGAATCTGTTAAGCCAGAATTTGTACCAGAAGCAACAACAACGAAGATTTGTAACGGAAGTTCAACAGGTGTAATTACTATAATTTCAGAATTACAAAATGGAATTAATGATTTAACTTATACGATAAGTCCGAATATTAATAATGTAATTCCTTATACTGGAACTTTTAATACTACAACAAAAAGTTTTGAAAATTTACCAGCAGGATTTTATACAATTACAGGAAAAGGAACAAATGATTGTACATTTCCTTATCCTGATGAAATAGAAATTGAGCAATTAGATGAAGTTAAAATTGAAGCAAATGCAATAAGTGATGTTGCGTATAGTTGTACAAATCCAACGGCAACGATAAAAGTTGATAAAAATGAATTGTCAGGAGGAAGTGGAAATTATAATGTAGCATTTGTATATGATAATGGAACGCCAGCGGATACTACAGATGATGTAAGACAAGACGTTCCAAATGTTTTTGAATTTTCTACAACAAATGTTTTAGGAGGAGAAGTTAAAATTATCATTTCTGATGACCAAGGTTGTTCATCTGCGGAAGAAGAAGTAACAATTCCAGCTTTTGCACCGATTTTAGATTTAGAAATAATTGATATAACTAAAATAACTTGTACTACGCTAGAAAGTATTAAAGTAAGTTTTACAGGAAATGTAAAGGAAATTAAAGTTGAACATACAGATGCAATAGTTTATTCACAAACAAAAACTCTAGTAAGTCCTGCAACATCATTAACATCAGGAACAGAATTTAAAGATTTACCAACAGGAAATTATACCATATCAGTAACCGATGCGGTAACAGGTTGTGATGCAACAACATTCCATACGGTAGAAGCTGCACCAGTTTATAATGCAGTAATTACAAACCCTGTAAATGTATCTTGTAAAGGAGGTACAGGAACTGCAATTTTAAATATTCAAGAAACAGGAACAGCATTACCTTATACAGGTGCTTATAATTATGAAGTATTGGATGAATTAGGGGTTTCATTTAGTCCTAAGAAAGAAAAAATAAATGTTTCAGGACAAGAAACAATTTCAAATTTAAAAGCAGGGAAATACACCGTTAAAATTACGATGAAGGCTTCTCCAAATTGTTCGCCAATATCTAAAGTCTTTGAAATTAAAGAACCTGCAATTATTTTAAGTGTAACAGGAACACCAACAAAAGTAAGTTGTATCGGGCAAGAAGATGGAACAATTACTGCAACAGCAACAGGCGGTTGGAATAGTTCTTATGAATATCAATTAGAAGATACTTCGGGAACTGCTATTACAGTAAAAGATGCTTTAGGAGCTGATGTTATTTATGATTTTGCAAATAACGGAAGCAACAAGATCTTTGAAAACTTACCTGAGGGAACTTATAAAGTTAGCGTAAAAGATGCTTTAGGTTGTGATGTTAAATCTGTTGATGAGGTAAAAGTAGAAAATCCAATACCTGTTACATTTAGTCTAATAGAAAATAGTACATCTTGTGATAATAAAATCGGTGGACAAATTACGGTAATTGCAACAGGCGGAACAGGAACTTATACTTATGTTTTAACAGATGATTCAAATCCTGCAATAGTAAGAACACAAATAGGAGTTACAGCAGATTACACATTTACAAATTTACCAACAGCAGTATATACGGTAAGCGTAACAGATACAAATAATTGTGTAGGAACAGAAAATCCAACAAGCATAAATCCAATAACAATTAATCCTGATATTGAATTTACATTAGTAGAAACAAAGAAAGTTGATTGTTCAACAACATCTCCAACATCAGCAAATGGAATAGTTACAGTTACGTTAGAAAATTGGAGTACAACATCAAATTATACATATAAAGTTGAAAAAGTTAATAAAATAATAGGAGGAAGTAATACAGCATTAGCAATTAATGGAAGTATTACTAATAATGTTACGAGTAAAACATTTACAATTTCAATTCCAGCAGGAAATGTTAATAAAGAAACCTATAAAATAACAATTATTGATAAAGATGCGATTCCAACACCATCAACTTGTGGAATTTCAGAAGAAATAACAATAGCACCGAAATTAGAACCAATTTTTAAGGCAACTCCTTCAGATAAAATCTGTAACGGAACTGAAACAGGTGTAATTACAATTACGGATGAAGTTTTTAACGGAATTAAGAATGTAAAATATACAATAAGTTTAAATGGTGGAGCTTTAACTCCAGCTCAAGAAACTTTTGATGCAGCAACAAAAACTTTCTCAGGTTTACCAGTAGGAACTTATACAATAACAGGAACAGGAGATAATAAATGCCCGACATCTAAAGATGTGAAAATTGAGCAATTAGATAAAGTTACAATTGGAGCAAATGCAATACAGAACGTTACTTATACTTGTGATGTAGCAAATCCAAAGGCAACGATAACTGTTGATAAAACAGATATTAAAGGCGGAAACGGAGATGTAAATAAAAATTATAATGTAGAGTTTGTATATGATAATGGAACGCCAACGGATAATACAGATGATGTAACACAAATCGCTTCATCAACCTTTACGTTTACTACGTATAATGTTTTAGGAGGAACAGTTAAAATTAAAGTTACAGATGACCAAGGTTGTGATTCAGATATAAAAATAGTTACTATCCCTGCTTTTGCACCGATATTACCAAGCGATATTCAAATATCACATAAACCAACTTGTGAAGTTGATAAGCAAATTATCGTTAAATTAAATAATTTAGATACTTCAATAATAACAAATATCAAAGTTGAAATTAAAAAACCTGATGGAACTATAATTTCAAAAGAAACTCCAAGAGCATTAGCTAATACTACAGGAACAGTTTTTAACAATTTACCTGTAGGTATTTATACTATTTCAATCAAAAACCCAGTAACAGGATGTGTTACAACAGCGCAATCGTATAGTGTTGAAGAACCAGTTTATAATGTTCTTTCTTCTGATGTTAAAAACACAACTTGTGTAGGTTCGGCAACAGGAAGCGTGGTTATAGATGTTCAAAAAGGAAACGCATTTACATCAGCATTTTATACAGGAAAGTATAAATATGAAGTTTTTGAAGGAAGTTCATTAGTAAAAGATGGAAATGTACCAGCAAAAACAGGAACAACAAACCCGCTTACAATTTCAGGCTTAAAAGCAGGAAGTTATGTTGTGAAAATTACAGATGTAGTAAATGCTCCAACGTGTAGTTTTACATCAAAAGAATTTACAATTATAGATGCTCCAGCAGGAAAATTAGAAGTATCAGCAGAAATTTTATCAGAAATAACTTGTACTGATGATGAAAATGCAATAATTAAGGCAACAGCAACAGGCGGTTGGGGAAATACTTTCTATCAATTAGAATATGCTGTTACCAAAACAGGAACTTATACGATTGTAGCTAGTTATGATTTTGCAACTAATAAAAACAATAACAGATTTACAAACCTAAAAGAAGGGTTCTATATCGTAAAAGCAAAAGATAGCCACGGTTGTAGTGATGCAATTTCTGATGTAAAAGAAGTTGTAAATCCAGAACCTGTTACTTTTAAAACGGAAATGATTGCCAATATTTGTTCAGATACAAAACCAGCAATTAAAGTAACCGCAAAAGGAGGTTCAGGAACGTATATTTATACATTAAAAGATAAGTTAGGAAACGAAATAGAAAGTATTACAAAAACGGATACTGAACATATTTTTGAAAATTTATCTGTAAATAATAACGAAGATTATACGGTAAGCGTAAACGATGTAAAAGGATGTATCGGAACTCCTGAAATAATCGGAAATGATAAAGTAACAATTTATCCTGAACTTCAGTTTTATTTAACTCCAGCGAAATTAACGTGTATTTCTGGAAGTGAAAATGCCGTGTATAAAATAAATGTAACAGGCGGAAGTGGAAATCTTTCTTATGAAGTTTATAATAAAGAAAATGAAAATGAAACAGTTGCAGTTATTACAACAACAACGCCACCAACTTTTAGCATCGCAGATGCAGGAACGTATATTCTGAAAATTACAGACGAAAACGGAGGAACTTGTAATTCAATTGAATCATCAGAGATTGTAGTTGATGATAAATTAGTGCCAGTTTTTGAACCAGTAAAACTCGTTGATAATATTTGTAACGGAAGTTCTGATGGAGAAGTTTTAGTAACAGAAACATCAAACGGAATTAATCCTTTAGAATATTCTATAAATACAAACCCGACAATAACTTTACCAATTGGAGAGTTTAAATTCACAGGATTATCAGCAGGAACTTATACTATTACAGGAAAAGGAACAAACGGCTGTACAACAACTAAAGATGTAACGATTGTTGAAAAATCAGAAATTAAAATTAATCCTGATGATATTAAAGATAAAATAACCGTTACTGATTTTACTTGTACAACAGGAAATACAACAAATACGGCTTCTGTAAAAATTGATAAAGAAGCAATTCTTGGTGGAATTGCAGGAACAACAAAACCTAACTTTAATAGAGTCGTTTTTGTGTACGATAACGGAACAACAGATACTGCAGACGATATCAAACAAGATTCAGAAAGTTTTGATTTCTTTATTTATGATGAAAATAACAATACATCAGGCGGAAAAGTTGCAATTACCATTTATGATGCACAAAATTGTTCGTCAGCAAAAACAACAATTATTAAAACAATAAAAGGTTTTGAGAAAATAACAGATGCAACAATTACACAAACTCAAAAATTAGATTGTAGCAATAAAGAAACAATTACGGTAAAAGCAAATCTTGATATCGCAAACTTAACTTATACGATAACAGGAACAGCTAAATCATCAAATTATACTGATACAAAAACAATTGTTTCTACAACAGATTTTGCGAAATTTGAAAATCTAGAAGCTGATAGTTATACCATAACAATTAAAAATCCAGATACAGGTTGTGTATTCACAACAGGATATGTTGTAAAAGATGCGCCAACATTTAATATCAAAATTGGTGAAACGAGAAGAACTTGTTTTGACGCAACAGGAATTGCAACGGCAACAGTAACTTTAGATATTGAAACCATAATTGCAGCTGCTGATTACATCGGAAATTATACTTATGAAGTTGTAGATAAAACAGGAACTTCATTAACAGCTCCAATAATAGGAACAGGAATTGGCGGAACTCAAAATATAATTTCAGGCTTAATTGCAGGAACTTATAAAGTGAAAGTAACGATGACGGATTCTCCAGAATGTGAGGTTTTATCTGAAGAATTTACGATAGAATCGCAACCAGCATTAACTTTAGAGAATAGTATTGTAACGCTTATCAGTTGTAATTCTAACAAAGGTTTCCTTGATTTAAGAGCCGATGGCGGTTGGGGTAATTATGAATATCAATTAGAAAAAACCAAAAATAATATAACAACAATAGAACAAGCCTTTGGTAAAAATTCTAAATTTGATACACTAGAAGAAGGAAGCTATACTGCAACGGTAAGAGATATCAATAATTGTGAAGCTACGCTTAGTTTTGTGTTAGTGAAAGGAATAAAATTAACTGCGGAAACTAAAGTAAATAAAAATGTTTGTGAAGGCGAACAAAATGCGAGTATTGAAATTATAAACGTAACAGGCGGACAAATACAAGATGCTGGAGTAACCTATAGTTATATTTTAAAATATCCGACGGAATTAGGTGGATTAGAAGTAGAACAATCGTCAAATATTTTTGATGGCTTATTAGCAGGAAATTATCAAGTAAGAGTTATTGATAATAAATATGGTTGTAACACGGGTAATTTTAAAAATGTTAAAGTTACAATTGAAGATCCAATTAAAGTAGAAGCATCTGCAAATATTACAGCAGATATTACGTGTGATATTACAACAGCAAGCGTTGAGGTTACAGCAAAAGGCGGAAAAGCACCATACGAATTTAGTATCGATGGAATTACTTATAATCCATCTAATACATCAACAAGTACTATGTATGAATTTACAGGGCTTACCGCAGGATTACAAACATTTTATGTAAGAGATGTTGAACAATGTGTAACAACAACAACCGCTACAATTGGAGCTTATGTGGCTTTAGATGCAACTTTAAATGTAGTTTCAGGATTTATTACGTGTAAAGATGATAGTAATGGTGTGTTATCTGCGGATGTAACAGGTGGTTTTGGAACTTATGAATATCAATTATTAAATGAAGCTGAAACTCCAATTACGGGAGATTGGCAAACATCAAATACTTTTGGAGGTTTAAATATCGGAACCTATAAAATAAAAGTAAAAAGTACGAATAGATTTAGTGAAGTTTGTGAAACAATAACCACAAATAAACATACCATAAAAGAACCAACAGTTTTAATTCCTGATGCAAAGGTAACTCAACATGTAACCTGTGCTGGAGGTGATACAGGAATTATTCAAGCATCGGCAACAGGTGGAAATGGACAATATGAATACAATATTTTCACGATTCCATCAAACCCTGAATATCCAGAGAATAAATTTATTCAAAATGGCGAGTTTACAAACTTACCTGCAGGAACATATTATATTATGGTAAAAGATGTCGTTGGTTGTATTTCACCAGATACCGATAAAGCACCGATAAAAGTTGTTATTAAAGAACCAAATGGATTAACCATGAACTTAACAAAAGTTGTTGAACAAACCTGTATCAATGATGATACGCCAACAATTACAGTTGATGTTCAAGGAGGAACACAGCCATATTATATCAGTATTAACAATGTGGAATTACCGAATCCGTATTCTTTAAATGAAATTAAATTAGGAGCATCCGAAGGAATTAAAGCTGGGGGAGTTTACTTAATAAGTGTTCGAGGAAAAGATAAAGGTTGTTCATCAGTAGCGTTGCCATCGGTTATAAAAACAGGACAACCGATTGATTTACAATTAACAGTCGATTTTGAATATACTTGTGAATCAGGAAATATTATCAAAGCAATTGTTGATGATTTATATAAAGATGCCGTAAGTTTTACGTTATTTAATGAATCGGGAATTGCCATAGCAACCAACACAACAGGAGAATTTATCGATGTAGAAGCAGGTGATGGATATAGCGTAACAGCAACGAATACGGCTTCTGGTTGTTCGGAAAGTTCTACGGATGTATTTGATATTCAAGATATACGAGCTTTAGAAATGACCATTGATGATACAGAGAAAAATAAAATAATCGCCAATGTTGATTTCGGTTTACCTCCATATAATTTTACGCTTGATGGCATAGATTATGGAACAGATAATGAGTTTACCTTGTTACAAACCAAAGATTATGAAATTAAAGTAACCGATGCAAGAGGTTGTGAAGTAACTTTAACTGTAACAGGTGAATACATCACGATAACTGTGTTAAATTTATTTACACCAGATGGCGATGGAATTAATGATTTCTGGTATCCATTAGAGGTGGAAGGTTACCATAAAATAAAAGTGTATATTTATGATAGATATGCTCGTAAAATAGCAAATTACCAAGGACAAAACCAAGGTTGGGACGGAACGTATGATGGGAAACCATTACCAGCAGGAGATTATTGGTATACTATTTATTACAGTGAGTTATCAGGAGAACAGAAGAAAATAATGGGTCATTTTACATTATATAGGTAAATTGTAAACAGAATGTAAGATAAGTTTACAAGTAAAATAATAGGAAAATGATAAGTAAGATGACAGGTAATTAAAGAATGAGAAACAGCATGAAAAAAATAATTATAACAATATGTTTACTGATACTTAGTAGCGTAAAATTAGTGGCTCAAGAGATTAATTTACCTCAGTATATAACTCATATGGCGGATAATCCTTTTTTAATATCGCCAAGTTATGCGGGAATTGGAGCAGGTTTTCAGGTTCGATTAAATGGCGTGAGTCAATGGGTTGGCGTTAAAGACACACCTGATACACAATCTTTAGTAGTAGAGGCACGTATTGCTGATAGATTTGGAGGAGGAATTACCGTTTTTAATGATAAAAATGGCTATACCAGTCAAAAAGGAGCAAAATTTTCGTTAGCAAGTCATTTAACGTTAAGCCAATTTCATGATAGTTTTTTATCCTTAGGAATGAGTTTTAAATTTGTTCAATTCGGAATTGATACTTCTGAAAATAATTCAGGACAAACTGTTGAAAATAGATCTTTAACAAGTTCAAATTTTGATGTAGGTTTGCTGTATCGTTACGAACGCTTTAGTTTTAGTGTAAATGCCAATAATATTTTAGATAAAAAAATAGAAAATTTTTCAACCAATGAGCCAGAAGGTTTAGGACGTTTTACATTGTATACATCTTATGTTTTAGCAAGAATTAGTAATATGATAGAGGTAGAACCGTCTCTTTTTGTAGAATATTATGCCGAAGATGGGCGTTCAAGAACCGATTTAAACATCAAAGTTAGAAAAGGAATTGATAACGGATATATGTGGGCAGGATTGAGTTATACCTTTTTAAATGACCAATTTTTTGTGCCCAATGCGATTGCGCCATTGGTCGGAATTAAAAAAGATAATATTTATATGTCGTATGGTTTTAGCGTAAATTTAAACGAATTACAAGATTTTAATTACGGAACTCACATGATAACACTCGGTTTAGATTACGACAGAAGACCAAGTTTAGCACGTTGTACACAGGATATGATTATCTTTTAAAAATCAAAAATACTCAAGAGTAATTAAGAGTAATCCTGAATAATTAAATTAAGAATAAACAAGTATAATTAAACGAAATAATTAAAAAAGAAGAATCAAGAATCATAAAATAAAAGTATCCTCAAGCTATAACTTGAGGATTTTCTTTTTTCTTTACAGCATCAGCAATGGAAAATAAAAGCAATAAAAATACCCAAAATACGCAAAGTAAAACGAATAGCAAATCGATAAATCTTAATAAATTTATCAGTAGTACAGGGATTTGTTCTCGTAGAGATGCCGAAAAATTTATAAATTCAGGAAGAGTAACGATTAATAAAAATATCGCGCAATTAGGAAATAGAGTTTTTAAAGGTGATAAAGTTCGAGTTGATGGACGCTTATTAACAGTCAAAGAAACGACACTTTACATCGCATTATACAAACCTGTTGGAATCGTTTCTACAACCGATAGTAGAGAAAAAAATAACATCGTAAAGTTTGTCGGACATCCTGAAAGATTATTTCCAATAGGACGCTTAGACAAACCATCCGAAGGCTTAATTTTTTTAACCAATGATGGCGATATTGTTAATAAAATTTTACGCGCAGGAAATAATCATCAAAAAGAATACAGCGTTACTGTTGATAAAAAAATTACCGATGAATTTATAACCAAAATGAGTAACGGAATCCCGATTTTAGGAACGGTAACCCAAAAATGTAAGGTCGAAAAGATTACTGATTTTAGTTTTAAAATTATTTTAACACAAGGTTTAAATCGTCAAATCCGTAGAATGTGCGAATATTTAGAATACGAAGTTACCAAGCTAAAACGTGACCGTATTATGAATGTTTCTTTAGGAAATTTAAAATCGGGCGATTGGAGAGAATTAACCGAAGAGGAAATGAAAGAAATTAATGAAATGATTTCAAGTTCTTCTAAAACCGAAGAAGCATCAGAAACAGCTTTTAAAAACAATTCTAAAAAAACAGTAAACGCTACTAAATCAACCAACAAATCAACAAGTAAGTCAACGAGTAAGTTAACAAATTCAAGAAAAAAAACAGCTGAAAAACCAGACAGCTTTAATAGAAAAAGTGCTGCTTTTAGAAAAAATTCACCCAAAACAAAACGAAACGCAACTTCTTCAAAATTTGGAAGAAAACGTACCTAAAAACTTATTTTTGATGTGATGTTTAAAATAAACTCAGCATGGCCGATACCTAAATTGATTGTATCTGTAGAAAAAATAGTAAAGAAAAAGTAGTAAATAAATGTATCTTTGCCGATTATGGAATTTGACTTAAAAATAACCGACCCAAAAAGTAAAGCTCGAGCAGGAGTTATTACTACCGATCACGGAACTATTGAAACACCCATTTTTATGCCCGTAGGTACTGTGGGTACTGTAAAAGGGGTGCATCAATCTGAACTAAAAGACGAAATAAATCCTGATATCATTTTAGGAAATACCTATCATTTATACTTGCGTCCGAAATTAGAAACCCTAGAGGCTGCCGGAGGTTTGCATAAATTTATGAACTGGGATCGTAATATTTTAACCGATAGTGGCGGATATCAAGTATATTCATTATCTGGAAGAAGAAAAATTAACGAACAAGGCGTAAAGTTTAAAAGTCATATTGATGGCTCAATGCACTTTTTTACGCCCGAAAATGTTATGGAAACACAACGTACCATTGGAGCTGATATTATCATGGCTTTTGATGAATGTACGCCTTATCCATGTGATTATAACTACGCAAAACGCTCGATGCACATGACGCATCGCTGGCTAACACGTTGTATAAATCATCTGGAAAAGTTGCCTTTTAAATACGGACACGAACAAACTTTTTTCCCGATTGTACAAGGAAGTACGTATAAAGATTTAAGACAGCAATCTGCAGAATATATAGCATCTGTAGGAGCGCAAGGAAATGCTATCGGTGGATTATCCGTAGGAGAACCCGCTGAAGAATTATACGCAATGACCGAAATTGTAACCGCTATTTTGCCTGAAGATAAACCTCGTTATTTAATGGGCGTTGGTACGCCAATTAATATCTTAGAAAATATCGCATTAGGTATTGATATGTTCGATTGTGTAATGCCAACTCGAAATGCTCGTAACGGAATGCTATTTACAGCACACGGTTCTATCAATATTAAAAATAAAAAGTGGGAACAAGATTTTTCGCCTATCGATGAAATGGGAATTACCTATGTCGATACGATGTATTCTAAAGCATATTTACGTCATTTATTTGCCGCTAAAGAAATGTTAGGAAAACAAATTGCGTCGATTCATAATCTAGGATTTTACCTGTGGCTGACAAGAGAAGCCCGAAAGCATATTATTGCTGGAGATTTTACGCAATGGAAAGATAAAATGGTCAAACAAATGGACAATCGTTTATAAAATTTTATAAAACATATTTTTTGAAAATACTTGATTGGTACATACTAAAACGTTTTTTGGTAACATTTTTGTTTACCTTATTAATATTGATACCCATTGCGGTAGCAATCGATATTGCCGAAAAAATAGATAAATTTTTACGTGAAGAAACCTTAACTTTTTTTGAAATTGTTAATGATTATTATGTAAATTTTATTATCTATTATGCCAATACTTTTATGCCGTTGGCATTGTTTATAGCGGTGATATTATTTACCTCAAAATTAGCAGGAAATACCGAAATTATCGCTATTAACGGTGCGCAAATATCGTTTACACGTTTTTTATATCCGTATTTTATAGGAGCGACGATTGTTTGTTCGGTTGCTTTATTGATGAATCATTTTTTTGTTCCATCAAGCAGTAAAACACGTAAAACTTTTGAAAGAACCTATCTGAAAAAACGAAAATATTCAGATACAACCATTAGAGAATTTAGTTTACAACTAAATGATAGTACGTATATTTATGTTCAAAGTTTTGATTTGAAAAGAAATACAGGCTACAATTTCACCACAGAAATTTATGACGGAATCCAATTGAAACAACAATTAACCGCAGATAATATCAATTGGAGTGAAAAAGATAGTACTTTTAAACTCTATAATTGGAAAATTAGAAAAATTTTTAAAAATCGAGATAGTATTTTTTCAGGGAATAATATCGATACCACTTTTGCTTTTACGCCTAAAGATTTTAATTACAAAAATGTAATGGCACAAGAAATGAAAACACCTGAATTAATAAAATTCATAGAGATTTCTAAAACACGAGGAATTAAAAACTTAAATATTTACTTGGTAGAATTGTATAAACGTACGAGTTTGCCAATTGCTTGTTATTTTTTAACCTTAATTGCCGTCGCATTGGCGTATAAGAAAAAACGTGGAGGTGTAGGAATAAACTTAACTTTAGGTATTTTCTTAATGTTTTTATATGTTTTCTTTTTAAAAGTAGCAGAAGTTTTAGGAGCAGTTGCTGGTGCAAATGCGTTATTAAATGTATGGGTTCCGAATATTGTCTTTGGATTATTTTCATTTTATTTATATTTTAATGCAAGAAAATAAATTAAAAAACTATCTTCATTTACATCTTATTGTATTTATTTGGGGATTTACTGCCATATTGGGTGCGTTAATTTCGATAGATTCCGTACCATTAGTTTGGTATCGAATGTGTTTGGCGGTGGTTTTTATAGTTATTTATTTTTTATTTCGAAAAATATCGTTTAAAGTTGATAAAAAAGGACTTCTGAAATTTGCTATTTCAGGAGTCATTATAGCAGTGCATTGGGTTACTTTTTTTGAAGCCATAAAAATATCAAATGTTTCGGTAGCCTTAGTAACGATGAGTACCGGTGCTTTTTTTGCCGCACTTATTGAACCGCTATTTTTTAAAAGAAAAATTGCATTCACAGAAATCATCTTAGGATTGTTAATTATAGGTGGTTTGTATTTGATTTTTAATTTCGAAAGTCAATATACATTAGGAATTATCTATGCCTTGATATCGTCTTTTTTATCAGCATTATTTGCGGTTTTAAATGGACTTTTTATCAAAAAATATGATGCTAATATTATTTCATTTTATCAATTATTATTCGGAGCTTTAGGCATTACGCTATACTTGATTTTTGCACAAAAATTTACCGTTCAGTTTTTTCAAATAACAACAAACGATTGGGGCTATTTAATACTATTGAGTAGTATCTGTACGGCGTACGCCTTTATTGCATCTGTAAAAGTGATGAAATATATAACGCCTTATACCGTAATGCTAACGATCAACTTAGAACCTGTTTACGCAATTATTTTAGCCTTATTTATATTTGGAGAAAAAGAACAAATGAGTCCCGAGTTTTATTACGGTGCTTTTATTATTTTAATAATCGTTTTGTTAAACGGAATTTTGAAAAATAAGACCATCATAAAAAACAAAATCAGTAAAAAATAGTATTTTAAGAAAAAGTAGCACACTAAAGAATACATTTTTTTAGTATGTTTGCCTCTACAAAGAACTAAATGATATAATCAAACTATATATAATGGAATATTTAGATTTTGAATTGCCAATAAAAGAATTAGAAGATCAGTTGGTAAAATGTGTTGCTATAGGAGAAGAAAGTGAAGTTGATGTAACAGAAACCTGTAGTAAACTAGAAAAAAAATTAGAAAAAGCTAAAAAAGAAATATACAAAAATTTAACTCCTTGGCAACGTGTACAATTATCGCGTCATCCGAATCGCCCATATACGTTAGATTATATTAACGCTATTTGTGGAGATACCTTTATGGAGTTGCACGGAGATCGTAGTGTAAAAGATGATAAAGCAATGATTGGTGGATTAGGTAAAATAGGCGATCAATCGTTTATGTTTATCGGTCAGCAAAAAGGATATAATACTAAAACACGTCAATATCGTAATTTCGGAATGGCGAATCCAGAAGGATATCGCAAGGCATTACGATTGATGAAAATGGCGGAAAAATTTGGTATTCCTGTAGTAACTTTAGTTGATACGCCAGGTGCATATCCAGGTTTAGAAGCTGAAGAGCGTGGGCAAGGAGAAGCAATTGCACGTAATATCTTGGAAATGACTCGTTTAAAAGTACCTGTTATTACTATTATTATTGGTGAAGGAGCATCAGGAGGAGCTGTTGGTATTGGTGTTGGAAACAGCGTGTATATGATGGAAAATACTTGGTATACGGTAATTTCACCAGAATCATGTTCTTCTATTTTATGGCGTAGTTGGGAATATAAAGAACAAGCTGCTGAAGCTTTGAAATTAACTGCAGAAGACATGAACCGTTTAAAATTAATTGACGGAATAATTAAAGAACCAATCGGTGGTGCTCATGCTGATAGAGCAGGAGCTTTTAAAGCAGTAGAAACTCATATCATAAATACTTTTGATGCTTTAAAAGATTTAACTGAAGCAGCATTAATCACCCAGCGTATGGAGAAATATGAAAATATGGGGATTTATAAAGAATAATAAAGTCGTTATTTTCTAGATTTAGAGAACAAAAAAAGCAATCAAATTTGATTGCTTTTTTTGTTTTACTATGTGAATACTAAGGAATATTTAAAAATTTATGCGTTTGCAATGAAATTCGCCATTTTGGATTTTTCATTACATAATCAATAATTAAAGGCGTCATTTCTTCTTTTTTACTCCATTCAGGTTGTAAAAATAGTTGACATTTTTTTCCTACTTTTTCCGCTTGTTCTTCTGCAAATTGAAAATCATGTTTATTATGAACAATCATTTTCAACTCATCTGCTTCTTTATAACATTCCTTTGTAGGTAATTTTGTTTTTTTAGGAGATAAGCAAAACCAATCCCAAACACCAGAAAAAGCATACGCTCCTGAAGTTTCAATATGCGTTTTCATACCGTTATCTTGCAGTTCTTTCGTAATATAATCTAAAGACCACATTAAAGGCTCTCCACCCGTAATTACTACAGTTTTAGCTTGTTCTTTAGCATTAGAAACAATAATGTCGGTTTTAGTTGGCGGATGTAAACTAGCATTCCAGCTTTCTTTCACATCGCACCAATGACAACCCACATCGCAACCTCCAATTCTAATAAAATAAGCCGCAGTACCTGTGTGCGATCCTTCTCCCTGAATAGTATAAAACTCCTCCATTAATGGAAGCATTTCACCTTTATCAATTAATTCTTGTACTTCTTTTTTCAACATAAGATTGCAAAGATAGTCAACATTAAAATTTTATGAATCATTTTTGTTACTTTTACGTTATTTATCAAGAAAAAAATAAAAAAGAAAAAAAAAGCGATAATAATGAATAAAGCGAACGATTTTTTCAGTTACATTAACCAAGGATATAAAAGTAACGGAGATTTTATCACCTTAGGAGCAGGAATGTTAGGGGAACAAACCATTACAGATGCTTTGGTGAAAATTCCTTTAAAAACGTTAAATCGCCACGGATTAATCGCAGGAGCTACTGGTACAGGAAAAACAAAAACCTTACAAATACTGGCAGAAAATATGTCTGAAAAAGGAATTCCCGTACTATTAATGGATATTAAAGGTGATTTGAGCGGATTAGCAGAACCAAGTCTTGGACATCCAAAAATTGAGGAACGTCATCAAAAAATAGGAATTCCTTTTAATCCAACGAAGTTTCCTGTTGAAATTTTATCTATTTCGGAACAAGAAGGAGTCCGTTTACGTGCAACAGTATCGGAGTTTGGCCCTATTTTACTATCTCGTATTTTAGATCTAACTGAAACACAATCGGGAATTGTAGCTATTATTTTTAAATATTGCGATGATCATAAATTACCATTATTAGATTTAAAAGATTTTAAAAAATTACTTCAGTTTATAACCAACGAAGGAAAAGAAGAACTTCAAGCAGAATACGGACGTATTTCGAGCGCAAGTACAGGCGCTATTTTAAGAAAAATAGTAGCCATAGAACAACAAGGAGGTGATTTGTTTTTTGGTGAAAAATCTTTTGAAGTAGATGATTTAACTCGTGTTGATAAAAATGGACGTGGCGTAATATCAATATTACGTTTAACCGATATTCAAGATAAACCTCAATTATTTTCTACTTTTATGATGCAATTGCTAGCCGAAGTTTATGAAACTTTTCCAGAGCAAGGCGATAGCGATAAACCTGAACTAATTATCTTTATTGATGAAGCACATTTGGTTTTTGAACAAGCATCAAAAGCCTTATTAAATCAGATTGAAAGTATTGTAAAATTAATCCGTTCAAAAGGAGTTGGATTGTATTTTGTAACCCAAAATCCGAAAGATGTTCCAGAAGATATTTTAGCACAATTAGGAATGAAAATTCAGCATGCTTTACGAGCATTTACAGCAAAAGATAGAAAGGCAATTAAATTAGCCTCTGAGAATTATCCCGATTCGGAATATTACGATACTAAAGAGGTATTAACACAATTAGGAATTGGTGAAGCATTGGTATCGGTATTAAATGAAAAAGGAATTCCAACGCCCTTAGCTAGAACAATGTTGCGTGCTCCCATGAGTAGAATGGGCGTGCTTACCGATGCAGAAATTAAAGCAGTTTTAAATAAATCAGCTTTAATAAAAAAGTATAACAATACTGTTGATAGAGAAAGTGCTTATGAGTTATTAAATCAAAAAATTGACGTAATTAATACCCAAAAAAATACGGAAGCTCATCAGCAAGAAACTAAAAAAATAAGCCAAAAAGCAACAACAAGAACCAGTACACGTCAAAATCCACTAATTAAAGTACTAACAAGTGCTACTTTTATCCGTAGCGTATTTGGTATTTTAAAAAAAGTATTGAAATAAAATAAAACAAATACCCTCTTAAAACGTTTTGTAAAAAATAACTAACTAAAATCAGAATAAACAACTAATCCAAATTAAAAAGTAAATTAAAAAGTAAATGAAAAACATAATTAAACCATTAATAATCGCTTTAATCTCCGTAGTATTTATACAATGTGAAAATAGTAAATATGATATTTCGAAAGGAAAAATAGGTGAATTAACCACCAAAACAACCATGCAACAAGTAGAGGTAATTTTTAAAAATGATTCAATTGTAAAAGTTTTAAGCGAAGGAGCAAAGGGAAATAACTTTTTTCAAGAAGATGATAAATACTTAGTTTTTGAAAAAGGAGGAAAGCATTTAATAACGATTGTTCCAAAAGAACAATTAGATTCGATATCAACTATTAAAAGTGTTGAGGTTTTTGACGCCCGTTTTAAAACCAATACAGGGTTGAATATTAATTCTTCATTTCAAGAAATTAACTCGAATAATACGATTAGTAAAATTGAATCGTCATTTTTATCCGTAACCTTATTTATTGATGATTTAAACGCAACAATCTCTTTAGATAAAGAAGATTTAGGGTTAAAAGATTTCAGTACTCAAAAAGTAACTATCGAGCAAATTCCTGATTTAGCAAAAATTAAATCATTCACAATTTGGTTTAATTAAATCTTGATATCAAGCAAAAAAAACAAGGAGTTTAAACGTTTAAACTCCTTGTTTTTTATTTTATATAATCTTTACATCAAAATTAAACCGTAAAAATGGTGAGCAAAACACCTAAAAGAATTGCGGTAAATTTCTTTACATTAAATTTATGATTTTCAGAACTTTCAAAAAGTATAATCGTTGAAATATGAAGAAATACTCCGATAATTAAAGCGGTAATTTCTGTATGATATTCACTAAAAAAAGGAACTTTATCAGAAACTAAAACGCCTAACGGACTCATTATCGCAAAAATACTTAAAAATAAAATTATTTTAAGGTTACTATAATTCGTTTGTAATAAAAAAGTAGTTAGCACAATTGCAATCGGAATTTTATGGACAATAATTGCACCAAGTAAATTGTCGCCAGCATGATGTATCGGCAAACCTTCCGAAAATGCGTGAATACATAAACTTATAAATAACAACCACGGAAATTGTGATTCATCTGAATGTAGATGAATATGTCCGTGTTCCGCTCCTTTCGAAAAAGACTCTAATATCGATTGAATAATAATTCCAACTAAAATTAAAATCCCTATTTTTTTGGCATTTTGCGTGTGCATATAAACCTCAGGAAGCAAATGTAAAATTGTTACTGATAATAAATAAGCACCACTAAAAGCAAGTAATAAACGTACGTGTTTATTGTTCGGTTTTAACAGTAAAACGAGTAAAGCGCCAACTAAAACCGCAATAATTAATAATATATAACTCATTTTATAATTATTCTATAATTATTCTGCAATTAAAATTAATCTATCCGAAGTGTTTTTATCAAAGTCATTTAAAGCATAATCACCAAAAACATGCTTGATTTCTAAACCAGCTTTTTCAAAATAAACTTCCATTTTATCAAGCGTTAAAAATTTTACTTGTTCGGTATAATTATGTTGTTTTTCATCTGCAAAAAAAGAAATATGCTTTAAAATAAAACCGTCTTTAAGTTCTCTTTTTATATGAAATTCAATGCCATCGATCGTTTTTATTTCATCAGTAACTAATGAATTTTTAACTTTTTCAACATTTAAAAAATCGAGAACACAAACGCCTTTTTCTTGTAAGCCATTTTTGATGTTTTTTAAAATAGCAATATCTTCTGAATCATCATCAAAATAACCAAAACTCGTAAATAAATTAAAAATAGCGTCGTATTTTTTAGATAAAGGCGTTCGCATATCCCAAACTTCAAAATGAAGGGTTTCATTTTCAAATTTTTGGGCATATTCGATGCTATTTTTACTTAAATCTCCTCCAGTAACCTTGTATCCTAGCGAATTTAAATAGACCGAATGTCGTCCTTTTCCACAAGGCAAATCAGCAATATGACTGTGTTTTGGTAGTTTTAAAAATGAGGTGATATTTCGCATGAAAAATTGCGCATCAGCATCATTTCTATGTTTGTATAAGGTGTGATAATAAGTTGTGTCGAACCAAGCGGTAAACCAGTTTGTTGTTTTCATAAGTATAAGGTCTGCAAAAATACATAAATCTTACGTTTTTTAGATTGAAACAAGAAAAGATTCCTATCAACCCAAAATAAGCTGTACTTTTGCAATGAAATTTTACAATTATATGGAGAAAGATTTTAAAATGACCGCCATTACCATGGCAGGTTTAGAAGGCGTATTAGCAGATGAACTAAGAAAACTAGGGGCTCAAGACGTTAAAGAAGGAATACGTAATGTTTCTTTTAAAGGAGATACAGGATTTATGTACAAAGCGAATATTGCGTTGCGTACGGCAATTCGTATTTTAAAACCAATTAAAAAAAGTAAAATTTTTGATGAAGAAGATTTATACGAAGCAATTCAGCGTGTAAAATGGGATAAATATATTGATGTTGATGGAACTTTTGCTATCGGTGCAGTGGTAAATTCTAAAAATTTTACGACCAATTCACATTATATTAGTTTAAAATCGAAAGATGCCATTGCTGATTATTTTGTCAATAAATATAAAAAACGTCCGAATGTTGATTTAAAATATCCAGATGTTAAAGTTCATATTCATATTCATAATGAATGGCTAACAATTTCCCTAGATTCTTCAGGAGATTCTCTACATAAAAGAGGCTACAGAAGTGCTACGAATATTGCCCCAATTAATGAGGTTTTAGCCGCAGGATTGGTGTTATTATCAGGATATAAAGGCGAAGAAAATTTTATCGATCCAATGTGTGGTTCAGGTACAATTTTAATTGAAGCCGCTATGATTGCTAATAATATTCCTGCAAATATCAATCGAAAACATTTTGCGTTTGAAAATTGGAAAGATTATGATGAAGAATTATATTTCGTAATTCAAGATGCTTTGTTGAAAAAAATTACCAGTTCACATTTTAAAATAATGGGATTTGATAAAGCACCTTCAGCTGTTACCAAGGCGAAACAGAATGTTATTAATGCGAATTTAGAAGAATTTATAGGAATACATCATGTAAACTTTTTCAACTCTAAAAAAGAGGTATTTGGTAACACAACTATTTTATTTAATCCGCCTTATGGTGAGCGTTTAAATATTGATGTTGAAGAATTTTATACCAAAATCGGAGATACCTTAAAACATAATTATCCGAATTCAACAGCTTGGTTAATTACTTCGGATATGTTAGCGTTAAAACACGTTAGATTACGAACTTCAAAAAGAATACCGCTTAAAAATGCCGATTTAGATTGTCGTTTTGTAAAATATGAACTTTACGAAGGAAGTAAAAGAGTCAAAAATGATTTTGTTGATGAAACAACAAAAGAAAGAGATGATGAATAATCTTAAAATTATATAAAAAAATCCGCTGAAATTTTCAGCGGATTTTTTTGTTATTTACTTTAAAAAGTAAAAACTTGATTAAATGTAAATTATGAGTTTTTATTATTTTTGTTCTTTGTTAAAAAGTAAATTATCTCGGGTGTTTTTTTGAACGGTAATTGCTCCGAAAATACCCAATAAAAATGCAAATGCATAAAAACCTTTTTCACTAGGTAATAAAGTGGCATTATAGAGTCCAACGATTAATAGTGTGATTGATAAAATAGTTCCAAACCAACAAATTCCATAGTAAATGTCAGTAACAGGGTATCCTTCAATTTTATCTCGAACACTTTTTTGAAGAGAAACAACGGCAAAAAGACCAAACATTAATACTGTAAAATAATATCCTTTTTCATTTAATGGCATTTCAGCCCTAGATAATCCAATTAAATAACCAATGATACCTGTACTTAATGCAACCCAAGAAGCTATGACAAATGCTTTTGATGTTTTTTCCATTTTTTTAGTTTAATTTATTTTAAAAAAAAACAGCATTTAGTTTCCTAAATGCTGTTTTAAATATATTTAATAAAAAATATTAGTTGTTTACAGAATCGCTTAAACCAGCACCTGCTTTAAACTTTACTACATTTTTAGCAGCAATTTGAATTTCTTTTCCTGTTTGAGGGTTTCTACCTGTTCTAGCAGCTCTTTCAGAAACAGACCAAGTTCCCCATCCAACTAATGCTACTTTATCTCCACTTTTTAAAGAATTAGTAACGTTAGACGTTAAAGAGTCTAATGCAAGTTTCGCAGAAGCTTTAGAAATTCCTGCATCAGCAGCCATTGCATCGATTAAATCTGATTTGTTCATAATTTGAATACGTTTTAAAATTAACTTTTGTTTTTTGCTTTATAGCTCAACAAATATAGTAGGAATGCGGTATTGTACAAGTTTTTAGCTTAAAAAAACATCAGATTGTTAATAAAATATCATAAAATGTTAATAACCTTGGTTCTTTTTTCTGATAATCTATAAAACCTTATGAATAAAGGGTTACAGGGCTTTTGCATCTTCATTAAAATGAAAGCCATTTAATAAACTTTTAGCGTCCATTAATTTTTTCCCTGAAATTTTAAGTTGTTCAATAATAAGGTATCCATCTTTCACGGCAATTTTAAGTTCTTTTTTGGAGGCTACAATTTTTCCGTTTGCTAAATTATGTGACGTAAATTCTTTCGTAACGCCATATATTTTAGCAGAAATTTCAGTTTCTCCATTTTGAATAGTGGTCCAAGCAGCAGGATACGGATTCAATCCACGGATATGATTGTAAATATCAGTTAATGATTTTGACCAATCTATTTTACAAGTATCAGTAAATAATTTATAAGCTGTTTTTTCTTCTAATTCGGGTTGTTTGGTCGTTTTTACAGTTCCTTTAGCAATTAAATCTAAGGTTTTAGCAACTAAATTTGCACCGAGATACATTAATTTATCATGTAATTCGCCTACAATTTCATTTTCTTTAATTTCCACGGATTCTTGTAAAATAATTTCACCAGTATCAATTTTATCATCAATAAAAAAAGTACTAACGCCTGTTTTTGTTTCGCCGTTGATAATTGCCCAATTAATCGGTGCCGCACCACGATAATCAGGTAATAAAGAAGCGTGTAGGTTAAAAGTTCCAAATTCAGGCATTGCCCAAACCGATTTTGGCAACATTCTAAAAGCGACCACAATTTGTAAATTGGCATTCCAATTTTTTAACGCAGTTTGAAATGCCTCATTTTTTAAATTTGTAGGCTGTAAAATGGGTAAATCTTGAGAAAGTGCATATTTTTTTACCGCCGATTCATTTAATTTACGACCTCTTCCAGCAGGTTTATCAGGAGCGGTAATAACGCCTACAACGGTATAATTATGTTCAATAAGATGTTTTAAAATGGTTACTGCAAAATCGGGCGTTCCCATAAAAACGATGCGTAAATCTCTCATTTCTTAAATTTTAGTAAGTTTTAGTTAATTTTTTAGTAATTTATGCTGATTTTTTTGAAAAAAATAAATTAACATAAAGAATAATGATTATTTGAAATCGCTATTTTTTCTTCGGATATCAATACTTGTAAAAGTATTAAAATGTGCGCTTCTTTTTGAGCGAGATGCAGGGCGATTTCAGAAACTGTTAAGGTATTTTGTTGCGATAAAAGTTTGATAATATCCGTAGAATTTACTGTAAAAGTACGTTTTTCTTGTAGGCAAACATCACAAATACCACATTTTTCAGTGCTATTTTCATCAAAATAGGCTAATAATTGAATACTTCGACAACGTGTATTGTTTTTAATAAAACGAATTAATTTTTTATTTTTCCGTTTTTTTTGATTCAAATATGCCTTTATATTTTTAGAAACGCGATTAATTGTAGTGTCATCTTCCCGTGGATGCAGAAAATATAATTCAGTCGTATCGGTTGTTTTATGATATTCTAATAAATTATCAGCAACCATTCGTTCGAGTTCTTCGCTTACTTTATCCGAGGTAATTCCTGCTTTTTTGGCGATAAAAAACTCATCAATTTTTATTGGATTTTCAAAAACACCTGTGTATAAACGTAAAAGTGTTTGTATAAATTTTTTACTTGCCAGATTTTTGTGTGTTTTCTGTACGTGTAAAATTTGTTGGCTAGTCACGGTAAACAAAATACTTGATTTCTGATTAAAATTAGTATTTAATTCAATAATTCCGTGGCTATTTAAAATTTGTAGGGCGTTGTAGGTTTTTTTGGGTGCTATTTGATATTTATCACAAAATTCGAGTAGGTTAAAACCGAAAGGTGTTTCAATAAGTTCGCCATTGGTAATTTGAAAATGTTGGTATAATTGTCGATGAATAGTCTTTATTTCCTTGATTGTTGGTAATGATTTCTCTAATAAAATTTGACTGTCTGTAAGTTCATTTTTATTGGTTAAAACCACTGAAAATGCTTTATTTCCATCACGTCCGCCACGTCCTGCTTCTTGAATATAATTTTCTATCGATGCGGGAAGATTTACATGAACCACGACTTTTACATTCGGTTTATCGATTCCCATTCCAAAGGCATTGGTCGCAACGATAATAGGTGTTTTTTCGGTCATCCAATTATCAAAAGCCCGTTGTTTATCTAAAACAGATAATCCTGCATGATAAAAACTACTTTTAAAACCATTGGCATTTAAATATGCCGAAATATTTTTGGTTCGAGCTCTCGAATTGGCATATACAATCGCAGGAGCTTTTGTTTTGATGAAAATCTGTTTTAATTGATGAAGCGTATCTTGGGTATCAAAAATTTGATACGCTAAATTTTTTCGATAAAAAGATTTTTTAAAAATTTTGGGCTTGTCTAACGTTAAAGAAATAACAATATCTTCAAGTACTTTTTGAGTTGCCGTAGCTGTTAATGCGATAAAAGGAACATTTGGTTGTAGTTCTTTTAAAAGTGCTATTTTTTGATAGGAAGGACGAAAATCATGCCCCCATTCTGAAATACAATGCGCTTCATCAATAGCAATTAAATTGACGTGTAACTGTTTTATTTTATCCTGAATAAATCGAGATTGTAAGCGTTCGGGAGAAATATATAAGAATTTTATATGCCCAAATCGGATATTATCAAAAAGGGTAATAATAGCATCTTGAGAACTTCCAGAAGTAATTGAAGTTGCTTTAATACCTTTAGCAACAAGACTTTTTACTTGGTCTTGCATCAAAGCAATTAAGGGCGAAATAACAATACAAACACCATCACTCATTAAAGCAGGAACTTGAAAACAAATCGATTTTCCACCGCCAGTAGGCAATAAAGCAACCGTATCTTCGCCCGCTAAAACAGCCTTGATAATTTCTTGTTGTGGCGTTCTAAAAGAGTCGTGTTTCCAATACTGTTGTAGTATCGCTGTTGATTTTTCAGACATCAATCTAAGTTATAACTTATAAGATTTAAAGACATTAGAACAATTATAACGATTGTAAAATAAAATCACATCGCTCTTTTACAGGTGCAAAAGGTACTTGAATAATATCGTAGCCAACCTCTAGATACGTTTCTTTTAAAAAGTTATCGATTTTAACGGCTTGATCAAAAGTTTCATAACGTTCATTATCCGAAGTATAAATACTTTTCCAAGGCGAACACATAAAAACTTTGTTATACACATATTGTTGACTTTTCTGCTTATAAATAGGCGGATATTCACTACCTAAATAATTCATATATGCATGTATATCAGGGATTCCTCTATCAAAAAAAACAAGATCAGTATTGTATTTTTCAGCCTCTAAATATTGTTGTTCTCTGCCTTGTAATAACATTTCACTAAAAAGTAAGGGTTGCTCTAAAAACAATTGGTCAATGCCTTCTTTTTGTGCTTTTTGTATTACTTCTCTTGAAATTTCAGGCATACAATTATAGCCGAGGTTTATAAACTCGTTTAAAATTGAAGACTTACCGGTACCAGGACCTCCTATTAAAACTATTTTTTGTTGCATGATGCAAAAATATACGTTTCAATTTATAAATGTAACAAATACTGCAATAAATAAGCAATTAATAATGTAATTTTGTGATAAATCATTTTTAAAAACTACTTTTCAGCTATTTTAATTGATTTTATTCTGATTTCTAAATTTTAGAATTAAACAAGTAGAAATAAGCATAAACAAGTACAAAACAAACAATATTATGTCAGATAGAGACGCATTTTACATCAAATTAAAAGGACAATTAGAAGATACGACCAAATTTCCAAGTAAATACTTATTCAAATTTATTGTACCTACCGATGAAAATCAGGAAGAAGAAGTAAAACAAATCTTCGATACAGCAGGCGCTGTTATTGAAACAAAAATGTCAAAAACAGGAAAATATCATAGTATTTCTATCTTCTTAAATGTTAAAACTTCCGAAGAAGTAATTGAATACTACAAAAAAGCAGACGTTATTAAAGGAATAATCTCTTTGTAAATACCAAATAAAATAGATTCATAAAGAAAATTATATCATCAATAAAAAATGAACAATATTCAAAAAATTGAGAAAATAATCCTTTTATTTATCAGTGTTTTTATCATTTCCTGCGATTTTATTAGCCTGAAAACACAAAAACAAACACAACATACACCGATTGCAACCGTTTATAATAAAAATCTTTATAAAAAAGATATTCAAGAATTAGTCCCTAAAAATATCAGTAAAAAAGATAGCTTAATCGTCGTAAAAGGACTTATTTATTCATGGGCAAAACAAGAACTATTACTCACCAAAGCTGTTGAAAATATCTCCGATGTTAATACCGAAAAAATAGAAAATTTAGTAAATAGTTACAAAAAAAGTCTATACATAAACGGCTACAAAGAACGATTGATTAAACAACAATTAGATACGGTCGTATCTGAAGAAGCAATAACATTATATTATCAAAAAAATAAAGAAAATTTTAAACTAAATCAAGAACTATTACAATTCGAATATGTGTATTTTGGAAAAGATTTCTTAGATAAAAAAGAAACTATCAAAAATTTTAAATCGACCAAAGAAGAAGATCGAGAAGAATTAGAACGCCATTTATTAAACTTTAAATCGTACCGATTGCAAGATACTACTTGGGTGCCTTTTTCTACTTTGAAAAAAATGATTCCGCCTTTTAGAACAAAAACAAAAGAGGGTTTGTTAAAAATTTCTAAATTCGTACAAAAAGAAGATAGTTTAGGAGTATATTTGGTGGCTGTAAAAAATAGGTTGCCAATAAACGCAACCGCACCATTAACTTTTGTAAGCCCACGGATTAAACAAATAATCTTACACAAAAGAAAATTAGAATTAATAAGAGACATAGAAAAAACGCTGATAAATGATGCCATTCAAAACAAAAATTTTAAAGAATACTAGTATTTTATGTGCCTTTCTTTTAGCAACTTTAACTGCTATAAATGCCCAAGAAAATACACAACAAACCAAAATAGACGGCGTAGCAGTAGTAATCGGTAAAAATATTGTTTTAGATTCTGATATCGATAAATTTAAACAAGAAGTTGAGGTTAGAAGCGAAGGGAAAATAAAAATTACCGACTGTGAAATGTTAGAGGAATTAATGCAACAAAAATTACTCGCACATCACGGTGTAATTGATAGTGTCGTAGTTGCTCAAGCAGATATTGATAGCAGAGTAAAACGAAGTATCGCTTACTTTACCAATGAATACGGAAGTGAAGAAAAAGTAATTAAAGCATACGGTTTTAACGATATTGAAGATCTTAAAAAAGAATTATCAAGAGTACAAAAAGAAAATCTTCTTATTGAAAAAGAACAGTTGAAAATCACCGAAAAAATAGCCGTAACTCCAGAAGAAATACGTGTTTATTTTAAAGGATTACAAGATAAAAATGAATTGCCAGAAATTCCTGCAGAAGTAGAAATTGCACAATTAGTGTTAAAAGCAAGTCCTACAGCACAAGAAATAACACGTGTTATCGATAAACTTACCGAAATTAAAAAACAAGTCGAAGCAGGTGCAAGTTTTAAATTAAAAGCAATTATAAATTCTGATGATCCTAGTGCCGCACAAAATAGCGGAAATATGGGAATTATCACCAAAGAAACAAATTTTGTAAAAGAGTTTAAAGAAGTCGCTTTCTCCTTAGAAGAAGGACAAGTTTCTGAACCTTTTAAATCACCTTTCGGATACCATATTATTTTATTGAACAAAATCAGAGGGAATGGACGTGAAGTTTCTCATATTTTATTGCAACCAGAAATTGCCGATGAAAAATTAAAAGAAACAAAAGAAACGATTCAAAAAGTGGTAAAAGAAATTAAAGATGGTACGCTAACTTTTGAACAAGCCGTTAAAAAATATTCCGAAGAAGAAGAAACTAAAAGTAATGGCGGATTAATTATCAATCCATATACCCAAGAAACAACCTTCGAATTAACTAGAATGGCTCCCGATTTATTTGGTAGAATTAGCGAACTTAATCAAGGAGATTTATCTGATATTTTTTACGATGAAACTCGTGAAGGTGAAAAAATGTACAAAGTAATTCATTTGAAAACAAAAACAAAAACGCATAAAGCAAACATTATTGACGATTACGTACGAATGCAAAAATTTGCGCTAGCAAAAAAGAAAGAAGAACAAATTACGAAATGGTCAAAAGAAAAAATTAAAGAAACGTACATTAAATTAGCCAAAGATTATAAAAAATGTACCTTCAAAAAAGATTGGAAAAAAGAAATAAATACCAAATAATAAATTCTTTTACGAAATAGTATTCTTTTTTTTTAAGATTATTCAAGATTCCTGCTTTTTAGCGGGAATCTTAGTTTTATAATAAATTTTATTAATTTGTAAATCAC
Organism: Tenacibaculum piscium; assembly: GCF_021390755.1. Classification (NCBI taxonomy): domain Bacteria; kingdom Pseudomonadati; phylum Bacteroidota; class Flavobacteriia; order Flavobacteriales; family Flavobacteriaceae; genus Tenacibaculum; species Tenacibaculum piscium. The sequence goes on along the minus strand of NZ_JAJGWR010000005.1, from coordinate 23,694 downwards.
TATTTTTGAAATTATTCAAAATTATTTAAACATATTTATCTAAAACTTAAAAAATACTATGTCTGATGTAATCGCTGTAAATAATTTAGTAAAACAATTCAACCAATTACAACAAGAAATAGGTAAAGTGATAATCGGTCAGCAAGAAGCGGTTAATTATACCTTAGTTTCCATTTTTTGTGGCGGACATTCGCTTTTAATTGGCGTGCCTGGTTTGGCAAAAACATTATTAGTAAATACGATTTCAGAAGTACTTGGCTTGGAATTTAATCGTATTCAATTTACACCCGATTTAATGCCTTCGGATATTTTAGGAAGTGAAATTTTAGATGAAAATCGTCAATTTAAATTTATAAAAGGCCCTATTTTTTCAAATATTATTTTAGCTGATGAAATTAACCGAACGCCTCCGAAAACACAGGCAGCATTACTTGAAGCAATGCAAGAAAAATCAGTAACTATTTCAGGAAATCAGTATAAATTAGATACGCCTTTCTTTGTATTAGCTACTCAAAATCCGATAGAACAAGAAGGAACGTATCCGTTGCCAGAAGCGCAGTTAGACCGATTCATGTTTTCGATTCATTTAGAATATCCAACATTTGAACAGGAAGTTCAGGTGGTTAAAAATACGACATCAACAAAAAATCAAAAAATAAAAACAATTCTTTCTTCACAAGAAATTTTAGAAATTCAACAATTAATTCGAAAAATTCCTGTTGCCGATAATGTAATTGAATATGCGGTAGGTTTAGTAGCTAAAACACGTCCGAAATCAGCAAAAGCAACCACACTTATTAAAAAATATATCGATTGGGGAGCAGGACCAAGAGCGTCGCAAAACCTCATTTTAGCCGCAAAAGCATATGCCGCTATAAATGGTAAATTTTCTCCAGATATTGAAGATGTTCAAGCAGTTGCAATCCCGATATTATCGCACAGAATTGTTAAAAATTATAAAGCCGAAGCCGAAGGAATTCATAGTAAAGAAATTATTAAATCGTTATTTTAATACTTTAAATCAAAACTAAAATATATAATTATGAAAAAAATACTGCTATATACCATCTTATTAGTAAGTATGATTTCTTGTCAAGTGGCATCAGAAAAACAAGAAGAAAAACAAGAAGAAAGTGATAAAAATAACAAAAAAGACATTCTAAATGTTTTGAAAATGCAAGAAAAAGCATGGTCAAAACATGATTTAGAAGGCTATATGCAAGGATATTGGAAAAATGATTCCCTAAAGTTTTACGGAAGTAACGGACTTACTTACGGCTGGAATAAAACATTGGAAAATTATAAAAAAGGCTATCCAACAAAAGAAGATACAGGAATTTTGAAATTTAAAATCAATGATGTTTCTAAAATTAATGATAATTCATATTTTGTAATGGGAGCATATTATTTGACTAGAAAAACAGGAAATGCAAACGGTGTTTTTATGATTATTTTCAAGAAAATAAACGAAGAATGGAAAATTATTGCCGATACTTCTTGCTAATTAAAAACCCCCACTTTTAAAGTGGGGGTTTTTGGTAAGCGTCAGATAAACCTGAAAAAATTATCAAAATAAATTATTAGATTGATTATTGTTTACTTTCTTCTTTTCTTGAAAGTATCAAATTTACTTGTTTTCTGCTTTGGCCAATGATTGTTAGTAGTATCAATATCGGCTGTTTCTAAATCTGGATCTACAACAAAACTCTTTATTTCTTTATCCGAAGTGAAAACACGAAACACTTTAGTATCATCTTTCATCCATATTTTTGCAGGAAATTTTTCTCGTTTTTTGCTACCATCAGCATAGGTTAATTCTACAATAATTGGCATTGGCAAACCTCCTGGTTTTTCAAATTCAACCTGATATATATAGTCAGGAATCGTTTTTAAACTTGCTTTTTTATCCGAAGATAATGAATTAACATATCTTTTTACAGAATAAGAATTCGCATCATTTTTATTGGTCGTTAAAAAAACTAACTTTCCTAAACCTGCAAAATAAGAAGGATATTGTTCTTGTAATTTCTTTGTTTGTTCGTTCGGTTTATCGCTTAAATATAAACTTTTAACATCTTTGATACCAATATCAACATAATCAGTTGCGTAAAACCAACCTCTCCAAAACCAGTCTAAATCCATTCCTGAAGCATCTTCCATTGTTCTGAAAAAATCAGCAGGAGTAGGGTGTTTAAACATCCATCTTTTAGCGTAGGTTCTAAAGGCAAAATCAAATAATTCTGGTCCCATGATGGTTTTACGTAACAAATACAAGCCCGCCGCTGGTTTGGTATAAGCGTTAGGTCCGAAGTTTTTTACGTAATCGCCTTGCGACATAATCGGTGTTAATTTATTCTGATCTAAACTCATATAACGCACAATATCTTTGGGTAATTTTTTAGTATTGAAGTTCGGATCATAGTCTAATTCAGCTAATATTTCAACAAAAGAATTTAAACCTTCATCCATCCAAGTCCATTGACGCTCATCAGAATTTACAATCATTGGAAAGAAATTATGCCCAACTTCGTGTGTAATTACGCCAATCATTCCATTTTTAACTCTATCAGAATATGTTCCATCAGGGTTTGGTCGTCCGTAGTTAAAGCAAATCATCGGATATTCCATTCCTTGGTCTTTTGCGTGTATCGATATCGCTTTTGAGTACGGATAATCAAAAGTCATTTTAGAATATTCTTCCAATGTATTGGCAACAACTCGGGTAGAATGCTCTTCCCATAACGGATTTCCTTCCTTAGGATACAACGACACCGCCATCACATTTTTACCGTTAATATTTACTGCCATTTCGTCCCAAATATATTTTCTTGAAGATGCAAAGGCATAATCACGCACATTAATTGCTTTAAAATGCCATGTTTTTGTTTTGGTACTTTGTTCTTTTTCATTTTCTTCTGCTTCTTCTTGCGTAACAATAAAAACAGGATCTTTATAAGATGTTTTTGCTTTCTCTAAACGGTTTCGTTGTTGTTTGGTCAGTACATTTTTTGCGTTTTGTAATTCACCAGTTGCCGCTACAATATGATCGGCAGGTACGGTTAATTTAACATCGTAATCACCAAATTCTAACGCCCATTCACTGCGTCCGTAAAACTGCATATTTTGCCAACCCTCTACGTTATCATAGACTGCCAATCGAGGAAAAAATTGTGCAATGGTATAATTTTTATTGCCATCAGGAAATAATTCAAAACCAGAACGTCCGCCATCAATTACCGAATTATTAATTAAATAATTCCATTTGATTCTAAATTTAAAAATTTCACCAGAAGCAATCGCTTTTGATAAATTGATACGCATCATCGTATTGTTGATAGTGTACGATAATTCGGTACCATCGCCATTTTTTACGGCTTCTATTTTAAAACCAAAATCTTTTGGTTTGCTCATGTTGGTCGCAACGAATTTTTCAGGAGTTTGAAAAGCACTTGCACTTGTCGATTCAATTAAAGGACTTTGAGAATCGGGCGCACGCATATTTTGATCCAATTGTATCCATAAATATTCCAATTTATCTTTAGAATTATTATGATATGTAATTGTCTGATCACCGTATAATTTATCGTTTTTTTCGTCTAAATGCAACACCATTGCATAATCCACTTTTTGTTGCGTGTATTGATGCCCTGGAGCTCCAGATGCGGTGCGTTGGTCATTTGGAGTTGGTAATAGGTCTTTTAATTGACGAAATTTATTTTGATCCGTATGACCTTTTTGAGGTGTTTTTTGTGCAAATATTGTCGATGAAGCAAAAATAGCCACCACCAACAGGGTATAATATTTTCTCATTTTTTATTTTGAGTTTAATTAAGTTTGATTTTTAGACTTTTAGTTTGATATTAAGTTTGATTTTTTATAATTTATGATAAATTCTATGATTTTTTAAATGAGTTTTTAAAGAGTTTTTTAAAATATTCCGAAAGTTACTAAATTTGCGCTTTACAAAATAAATTTGTTCCATAATTAACATAGCTTTATAAAATTTAAAAGATGTTAATTAAAAATTTAAGATATCGGTATCCTTTTTTTTAGTTAAAAATAAACTTTTACGTTCTTTATTTACAGATGCTTTAATTAAATTTTGTTGTTCCGAAAAATGCCTCATTAATACATTATTTTGTATTTCGATGGTTTTAAAATCAGCAATATTTTCTATTTCTAAGTAAAAAAAGACAATATCACCATCATATTCTTTACCGATAAAATTATAATGTACTTCTTTTTGATTGATTTTTAGTTTAAAATGTTTTTTTAAATACTTGAAAAACAAAGTATCAGAGTTTTTTAATTCATTTTTTGATACGAGCTGTAAATCTACGTTATATTCTTTATTGATGGCATTTTCGATATCATCAATAAAAACATTCATAATTATTTGTACCGATTTCGTTTCTGGTTTATAGTCGATTTCTGTCAGTGAAATATAATATTTATGAACGCTAAAAGAGAGTAGCGGAAGTATCAATAGAAGAATTATAAATTTTTTCATGGTTGTTGTTTTATTTCGTTTTAGAAGCTGTTATAATTGATAATCGGCTGGATATTGTTTTTTAAATAATTCGGCTTTGTTTTTTAAAAATCGAATCATTGTTATTGCTGTTGAATTATAAATTTGATTGAATTTTTCATCAGTAGTGCAAAAGTAAATGAATTTATAAACGTGCGTTTCTTTGATGTTATATTCTTTTATAATCGATAAAGTATAGGTGTTTTTTATTTTTTTGACTTTTTTTTCTAAATTTTCAATAGTTTGTAATTTTTGTAATTTTTTTATTCTTCCAGAAGCACTATTAAGTAAATAATCTAGAGAAAGTATATTTTTTGCACCCATAGCGGTATATAATTTTCTTTCTGTGGATGTTAAAATTTTAGAACCTGCGTAGGGTAAATTTAGTGTTTTTGCGTTTATGATTTGCGTGTTCTTAATTTTTTTGATATCCGAAGTTAAAGAACCTGTTAAAGAATGTTTTTTTAGATGTACTTCATCTAATTTATATTTTTTTTTATTTAGGATAAATATGTTTTTTTGCATTCCGAAATGTATGTTTTTCACTTCAAAAATAATTGTTTTATAACCGATACATGATATTTTTAAAGAATCTGTTGGTTTGGCTAAAATTTTAAATTTGCCATTTATAGTGGTGAAAGTCCCTTGTTTTGTGTTTAAATTAATGATGTTTACATTTTCTAAAAGAGTTGTTTTATTACGAACATCGGCATATAAAAATTTTCGATATGTGTTGTTTTCTTGAGCTTGAATCTTAAAAAAAACTCCAGAAAAAAATACTAGAAAAAATCTTATAATTAGTAATTGTTTATTTTTCATGATTTTTTATTTTTTAGTAATTTTTAATACATCAAGAAATAAAATAAGTGTAAAACAAAGAACTTTTAATTTTCGTTAAAAAATCTTAAAAATAATTTAAAGTAATGATAAATTTTGTTAATTTGACCTATGAAAAAATTAATAATCGCAAGTACATCAACAGTTCACGGGAGTGAATATTTAGGATATTTATTGCCAACATTAGCTGTTTTCTTTGAAAAAGCACACACTATTTTGTTTATTCCCTACGCAAGACCTAGCGGAATTAGTTACGATACATATACCGAAATTGCCCAAAAAGCATTTGCTAAAATTGATAAAAAAGTGAAAGGAATTCATGAATTTGAAAATCCGAAGCAAGCATTACAACAAGCCGATGCTATTTTTACAGGAGGCGGAAATACGTTTGAATTAGTCAATCAACTGTATAAAAAAGATGTAATTGACACGCTGAAAAATGTGGTCGAAAACGGAACTCCCTATTTAGGAACAAGCGCAGGAAGTAATATTTGTGGCGTTACCATGATGAATACTAATGATATGCCAATTGTATATCCGCCAAGTTTTAAAACCTTAGCATTTATTCCTTTTAATATCAATGCACATTATTTAGATCCGATTAAAAATTCGAAACACATGGGCGAAACTCGTGAAACCAGAATAAAAGAATATCATATTTTCAATGAAACGCCCGTTTTAGGCTTACGAGAAGGAAGTTGGTTAGCTGTAACAGGAAATCAAATCATTTTAAAAGGAAATTTACCAGCACGGTTATTTCAAAAAGATAAAGAACCTGTCGAATTAGCCATGAAAACGGAACTAAATGTATTGCTAAACTAAAATAGGTGTCAATTTTTAATGGTTTTTGATGGTTTTTGATAGTTTTAACAAGATAAATTCAAATGAGTTACAATCTAAATCATATGAGCAAAAACGAAACGTAATAGCCTTGTATTTTTGTGGTGTACTAATTAATTAAAAGATGTTAAAACGGTAAGCATCTAAAAAATAATTTGCCACTAACTATTAAATTAAAAAATTATGTACAATTACACAGAAGAAGTAGCAAATCAATTAAACAGTTTATTAGAAAAAAATTATGATGCAGAAAAAGGATATAGAACTGCCTCAGAAAATGCTAAAAATAATAATCTGACGCTTTATTTTGAACAAAAAGCGAATGAACGTAAAAATTTTACTCAAGATTTAAAAGCTGAAATTAAAAACTTTGGCAAAACTCCAGAGCAAAATGGTAGCTTAACAGGTTCTGTTCATAGAGTTTGGATGAATACAAAATCTTTTTTATCACCTGAAACAGATGAAGCAATGCTTGAAGAAGCATTAAGAGGTGAAAAATCAGCACTTGAAGAGTATGACCAAGTAATTAATTCGAAAGAAGTATTGCCTAAATCGACAACACTTATTTTAGAAAATCAGCGTAATATGATTTTAAAAGATGCCGTAAATATCAAAAGATTAGAAGATCTAAAATAAAATTCCGTATCAATTTTTAATTTAAAAAACTCAAATCAGATGATTTGAGTTTTTTTTGAACTTTTTTAAACTGATATCATGACTGTTTAATTTTTTAGATGAAAAACAATAGAATATTTATCAAACATAGTATTTTTGTTGGATGAATAAGAAATTTTTATATATCAGTTTATTGTTGATTTTTATCATTTTTGGAAGTTGTAAAACATCACAAAAAATAGTAGAAGAAACAAAAACATCCGAAATACGCCTGAAGTTTTTAAATGAATTTATTGTGAAAGATTCCTTGAATTTTAAAAATACCATCATCGGAGGAATTTCAGGAATTGATTTTGCGAATAATCAATATTATATGGTCGTGGATGATGCCAAAAATCCACGAGTTTTAATTGGTGATATTATCATCAAAAATGACAGTATCAAAAATGTAAACTTTAAAAATTGTATTCAAATAAATAAAAATAGCCACTTCTATAAAAACAATACTTTAGATTTAGAATCGGTTTTTGTAACCCAAAATAAACTCAATTTAGTAAGTGAAGGAAGTATTCGTAATGGCAAAAACCCAACAATTTTTACCGTGGATACGGTAGGGAATTTTCAAGAAAAAATAACAATTCCCGATTATTTTAACGCAAATTCAAACGCAAAACCAAAACATAATGGCACGTTTGAAAGCTCGTCAAAAAGTTTCGATAAAAAAGGATTTTGGGTCGCTATGGAGGCGCCACTAGAAACAGATGGCGAAGAACCGACATTTCATAAAACACAATCGCCAATACGAATTACGTATTTCGATAATCAAACCAAAAAAGCAACCAAACAATTTGCGTATCAGCTAGAAAAAATTGACAAACCCGCAAAAGGAAACGTCAATTTAAACGGCGTTACCGCAATTCTGGCATACAAAAAAAACACCTTTCTTATTGTGGAAAGAAGCTATCAAAGCGGTTATGGAACTCTCGGAAATACCATCAGAATTTTTAAAGCAACAATCAATGAAAATTCAACAAATACCTTAGAAATTCAATCGCTGAAAAAAGAAAAATATATCCCACTTAAAAAAGAATTAGTGTTCGATTTTAAATCAATTCAACATCAATTAACCCATGAAATTATCGATAATATGGAAGGAATTACCCTCGGGGAAAAATTGTCGAATGGAAATAATTCGCTAATTTTAGTTGCTGATGATAATTTTCAAGTATATGGAAAGCAATTAAATCAGTTTTTATTGCTCGAAATTCAAGAAAAATAAGACCAAGATGATAAGCAAACTTAAAGAAAAATCAATCCAAAAATTTTATAATAAAACGATTCTAACAGCACAGAATAAAGAACAACAACAATATAAAATTAAAAAAATCGCTGTTTTGCTGGATAATCCATCCATAGAAAATAAAATTATTGCTGATTTAACAACTAAATTTCCCTTTCAAAAAGAAAATATAACCGTACTTATTTACAAACCTTTTGAAAAAAAAGACAAAAATCAAGAAGAAAGTCAAGAAGAAAATATAAAAATTTTTACAGAAAAAGATATTGGCTTTAAAGCAAGTTTGAAATCAGACAATTTAAAAAATTTCGTTAAAATTGACTATGACGCACTGATTAATTACATAAAAACACCAAACTTATATACCAATACAATAACTTTGCTATCGCAAGCCCGTTTAAAAACTGGTTTTGCAAATATTGATGACCGATTATATAATCTCATAATTGCCGATGATGGCTTTGATGAAACGATTTTAAATCAGGAACTAAAAAAATATTTAACCATATTAAATAAAATATAATGCAAAAATTTGTTGGTACAGGAGTGGCTTTGGTAACGCCTTTTAGCGAAGATTTAAGTGTCGATTTCGACGCACTTAAAAAATTAGTAAATTATAATATCGATAACGGAACAACTTATTTAGTTATCAACGGAACTACGGGCGAAAGTGGTACGATAACAAAACAAGAAAAAAATGAAATTATTAATACTATTGTAAATGAAAATAAAAATCGTTTGCCATTAGTATTAGGCGTTGGAGGAAATAATACGCAAACCGTAATTGAGGAGTTAAAATCATTAGACTTATCAGCTATTGATGGAATATTATCCGTCGCTCCGTATTACTCGAAACCAACGCAAGAAGGATTTTATCAGCATTTTAAAGCCATCGCTTTAGCCACAACAAAACCAATTATTTTGTACAACGTGCCTGGTCGAACCGCTAAAAATATGGAACCAGCAACCATTTTACGATTAGCAAACGATTTTAACAACATAATAGGCGTTAAAGAAGCAGGAAATAATCAGCAACAATATTTAGAATTACTAAAAAATAAACCCAACGATTTTTTAATAATATCTGGTGATGATGATTTAGCATTAGGTGTTGTTTTAGCAGGTGGAGCTGGTGTAATATCCGTAATAGGACAGGCATTACCAAAAGAATTTTCAACAATGATTCAGTTAGGATTGGACGGAAAAAATAAAGAAGCCTATCAAATTCATTATCAATTAATGGATATTGTTAGTTATATTTTTGAAGAAAATAATCCCGCAGGAATTAAAGCCGTACTATTAAAAAAAGGTATTTGCGATGATGCCGTTCGTTTACCATTAGTAAAAGCATCCGAAGAATTACAAACAAAAATATCAGATTTTATAGACGCATTATAGTATTTTAGAGATAAATAGATGATAAATAATTGTTTATTTACATAAAATCTAAACAAAAATTACACTTATAATAGACTACAGTTTTTTAATTGTAGTCTTTTTTTTGCATCTTTGTATAAATAGTACGTTATTTATAATCAATAAAAATAATCAATAAAATAATTAAAATCAAAATAAAAAAGTATGTTATCAAAAGTAATAGAAAGTGCCTTAAACAAACAAATTCAAATAGAAGCACAATCTTCACAAGTATATTTATCAATGGCTTGTTGGGCAGAAACACAAGGTTTTGAAGGAGTTGCGCAATTTATGTACGCTCATTCTGATGAAGAACGTATGCATATGTTGAAATTAGTGAAGTTTGTAAACGAAAGAGGAGGACACGCAAAAGTTTCTGAATTGGTGGCGCCACCAAGTGAATTTGGCTCGTTTAAAGATATGTTTCAGACTTTATTTGACCACGAAGTAATGGTTTCGGAATCAATTAATGACTTGGTACATATTACATTACAAGAAAGAGATTATGCAACGCATAACTTTTTACAATGGTACGTATCAGAACAAATAGAAGAAGAAGCATTGGCAAGAAATATTTTAGATAAAATTAATTTAATTGGCGACGATAAAGGTGGTTTGTATTTGTTTGATAATGATGTAAAGTTAATCGTAGCGCAAGGAGCAGCCGCTAACAATGCGTAATAATCAACAAATAACATTAACAAACAATTAGTAGTTTTTTCAAAATTGTATAACTTTTTTATGCTTTATTGCAGTATGCTATACTTAGCGTAAAAAATCGTTTTAATAATCCATAATTAATCACTAATTTTGCAAGATGCAAAAAATTAAAAACTTAGCGTATTTAGTTCTAATGCTATTGATCTTATCTTCATGTGGAGAATATCATAATGTATTAAACAAAGGAAGTGTTCAAGATCAATATAAAATGGCCGTGAAAATGTACGAAGCACAAAAGTACAGCAAAGCTATCCGTTTATTTGAAAAAGCAACACCTGCATATCGAGGAAAACCGCAAATGGAACGTATTCAATATATGGTTTCTCAAGCTAATTTTAATGAGAAAAATTATAGTTTAGCAGGATATTATTTTGATAGATTCTCGAAAAATTATCCGAAAAGTTCTAAAAAAGAAGAAGCTGCTTTTTTATCAGCATTAAGTTATTATAAATCGTCACCAGGTTTTAGCCTAGATCCTACGGGAATAAACAAGGCATTAGAATCTTTTCAAGTATTTATTGATGCGTATCCTGATTCTGATAAATTGCCAGAAGCAAACAAATATTATACAGAATTACGTGGTAAATTAGAGAAAAAAGCATTTGAAATTGCTAAAACATATTATAATACCGCAGGGTATGATTCTCGAAATTATCGTGCAGCAATCGTAGCTTTTGATAATTTATTATCTGATTATTTAGGAACAAAATATAAAGAAGAAGCCCTATATTTTCGATTAAAGGCAGCGCACGATTTTGTGATGAAAAGCACGCAACGTAGAAAAGCTGAAAGAATTAAAGTAGCCATAAAAGCATACGACAAATTAAAAAGAAGTTTTCCTAAATCAAAATTTTTGGAAGATTCGAATGAAATGTTAGCCGCTTTAAATAAAGAACAAGAACAATTAGTTAAAAGTTAAAAAATGGATTATAAAGAAACGAAAGCACCCTTAAGTACTATTACTTATAATAAAGAAGCTATCGAAGCTCCAACAGAAAATATTTATGAAGCTATTTCAATTATAGCGAAAAGAGCGAATCAAATTAATGCAGATTTAAAAAGAGAATTAGTTGATAAGTTAGATGAATTTGCTACTTATAACGATAGCTTAGAAGAAGTTTTTGAAAACAAAGAACAAATAGAAGTTTCTAAGTTTTACGAGCGTTTACCAAAACCTCACGCTATTGCTGTCGATGAATGGTTGAACGGAAAAATTTATTACCGAACTCCAGAAGCAGAATAATATGCACGTACTAGGCGGTAAAAAAGTTTTACTTGGTATTACCGCAGGTATTGCGGCATATAAAACAGCGAACTTAGTTCGTTTATTTATAAAATCTGGCGCAGAAGTTAAAGTAATAATGACTCCTGCGTCTAAAGATTTTATAACACCACTTACACTTTCTACACTTTCTAAAAATCCTGTTCATTCTACTTTTTATGAAAAAGAAGCGGAAAATGAATTGTGGAATAATCATGTTGATTTAGGACTTTGGGCAGATATTATGCTCATTGCTCCAGCAACCGCAAATACCTTGTCGAAAATGACAAATGGTACTTGCGATAACTTGTTGTTAGCAACTTATTTATCTGCAAAATGTCCTGTGTATTTTGCTCCCGCGATGGATTTAGATATGTATCAACATCCATCAACCAAAAAAAGTTTAGCAACCCTACAAGACTTTGGAAACATTTTAATTCCAGCAACTTCTGGTGAATTAGCTAGCGGATTAATAGGCGAAGGACGCATGGCTGAACCTAAAGATATTGTTGCTTTTATCGAAAATGATTTTTTATCGAAATTGCCATTGCGTGGAAAAAAAATACTAATTACCGCAGGACCAACCTATGAAGCTATCGATCCTGTACGTTTTATCGGAAACCATTCTTCTGGGAAAATGGGGTTTGAAATCGCTAAAACAGCCGCCGATTTAGGCGCTGAAGTTTTTTTAATCGCAGGACCTTCGCATCAAAAAGTAACACATTCTTTTATTGATAGAATTAATGTGAAATCAGCACAAGAAATGTATGATGCTTGTCATCAGTATTATAAAAATGTTGATGTCGCAATTCTAGCTGCTGCAGTTGCCGATTATCGACCAAAAAATATCGCTACGCAAAAAATAAAAAAGAAAGATGCTGCTTTAGTTATCGAATTAGAACCTACCAAAGATATCTTAAAATCTTTAGGACAAGAAAAAACAACACAATTATTAGTCGGTTTCGCCTTGGAAACAAATAATGAAATCGAAAATGCAAAAAGTAAAATCGTCAAAAAGAATTTAGACCTAATTATACTCAATTCATTACAAGATAAAGGCGCTGGTTTTGCTACCGATACCAATAAAATTACCATTATTGATGCTGATTTTAATCAAAAACCATTTGAATTAAAATCTAAAAAAGAAGTATCTGTCGATATTATAAACGAAATTCTTAAAAGAGTTTTGTAAATTGTCAGCTCAAGTGACGTTCAGTTAAATCACTTGACCTAACAAATTAAACTTATAATAAATGCGTATTTTTTTATTTTTAATGATGATTTTATCATCAATTTCTGGGCAATCGCAAGAATTAAATGCGTTGGTAACCGTAAATACCGATAAAGTTCAAAGCAGTAATAAACAAGTCTATGAAACACTTCAAAAATCATTAACCGAGTTTATTAACGAAAAACAATGGACAGATAAAAACGTTAAACAACAAGAACGTATTAATTGTGCTTTTACCATTATTATTAATGAACAAAAGGGAAATAATTTTAGTGCAAGTTTACAAGTACAATCCACACGACCTGTATATAATACAAGCTATGCAACGCCTATTTTAAATATTAATGATTCCAATTTTAATTTTAAATATACCCAATACGCTCCATTAATTTTTAATCCAAATAGCTATGATAGTAATTTAGTGTCTACAATCGCTTTTTATGTGTACACAATTTTAGGTGTTGATGCCGATACTTTTGCTCTAAAAGGTGGTACGGAATCGCTTAAAATAGCTGAAAATGTCCTATTACAAGCACAAGCTAATGGAGAAAAAGGATGGCAAAATAAGGTCGGAAAACAAAATCGTTTTGCGTTGATTGATAATTTATTATCTTCAAAATTTAGTGCTTTACGTAGTATTTATTACGGATATCATAGAAATGGACTTGATAATTTTGCTGATAAAGAACAAATAGCAAAACAAAAAATCGCTGAAAATATCATCAATTTACAAAAAACACATAATATCGCGATAGGAAATTATATGATTCGTGTCTTTTTAGATGCCAAAGGTGATGAAATATCAAGTGTTTTTACCGGTGGTACATCAGTAGAAAATACCCAGAAAATGCTCGCTGTTCTAAATAAAATTGCGCCTACCTATAAAAATAAATGGAAAAATATCAACTAATTTAGCTACAATAAATAAAAGAGTAGGTAGTTTTTTAAGTATCACAATTGCGTATTAATTACTACGGATTAGTGTTAAAATAGAATTCAAAATTTTATGCATTATTTATAATAAAACGCTAAAATGAAAAAAGAAACATCAAAAGAAGTATCAAAAGAAACTACAGAAAATACAGGATTAGAACATTATTTAGACAATCATTATATACATAGAAGTAATTGGTTGAGAGCCGCTGTTTTAGGGGCAAATGATGGAATTTTATCAACCGCAAGTATTGCAATTGGTGTGGCCGCAGCAAGTAATTTTAGAGAACCAATTGTATTGGCAACATTAGCAGGATTAGTTGCTGGAGCTTTGTCGATGGCAGCTGGAGAATATGTTTCGGTAAGTTCGCAAACAGATGTTGAAAATGCAGATATCGAACGTGAAAAACTAGAATTACAGGAAATGCCTGAAATTGAATTGCAACGACTTGCTGAAATATATCAAAAAAGAGGACTCAAAGCAGAAACGGCACAGATCGTAGCAAAAGAATTAACCGAACATGATGCATTAGGAGCACATATTAGAGATGAATTAGGAATTAACGAAATCAGTCAAGCCAAGCCGATGCAAGCCGCATTAGCATCTGGAGCCGCATTTACCATTGGAGGATTGCTCCCTTTTTTAGTAACAGTTTTTCTTCCATTAAAAAGTATGGAATATTCACTCTATGGTTTTGCATTGTTTTTTCTGATAATTCTAGGAGCATTAGCCGCTAGAGCAGGAGGTTCAAGTATTGTAAAAGCAGTTTTAAGAATTACCTTTTGGGGAACAATCGCTATGGGATTAACAGCCCTTGTTGGATACCTTTTTAATGTAAATATTAATTAATTTTTTACTTATTTCGTAGTCTTTCTAGTAAAATTAAATATGTCTTTTTTTTAATTAAAAGCATTATATAATTTTTTGTTTCAAAATTATATGTTAAATTGTCGTCTTAATATGGAAGTTTATAAGGATATTTTTTTAAAAAGAACAGATTTTAACAATAATATAAATAAATTTTAAGAAATGATTAAAAAATCAATGAAAATGATGGCAATTATGTTTGCTTCATCAATGTTATTAACATCTTGTTATTCTTATACAAGTGTTGTAGGAGAAGGTGCAAAAGGTAATTCTCAAATTACAGAATGGAATCATTATGTAGTTTATGGATTAGCTCCTGTTGGAGTTTCAAATTCAAAACAAATGGCTAGCGGTGCCAAAAATTACACAGTGCATACTAGACAATCATTTGTTAATGGATTAGTTTCTGCTTTAACTTTTGGTATTTATACTCCTACAACTACGACGGTAACGAAATAGTTAATTATATATAAGAAAGGTAATTTGTTTAATTACCTTTCTTATATCATTAAGAAATTTTAAAAATGAAAAAAATAATTTTTTACGTTTCGGTTGTAATTTCTTTAATCTTATTAGTCAATATCGTGCAAATACTACTAACAGATTTTAAAAGGTTAACCGAATATGGATACGGATATTTAATAGGCAAAATAATTCTTTTTTTCATATTTATCGTTTTTATTTTTTTAACTAAAAAAACTATAACTAAAAAAAGAACAGCATAAATAGTTGTTTTTTCTCTCATTAAATTCTTCTCAAATTTTAATTTTTGCACTTATTTATCAACATAAAAAATAAATAAATAGGCTTAAATTAGATAACACACTCAAATAGTAATTTACAGAATATCTAAAATATTTAGCATAAATAATTGATGCTTTTTAATAATTTAATTTATTAAAATTACATACAAAATCCGTACTTTTAGTTCTTATAAATCAAGAAATTTGCTTACACACTTATCTATACATAATTACGCACTAATCAATCAGTTATCGATTGATTTTAACAAAGGGTTATCAATAATAACAGGAGAAACAGGCGCTGGGAAATCAATATTATTGGGGGCTTTAGGCTTGGTGATGGGAAATCGTGCCGATTTATCATCCTTGAAAAATACCGAAAAAAAATGTATTATCGAAGCCAAGTTTGAAGTCGGAGAATATGATTTGAAAAATATATTTCAAGAATTTGATATTGATTATGAACAAGAAACAATCATAAGACGGGAGATTCTTCCTTCTGGAAAATCAAGAGCTTTTGTAAATGATACGCCTGTTCGATTATCAATTCTAACAACCTTAAAAACAAGATTAATCGATATTCATTCGCAACATCAAACTGCTGAATTATCCGATACAAGTTTCCAGTTTTCCGTTATTGATGCCTTGGCTAAAAATAAATCAGCAATAATTGCCTATAAAAAAAATCTGAAAATTTATACCCAATTAAAAAAAGAACGTAAAATTCTAGAGGAAGAAACCTTAAAATCAAAAGAACAATACGCTTATAATTTACATCTTTTCAATGAATTTGAACAAACAGCATTAGTTGCTGGCGAACAACAAATCATCGAAGAAAAATTAGAGAAACTAAATAATATTGAAGAAATAAAAGTTAGCTTATCAGAAGCACTAGAAATTGCTGTAAACGATGAAATTGGATTGCAAAATCTATTGTATTTATTAGAAAATAATCTGCAAAAAATAAGCGAATATTCAAAAAGTTATCAAGAAATAACAAGTAGAGTTACCAGCATCAAACTAGAATTAGACGATGTTGTTACCGAATTAGAAAACGCTAATGAAGATGTCGGTTTCAATCCCAATGAAATAGAAGAATTAAATGACCGATTACAAGTAATTTATAATCTTCAGAAAAAACATTCGGTAGCATCTATCGAAGAATTACTCGTTATTTATGAAGCATTGGCGAAAAAGGTAGCTCAAGTGGAAGATTCTGGTACTTTAATTGCCGCTAAAAATGCCGAAATACATAAAATCGCTCAAAAATTAGACGAAATTGCACTTGTAATCACAAAAGCTAGAAATAAAGCAATTCCAAAATTACAAAAAGAATTAGAAGGTTTGCTTTCAGAATTAGGAATGCCAAATGCTCGTTTTTCAATAACATTAAATCAGTCGAATCAGTATTTTTCAAATGGAAAAGATAGCCTAGATTTTCTGTTTTCAGCAAATAAAGGTGGGAATTTTGGCGAACTTAAAAAAGTCGCTTCTGGTGGAGAATTATCGAGAATTATGCTATCTGTAAAGAAAATTTTATCAGAAAATATACAACTTCCAACCATTATTTTTGATGAAATTGATACAGGAGTTTCTGGTGAAGTTTCCAATAAAATCGCCAAAATAATGCAAGATATGAGCCGAGAAATGCAAGTAATAACCATTACGCATTTACCGCAAATTGCCAGTAAAGGATTGCAACATTATAAAGTGTATAAAGGTGAAGAAAATGGCGTAACAACTTCTAATTTAAAATTACTTTCTGATAAAGAACGGATTATCGAAATTGCAGAAATGTTAAGTGGAAAAGAGGTGTCTGAAAGTGCGTTAATTCACGCAAAAGAATTGTTGAATTAGAAAAACAATTTTAAGAAAAATATTATAAAAGCATAAAATAATAGCATATAAAAGTATAAAATAAATATGTACAATTTATTAAAAGGTAAAAAAGGTATTATTTTTGGGGCTTTAGATGAAAATTCTATCGCTTGGAAAGTTGCCGAACGTGCTTGTGAAGAAGGAGCAGAATTTGTATTAACTAATTCTCCATCAGCAATACGTTTAGGAAATATTGAAGCATTAGCCGAAAAAACAGGTGCATCACTTATTCCAGCTGATGCAACTTCAATCGATGATTTAACCCATTTAATTGAAAAAGCAACCCAAATTTTAGGCGGAAAAATAGATTTCGTTTTGCATTCCATAGGAATGTCGGTAAACGTGCGTAAAAAGCGTCCTTATACCGATCCAAATTATGATTTTACCGCAAAAGGTGCTGATGTTTCTGCGGTTTCATTTCATAAATTAATGAATGTTTTATATCATAAAAAAGCCATGAATCAGTGGGGAAGTATCGTTGCGTTAAGCTATATGGCGGCACAACGTGTGTTTCCAGATTATAACGATATGGCGGATAATAAAGCGTATTTAGAATCGATTGCTCGTAGTTTTGGCTACTTTTTTGGACGAGATTATAAAGTACGTGTCAATACGATTTCGCAATCGCCAACGCCAACTAGAGCAGGACAAGGTGTAAAAGGTTTCGATGGATTTATTGCCTATTCCGACAAAATGTCGCCACTAGGAAATGCAACCGCTTTAGAATGTGCCGATTATACCATATCATTATTTTCTGATCTAACAAAAAAAGTAACGTTACAGAATCTATTTCATGATGGCGGATTCTCAAACATGGGCGTAAGTACTGCCGTTATGGAAAAATTTACAGAAGAATAATTCTAATAACTTTAACAATCCTTAAAAATAAGATTAAAAGGCAAATCGTTAAATTTGCATTTTAATATTTTAATATGAAGCATATTTTAGACATAGCACAAATAGAACAGGAATTAACAACTCTAAGAACCCAATTAAAAGAACATTCTTTATATCATTGCTTAAAAAATATCAATGATGTAAAAACATTTATGGAATCACACGTTTTTGCAGTTTGGGATTTTATGTCGCTATTAAAAGCGTTACAACGCAACTTAACGTGTACAACTTTGCCGTGGCTTCCTGTTGAAAATCCTAAAACAGCACGGTTTATTAATGAAATAGTTTTAGGTGAAGAAACCGATGTAAATGAACTCGGCGAACCTAAAAGTCATTTTGAAATGTATATTGATGCCATGAATCAAGCAGGCGCAAGTACGCAAGAAATAGCTGTTTTTATCGACCAAATTATCGAAGGAAAATCCATAGAAAAAGCATTAGATAAAACATCAATATTACAAGAAGTAAAAGATTTTGTCTTATTTTCTTTTGAAGTTATTCAAACCAATGCACCGCATATTATTGCCTCGAGTTTTACCTTCGGACGAGAAGATGTAATTCCTGATATGTTTCTTGAAATTGTTAAAAATACTCAAGAAAATGAAAATTCAAATTATACAAAATTAAGCTATTATTTAAACAGACACATCGAATTAGATGGCGATGAACACGGTCCTTTGTCCTTAAAAATGATTGAAGAATTATGCGGAAATGATGCCCAAAAATGGCAAGATGTTTTATTTTATGCTAAAGAATCATTACAAAAACGTGTAAATCTTTGGGACGGAATTACAAGACAAATCAATCAAATCAATCAAAATTCGTTGCATTAATTTTTTAAGTACATTTAAGATGTAAATTAAGTTTAAAATATCAAATGACGTTGAAATTTTCCATAATAGTTCCTGTTTATAATCGCCCAAAAGAAATTAAAGAATTATTAGAAAGTCTGACAAAACAAACGTTTTTAGAGGATACTTTAAAAGAGACTCTAAAAGAAAATTTTGAAATTATTATTGTTGAAGATGGCTCTGAAAAATCATCTGAAAAAATTGTAGCGAAATATAAATCAATATTAAATATTGCCTATTTTTACAAAGAAAATAGTGGGGCAGGAGCAAGCCGAAATTACGGAATGCAACGGGCTTCAGGAAATTATTTTATCATTTTAGATAGCGATGTAATTCTTCCCGTACAATATTTATCCGAAGTAAAAAAAGGCTTAACAAAAAAATATACCGATGCTTTTGGAGGTGCCGATACCGCACATGAAAATTTTACAGCTTTGCAAAAAGCGATTAATTATTCGATGACATCGGTGCTGACAACAGGCGGAATTAGAGGTAAAAAAAAAGGGATTGGAAAGTTTCAGCCACGGAGTTTTAATTTTGGAATATCAAAAAAAGCCTTTCTAAAAACTGCTGGATTTTCAAAAATGAAAGCAGGTGAAGATATTGATTTGACCTTTCGTTTGTGGGAAAATGGTTTTGAAACACAGTTTCTAGAAAACGCTTTTGTGTATCATAAACGCCGAAGTACGATTCGTCAATTTTTTAAACAAACCTTTGCTTTTGGAACAGCTCGTCCTATTTTAAATGCAAAATATCCCGAAACAGCCAAAATAACGTATTGGTTTCCGAGTTTGTTTATGGTCGGTTTTCTGATGAGTATTTTGTTTCTTTTCTTCGGATTTTGGCAATTTTGTGTTTTTTATGTAGGCTATTTTACGGCTATTTTTATAGATGCTTATCTGAAAAATAAAAATTTATATATTGCTAGTTTAAGTAAATTAACAACATTTGTACAATTTCTAGGCTATGGATTGGGGTTTTTACAATCTGAATTTAGGTCATTTAGGTCAATATTTATAAAAAAATAAAGCACTCAATTTAGTTTGAAATATTCTTTGTTAAATTTTCTTTTGAGTGCTTTTATGTTGAGTTTAAAAATCACTTTGTTCAATAATATATTCCATTAGAGAATTATAATTTTCTTTTGTGTGGGTTACTTTTTCAAAGTTTTTAGAACTATTAAAATAATAAGTTTCTTGATTTTTTGTAGCCACAGACCAAAAATTTTGACCTTGATATTCAACGCCTTTATTAAAAGAAAAATTAGATATTTCTTCGTTAGAAATTTTTTCTTTGCTGATTTTCAGAGCAGTTGTTATTTGTGAGGCAGAAAATTCAAGATACGAATCATTATTGTCATTATTTTGAGCACTTAATTTAAAGGTTGTAGCTAAGAAAAAAAGAGCAAGTAGGTATATTTTAATCATTTTACTTATTTTTACTCGTGTTAATGTATTGTTTTTTTATTTAAATTATTGTCAAAATATTTTCTGTTGGACGTCCGATTACAGCCTTGTTTTCTTCTTTATTGATAACAATTGGACGTTCAATTAGTTTTGGATTTTCTACCATTATTTTGATAAGTTGTGTGTCTGATAATTCGTTGTTTTCAAATTGTTTTTTGAAGTTCTCTTTCCAGATTTTTTCATTTTTACGAACCAATTCAATCGGATTTATATTTAAAAGTCCTATAATTTCTGATAATTCTTTTTCAGAAGGAATATTTTCCAAATATTTAATAATTTCGAATTCTTTTTTTGAATTTTCTAGTATTTCAACACCTTGGCGCGATTTTGAACAACGTGGATTGTGGTATATTTTAATCATTTTATTTAAAGTGATTTTGAGAGGTTTCGTGTAGTTATATTTATTTTTTTTGTCCGTTTAGCATTAAATATGATTTTAAAAACGGATTAATATTTCCATCCATAACGGCATCAACATTTCCTGTTTCGTGTGCTGTTCGTACGTCTTTGACTAATTTATACGGATGCATTACATAGTTTCTAATTTGGCTTCCCCATTCGGTTTTTAGTTTTCCTGCTTCGATATTTTCTCTAGTTGCTAATCTTTTTTGCAGTTCGATTTCGTATAATTGTGATTTCAGCATTTTTAAAGCGGTTGCTCTATTATCGTGTTGCGAGCGAGAATTGGAACATTGAATTTGAATACCGCTAGGTTTGTGAGTCAATTGTACTTTTGTTTCTACTTTATTCACATTTTGTCCACCAGCTCCGCTAGAACGTGCGGTAACAATTTCGATATCCGCAGGATTAATATCAATTTCAATAGTGTCATCAGCCACAGGATACACGTACACCGAGCCAAAAGTGGTATGTCGTTTTCCATTGCTATCGAAGGGTGAAATTCGTACCAAACGATGTACGCCATTTTCTCCTTTCAACCATCCGAAGGCATAATCGCCAATAACTTCAAAAGTAACTGTTTTTATGCCAGCAACATCGCCTGCCTGATAGTTTAATGTTTTTAAGGTAAATCCTTGTTTTTCAGCCCACATCGAGTACATTCTCATCAGCATTGCTACCCAATCGCAACTTTCCGTACCGCCAGCACCTGCGGTAATTTGAATAGTTGCACTTAAATTATCACCTTCATCAGATAGCATATTTTTAAACTCGATATCTTCTAAGAAAGCACTTGTTTTATCAAATTGTTCGATAACTTCTGAGGCATCTACGGCATCTTCTTTGTAGAAATCGTATAATACAGCGAGGTCTTCATTCATTGAAATAACTGATTGATAATCACTTACCCATTTTTTTTTAAAACGGAGTGATTTCATTACCTCTTCAGCTTCTTTTGGATTACTCCAGAAATTAGGATTGGCTGTTTTTTCTTCTTCGTTATTAATTTCAATCAATTTTTTATCAATATCTAAATATTTTTTTAGTTTGCTGATGCGTGTTGTTATATTTTTAAGCTGTTCTTGTGTAATCATACGGCAAAAATACATTTTAAAATGATAGTTAAAAACAGTAATTAGGTAATAAATAATTTGATTTGGAGCTATTTCCCGCTTTCCGCACTCGCTTTTTTTTTGAAGAAAAATCAAAAAAAAGAGCTCAAACAGTTGCTTCAATCGGGGCTAAGCTTCTTTACGGTATTTTTTTTTAGCTATAAAATTATTTTTAATCAAGAATATTTATGACAAAAAAAATCAAATACAATTGAATGTATTTGATTTTCATTAAATATTTAAAATTCAGGAAAATTTAGAAAAATACTCTTACAAATGGCGAAAATGCATTTGCGTAAATACTTTTATTTTCTTTGTGTAACACATTATATTGAACGCCAAAGGTAATTTTTCCTTGAATATAGGCAACGCCTAAATTTAAAGCAGGATAGCTATATTTTTCATCATTATTATTTTTGATGGTATTATTATTAAAATTTTTATTGATATAAGATTGTGATAATTCCGAAGAAAATTCGATATAATTGATAGGTCTGTATAAACCGATAATACTTACCGAATACATATTTGCAGTATAATTATTGCTTTTATTGTGTAAATATCCAAGGCTACCACCGATTGAAAACTCTTCATTAAAATCGTACACAGCACTTGGTGAAACACCAACAGAAGTATTATTACCTCCTAAACTTAAATCGAAGCTTCCTCCAAATCGTACCGTATCCCAGAAGCTATCTTCTTGAGAAAAGCTAGTCATTGCGAATAAAAAAAGAGCAATTGTTATTATTTTTTTCATAAAACTTAATTTTTTAATTTTTCAAATTTTCAATTTTAGTTATTCAAACTTAGTTAATTCTTTATAATTTTTATTTAATTTTCGGATTAATGTTCCGTAAATTATTCGATAAAAAATCCATAAAAACCCAAACATAACACTTAATAAAGTTACTGCTCCTAGTATTAAAGTCATTGATAGCTGATTTTTATTGGTCGGAGGTGTTATTCCTTGATTTTTATAGTAAGCGATTAAGACATCTAAATCTGTAATAATACAATACAAGAGTACAATATAAACTAAAATCATATAGATTAAATTAAAATATACATAGTATTTTACTGTTTTTCTGGTGTTTAAAATTTTCTTGATAAGAATTTTTGTAGTATCAGATATTGAAATAGAGGCATAATTTTTATAAAAAGCGTATAAAAAAATAGCGATAACGGTGTAATGAATATAATATGTAATATCAATTATCGTGGTTAAACCTAGTTCTTGATAAATTTTCAGGTATTTACTATTGGCAGTAAAAAGGTTTAAAATCAGCCAAAATAAAAACTCTAAAATTCCAATAATAAAAATCCATTTTACAATAGAAGACGACCTAGCATGTGCCATTTTATAAATAGCCGTTTTAGAAACGTTATTTGTTTCTTTCGACTGATTCCTCCACGCTTTTTTATATTTATCTAACTCCATTTGTTATGGGTTTAATACTTTTTTTAATTTATCTTTCGCTCTGTTCATTTTTACACGCGCGTTTACCTCACTAATTCCTAATGTTATCGATATTTCTTTGTAGGGTTTGTTTTCTAAATACAAGAGTATAAGCGCTTTATCAATATCATTTAATTGATGAATTGCTTTATATAATTTTTCTAATTGTAATTCTTGGGTATCGTCATAATCTATCGCTTTGATTTTAAAATTATAGTCGGCAATATTTTGTGTTTTAACCGTTCTTGTAGATTTTCGATATAAAGAAATAGCAGTATTTAAAGCAACTCGATACATCCAAGTACTAAATTTAGCATCTCCTCTAAAAGTATTGTAGTTTTTCCAT